>NZ_JBGCUC010000001.1:0-408593 GCF_043420595.1 Erwinia plantamica
TCAGGCACTTCAGGCACTTCAGGCACTTCAGGCACTTCAGGCACTTCAGGCACTTCAGGCACTTCAGGCACTTCAGGATGCTCCTTCAGCTCGTTATGCATAGAAAGATAAATATAATATTTTGCAAACAGGATATCACGCAGCGGACGGCTCAAAGCCATGACGGCCAGCCAGAGATCGTCTTTAGCCGCCGCATAATCCGCGCCCACAACCGCATGGTTAGCGGCAATCGCCAGCGAAGCGCTTTCCAGTCTCTCGGCCAGATCCGTTTCTGGGTTGTTGTTTAATTTTTCATTTTTCAGGCCGCTGGCCGTAATAACAAAATGATTGGTTTCGCCAGTAGCATCGATTATGCCGGATACGGCGGGCGACAAACGTAAACGAGAAGGTTCACGATGGTAGATTTCAATCCGATCCCCGTAAGAGAAAGCGATTTCGTCGTGAGCAATAAGGCGATCGTTGCCCAGAAAAGTTCTTTTATAGATTTCTCTGTTGCTGCCGTCGCGGATCGTAATCTGAGCATAGGTTTGATCCGGGAAATAAACGTGCGGACTGTTTCCACCCGCATTAATGCTGAGCAGGCCTTTGCTGTGGTCCAGCTCGACGCTGGCAAAACTGGCATCGCCCAGCCCCAGCAGGTTAAATACCTGATTAAGTAACGGTGAGGCTATTTTACGCTGGTAATGAATAACCTGCGCTGACTGCCCGGTTTTAACTTTCAGATAGCCTGGCTGCACAGCATACTTTTGGCTTTTACCGGTGGGTAAATGCAGCGTGTAAACGCCAACAGGCAGATCCTCAAGCAGCACTTCCTGCCGGTTAATTTTTTCCTGCCGTACGACCGTTGCGCCGTCAAGCAGCGTCAGGGTTTCATTTTCAATCTGACGGAAGTCATCGATATCCAGTTTCAGGCTGACGCTGCCGGTCAGACCGGTTATTTTCAGTTGCTGAACATCCACCAGCGCCAGCGGACTACGCAAATTCAGCTGCTGCTGCAACGCCGCCAGCCGTCCCTCTTCTACCAGCTGATTTAACGGATAAACCGCCTTACCCTGGCAAAACAGATTATTGTCGCGCTGCTGGCGAGTGAGTGGCGCGCCAACCAGCTGCATAAAAGGCGTAACGTCAATTTTGGCGCCCGCTTCGGCAAAGCTGACAGAAAGCATATCCAGCAGCGAATGTTCTTCAGCAATAAAGCCGTCGCGGTTACTGAGCAGACGGTACTGCTGATTAAAGTGGGTAAAGGCTTCCATGCCCGCCTTGTTGACCATCTGCATCATAAAGTAGAGTTTCGAGCGCAGATCCCACTGATTCACTGGCGTGCCGTTACGCACAAAATCATTAATAACTTTTTCCACCGCAGCCTGTCTGCCGTAGTCGTACAGCCAGCCTTCCTGATATTGCCTGTCGCCCATCGTAAGATGCTGGTAGCAGGCACAGTGAATATTGTTCCAGACCTCGCGCACGTCGATAAATCTGTCCGACATGAATTTGCCTTCATAACCATGGGCAATTTCGTGCAGGCAGCCCCAGCCGGGCTCTTTGCTGAACAGCCAGAAGTCGCTAACGGTCGGGCTGGTTTCGGCGGTCCAGCGATCGCTGTAATAAGCCGCGCCCGGGCCGCTTTTGTCCGCCTTGATAAAGTAGCGGTTGCGGATATTCCTATCGGTAATAACAGGCGTCTGGAAAGAAAGGCCAAGCAGCGTGTTATAAAAATTAAAGATATTGCTGTAGCCTTCGATTAAACGGTCGATGCTATTTTGCGCGTGGAGCGTACGCAGTTTTTGTTTATCGGCTGCCGGAATTAAAATATTCACAAACTCGCTGCTGATTAATGCAAACTCAGCGTTCTGGCTGTCCCACAGCTGAAAGAAAGCGCTTTCGCTGCCGCCTTGCTCATAGACAGGCAGCGTGTTAGCCCTGTCGTCATATTCATATTCCACAACGGCAGTGGAAAGATCGTAAGGGGTATCAATAAAAGGCACAGAGGCCGCGCCGGCACTTAACTTCACCCAGGCGGAGCCAAAGCTGACAGAAGCTTCAGTTTGATCATCATTATTCAGTAAACGCAGCGTCAATGAGCCGTTATTGGGCGATAGCTGGCGGACTTTGATCGCCTGCCCTGCAGACAGGATAATTCCCAGATGCTGACGGTCATGATTAATTCCCTTACTCAGACCGGCCGCATCCATCCATACCGGCCTTTCCAGGGAATATATGTTTTTTACTTTACTCAGGGTTGCCATGATTATTTTCTCTTCAGGGGTTATGTCCAAAGAAAGATATCAGGCAAGCGTTATCGCCAGGCGGCAATTATTGATAACAGGTCAGCATTAAATGAAGGAGGTGGCTATATATTTAACTAATTAAAGGGTAAACGCCATGAAAAAAAGAATAGAAAAATATAATTACCCTGCTGGCTTAACAATAAAAGGTGACGCTCTTAACCCTGTCGCTAAATAATTTATTTTTTTAATAGTGAAATAATGGTTATTTAACAGGGTACTCTGTGGCAAAAATAGCAGAACGAAAAGGTAAGTTGGGCAGGTCTTCCGCCTATTTATTTAGTAAAGAGAGAATGCGACAGCAGCCGGGCCGCCGTCGCGTTTCTGTGTCCTATACAATAGCGGAAAGCTTAAACACGCTGACGCTACGCAGCAGATTTTCAGCCTGCTGCTGCAGGGACTGCGCCGCTACGGTCGATTCCTGCGACAATGAGGCGTTCTGCTGAGTGGCATCATCCATTTGCGTTACCGCGAGGTTAACCTGATCGATACCGACGCTTTGCTCATTACTTGCCAGCGAGATCTCTGCCACCAGCGAGCTGACGCGGTGCACGTTTTCCACAATATTTTCCATCGCCTGACCCGCGCGTTCGACCAGCGCGTTACCCGTATTGATACGGCTGACCGAGCTGTCAATTAAGGTTTTAATATCCCTGGCGGCAGCGGCAGAACGTTGCGACAGCGCCCGCACTTCAGCGGCCACCACGGCAAAGCCCCGCCCTTCGCTTCCTGCCCTTGCGGCTTCAACGGCGGCGTTCAGCGCCAGAATATTGGTCTGGAAGGCGATGCCATCAATCAGGCTGATAATATTGCTAATTTGGCTGGAAAAATGCTGAATCTCGCCCATCGTATGTACTACTTCCTTCACCACGCTGCCGCCCAGCTGCGCGGCTGACGTGGCATCCTGAGCGATATCGCTGGCATGACGTGCGTTGTCAGCATTTTTTCTGACTACGGATGTTAACTGCTCCATCGAGGCCGCCGTTTCTTCCAGCGCGCTGGCCTGTGCCTCATTACGACCGGAGAGATCCTGACTGCCCAGGGCAATCTGTGACGAAGCCGAGGCGATAGTTTCCGTGCCGTCACGCACGTCGGAAACGATACGCGTGAGATTGGTGTTCATCTCTTTCAGCGCGGCCATGAGTGAGGCCGTTTCATCACGGCCTTTCACCACGATTTGCGTCTGCAGATCGCCGGCCGCCACCGTCTGGGCGATTTTTACTGCCTGCGCCAGCGGCTGGGTGATGCTGCGTACCAGCCACCAGGTAATGATGCAGCCGGTCAACAGCGCTAACAGCATCGACAAGGCCAGGATCAGTCTGGTGTGCTGATAACTTTGCTGATTAGCAGCGGCGATCTGCTTATGTAGGCTTTGCGTGTGCGTCAGCACGTTGGCTACCACTTCGTCGATCATTTTTGTCGGCAGACGATCGACGCCGGTGACCAGACGATCGACGCGCTGCGCGCTGTCGGCATCACCCTGCTGGTAAGCCTGTAGCGCGCTGAGATAGCGCTCTTGCAGCTCGCCATGAAGCTTACGCGTCTCCCGCGCTTCACGGTTATCCATGCCTACCGCCGGCATCGTCTCGATTAGCGTGGCAAGCAGCTGCTGAGTCTTGTCGCCCTGTTCAATAAAAGCCGTCCTGTACTTAGCAAAAGCCTCCGGACTCTGGCCGCCGCGCAGCAGCGTATTTTTCCACTCCTGTACCTGAATCTTAAACTGCACTTGTGCATTTCGCGCGGTGTCGATAACCCGCTCAATCTGCATTTCCTGCTGCATGATCTGACTGCTTTGCTCAAGCGCGTTTTCGTTGATAGCGAGGCCGCGCAGGCCGATAAATAGCGTGGCGCAAAGCAATACTGCGGCCAGCAGGCCTAAACGCACGCCGATCTTATAATTAGAGAGTTTCATTTGATGCCCTGGTAGATGAAGCGGAAGCAATTTTCCGGTTCTTCAGGAGAAGTTATCGGCAGAAGAATAAAGAAGCTTTATAGCGGAGACTGGCCCCGAACGGGGCCAGTAAAGCAGCTTAAATCAGGCGGGCGTGGCGCAGTTCGCTTTTCAGATAGGCGTAAAACACCGGCGCGGCAACCACGCCCGCCAGGCCAAAGGCGGATTCAAACACCAGCATCGCCAGCAGGATTTCCCAGGTTTTGGCGTTGATACGGGTGCCAAAGATACGGGCATTGATGAAGTATTCCAGCTTGTGCACCAGAATCAGGAAAATCAGCGCGATCAGCGCTGCCTGCAAAGAGATGGAAAGCCCAATCAAAACAATAACCGTGTTGGAGATCAGATTGCCGATCACCGGCAGCATTCCGGCAATAAAGGTCAGGACGATAACGGTTTTGGCAAACGGAAAGTGCAGCCCGAACAGCGGCAGCACGCCGAACAGAAAGCCACAGGTCAGCAGCGTGTTGACCAGCGAGACTTTGATTTGTGCGAAAACCACATCGTGAAAAGAAGCCGCAAGCAGCGTCAGACGTTTTAGCATTGCCTGGGTTAGCGGCGCGTTGCTGGTATCGCTGCCGCTGATGCGCAGCGAGATAATCGCGCCCAGCAGCATTCCGATAAGCATAGTGGCAAAGGTGTGCGCGGCGGTACGGCCCAGCGTTTGCACCACAACCAGATGCTCGCGCAGCCAGGCCATAACCTGATGCTGCAGTTCATCGATATCTGCGGGCAGATAGCGCGTGACCACCGGCGACAGCGTATCCTGCGCATCTTCAAGCAGCTTGCTGGCGGCGGCATGGAAAGCCGCCGGACTGTGGAAGTCGTGCAGCAGAAAGCCAATCAGTTTGGTGATACCGCCCGCCAGCGCTAACAGCACCACCACGGTAAGAAAGAAAATGGTGATCCAACGCGCCAGCGGCCCTTTGACCAGCCTCTCTATCCAGGGCGTCAGCGCCAGAATGGTTTCGTAAACGATAAATCCGGCCAGAAAACACGGCAGCAGGCGTAAAGGAAAAATCATCAGCAGCGCGATAAAGACCAGCAGATAGCTGGCGGCTTCGCAAAGCTGGCGTTTGGTGAGGTTCCGTATCTCCATAGGGATTCCTGTCTGTCTGAAGTCAAAAAGCATTACAATTCAGACAGTATACAATCCTCCGCGTTTTTTCAGGCCTGTTTTGATTTGGTCGAACCTATATTTATGCACTGCGGCAGGAGAACGAAACGGAGGCGGGACGGAAAAGTTAGTTTTGCCCTGGTCGAACTGATATTTATGCGATGCGGCGAGGAACGAAACGGAGGCGGAACGGAAAAGTCAAAGCGGGCCGCTACGCCCGCCATTGAAAAGCAATCAGGCGCTGACCTGCACCTGACGACGCCATGCGCCCGGCGACTGGCCGAACTGACGTTTGAAGCTGCGGTTAAAAGATTGCTGGGAATCGAAACCGAATGAAATCGCCACGTCCAGAATAGGCTCGCCGCCTTTAGCCAGGCGCTCGGCGGATTTTTTCAGACGACGCGCGCGGATATATTCGCCTAAAGCGTGGCCGGTATGCTGCTTAAACATACGCTGCAGATGCCATTTGGAGTAGCCTGCCCGGCGGGCCACGGTATCCAAATCCATCTTGCCTTCAATATGCGTGTCGATCCACATTACCAGGTCGCTGATAAAATCATCATGGCTCATTGTCTTCCCCTTAGAATTATAACCTGTTTTTGCTGTTGACCTCCGCCGCCGGGCGGGGTAAAAGGTAACTGTCATTAGTGCATTTAGTAACGGTAAAACAGACGCGCGCTTAATGCAAGTATAATTGTTGCATTAAATGCGATCGCGAAGCGGCAAAAAGAGAGCGCACAACAAGCGGCGTAGTGCGTAAAGATTACGGCAGCCGTGGCGGCCCGACAGGATTTAAGACAATAAAAAAGCCGGGCATTGTCAGTGCCCGGCCATATTCAGGGTTATCTTGCCCTTCAGGTTTCAGCATTTTCACGGGTTTTCATCGCCTCGCAACTGCCTTCGGGATAGCGGCGGTCGCGCTCATAGATTTCCCGTAGCGCGTCGGCAACCGTCCGCTTCGCCAGCACGTTGAGCGACGCCTGCTCGGCCTCGTGAGCCAGCTCTTTAAAGAACCAGCAGGTGTTGGCGCTAACCAGACAACGCGCCGGCACTTCCGGGCGGCCTGCCAGCAGCGGTTTATCCTCCAGCACGGAAGTATAGATATCGCAAAGCGTAATCTCCTCCGCCGGACGCCCCAGCCGGATAGTTCCGGTACGGCCCAGCGTAGAGACGATAATGCCATCGCGGGTCAGCGGCACCATCATTTTACGGACAAAACTGGGGTTGGCCTCAAGGCCCATTGCCAGAATTTTGCTGGTGCTGCGTTTACCTTCCCGCTCCGCCTGGGCTATGCAGAGCACCATTTGTAAAGCTGTAGGAAAACGAATATCAAGCATGTTCAGATCCTTGCTTTTAGCTGTGCCTCACCGTATCGGCGGTGATCTAAAAAAGCATTAAAATCAATCAACTAATAAAGATGATAGTAAATTAATATACCAAATAGTGTTGCACTTTAGAAGAAAGCCGTTAAGCAGTTCCTGCTATTTACGCTATAACCCTGAATAACAGAGGGATTATTCCCTCTGTTTTGACAAGAAAGTTATCTGTTTTCCTGCAAATAGCGATAGATGACCGACAGATCTTTTTCGCCATAGCCTGCATCCACGGCCTGCTGCCACAGTTCGGCGATGGTGGTTAATCCCGGTAGACGGCTTTCTTTTGCCGCCGCCAGCGCCAGGCGAGCATCTTTTAACGCCCAGGTCAGGTGCATTTGCGGTTCATAGCTGCCCTCTTTGATCATGCCCAGTTTCGCTTTGGCATAGGGAACCGCCAGCGGCCCGCCGTCCAGTACGTCCCAGAATTCATCCGGTGTAAAGCCAAACTCTTCCGCCATTTGGGTACTTTCCGCCAGCCCCTGCACCATAGAAATAAGCCAGGCGTTGACCACCAGCTTCATGCGCGACGCCGCGCCCGCCGCCCCCAACCACTTCACGCCTTTTGAGATGGCGGCAAAAACCGGCTCGACGGCCTGCGCTTTCTCCCGGTCGCCGCTGGCCAACACCAGTATTTGCGCGTTTTCTGCAGGTGCTTTAGTGCCTGAAACGGGCGCATCCAGCAAAATCACGTCCGGACGCTTCTCGTGCAGGGTTGCGAGCAGCTTTTCCGTCGCTTCCACGCCAATCGTGCCCATTTGCACCAGGATCGCGCCCTGTTTCAGGCTCGACAGCGTTTTTTGCAGCACTTCCTCGGTGATTTCCGCATTCGCCAACATGCTGATGACCACGTCGGCCTCTTTCACCGCCTGTTCCGGCGTTTCCGCCAGCCGCAGGCCGGCGCTTTGCAAATCTTCACCGCGCGCGCTGGTACGGTTCCAGCCGCTGGTGACAAAGCCGTTTTTCAGCAGGTTCGCGGCAAAAGCGTGCCCCATCGCGCCCAATCCCAATACGGCTACAGCGGAACGTTGATTCATAACAGACTCCTTATCGTAAGCGATAAATAACGGTATTCTCTTTCCAGGGTAGCGCAACCCCGTGCGAAATGCTGATTTTCCCGCAGCGGTTATGTAAGAAGGTGTTCCCTGCCTGGCGCATCCCGTAATTGTGGCTATACTCACCGGTCGACAGATTTTTCGCCGTTAAATCAAGAAACAAGGGTGAAAAGCGGTGAATGACCTTCGCCACGCGCCGATTATGCTGATTTACATAAAAACGGCGTTTTTCAATGTCATCTGTCGCACAAATCAAACACAATATGGACACTTTTCTGTTTTCGCGTAACGCGGAACTCACTTATCAACAAGTCGTTAAACCTGATGCAATCAATAACCGTTTCTCGCAAGACCGCATGGCTACGCGTCATTATGCTGGCCATCGCCGCATTTATTTTTAACACCACCGAGTTCGCGCCGGTTGGCCTGCTTTCCGATATCGCCAGCAGCTTCGCCATGCAGACCGCCCAGGTCGGCCTGATGCTGACGATTTATGCCTGGGTGGTGGCGCTGATGTCGCTGCCGATGATGCTGCTCACGCGGCAAATCGAACGGCGTTTTCTGCTCATTGCCATCTTCCTGCTCTTTATCGCCAGCCATGCGCTTTCGGCGTTCGCGTGGAGTTTCAACGTGCTGGTGGTTTCGCGCATTGGCATCGCGCTGTCACATGCTATTTTCTGGTCAATTACCGCCTCGCTGGCTATTCGCGTGGCGCCAGCCGGCAAGAAAACCCAGGCGCTGAGTATGCTGGCGACCGGTACGGCGCTGGCTATGGTGCTGGGCCTGCCGATTGGCCGCGTCATCGGACAGTATCTTGGCTGGCGTATCACTTTTGGCGTAATCGGCGTGGTGGCGCTGATGACTATGCTAACCCTGGCGAAACTGCTGCCGAAGCTACCAAGCGAACATACCGGCTCGCTAAAAAGCGTGCCGATGCTGTTCCGTCGCCCTGCCCTGGTCTCGCTGTACCTGCTGATCGTGCTGATTGTTACGGCGCACTATACGGCCTATAGCTATATCGAACCCTTTATTCAGGCCGTGGCGCAGATGGGCGGTAATTTCACCACCTTCCTGCTGCTGATTTTCGGCGCGGCGGGCATTATCGGTAGCGTGCTGTTCAGCGCGTTGGGCAACAAGTTTCCGGCGACGTTTCTGCTGGGCGCGATTACGCTGGTGTCGGTCTGTATGCTCGCGCTGTTAATCGCGGCAACGCATACCGTGGCGATCTCGACGCTGTGTGTTATCTGGGGGCTGTCGATGATGATTATCGGCCTGGCGGTTCAGGTCAGGGTTCTGACGCTGGCGCCGGACGCCACCGACGTGGCGATGTCGCTGATGTCGGGCATCTATAATCTGGGCATTGGCGGCGGCGCGCTGCTGGGCAATCAGGTGAGCCTGCATTTGGGCATGGCGCATATCGGCTATGCCGGCGGCGCAATCGGCCTCTTTTCGCTGGCCTGGTGCGCCTGGAGTATGAAACGCTATCCGCAGCTGCGGATTAACGGTTAATCAACATTTCGATTAACCGTCAGCTGTTTCCCTGGCCTGTGCATTTCCTGAACGTCAGATTTGCCCAGGAAAGCGGATTATCTTACCGTCGCCTTCCGTGGACTGAAGCAGGATGGCTTCAGTCCGCAAAGCGTGGCTGGGGGAAAATGGGATCAGGGATCTGCGCGCCACCTCCATCCTCTACCGGGGGAGGTAATTCATTGCCAGGTATTTGCTCACCAGGCGGGGTAAATTCAGGGCGATTCTCCACCATAACAAGGGAAATATCCAGGGTAGGACTGTCATGGCTGGTCACAATAGTCGGCTGAATAAATACTCTGTGCTTTCTGGTTGGAGAAACAAAACTGTAGACGCAGTTTGTGGCTGAGCCGGTTGTGCTATAGGCAGGATCGCGCTGAATCAATGCAGGACCGGATTGCATAACACGGCTGACTTTGATGGAGTTGCCAGCGCCATAATCTGAAAAATAAAGTACCAAATCAATAGCTTCACCATTGCCTTCAACAATGCGAATAAACAGCTCGGGTTCGGCAGGTCGGAATGAGCTAAATGCCAGAGGGATTACCGCTGTTTCACCATCAAGAACAATCCCGTTATCCATCCTCATCGAATTACTGTATTTCCTGCGCAGGATAAACATATTTTTCCCGGTCAGGTTTTTCATACTTACCGTAAGGTAAGTTCTGCTGTCCGTGCGGGTAGAAATACTGGAATAAATATCTTTAGCCGTTGACAACAGGCCAATCAGAGAACTTATAGCAGCAAAGGATTTCGTCTGAACCTGCGTTTTGGCACGGTACTTATGCAGGCATACCCGAAGGAAGTTTCTTATAGCCGCTTCGCTCCATACGCCTGTGCCGGGATTGTCTAACTGTCTGACAGGATCGCCAGAACGTTTTGCAGAGGGAGTGAAGACAAGCGTGGTCGAACCGGTCGCATTGCGTTCGTTAATTGTCGCTGCTCTGACATCGTTATAGGCCATCCCGAAAGAAGGCTCTCTGCTGTTCTCGGTACCCCGATAAGTCATATAGGTCATCACGTTATCGTTGCCACGGGGGTCAAGGCCTGAAGCATAAACAGGTTCCAGCGTTTCATTATTAACGGTGACGTCCCAGATGAATAACTTGCTAAACCTGTGAGAATAAAAATTAATTCTTAACATAGGGATTTCATGGATACTGGGGTAAGACTCCAGGCCGGTGAAATTCACATCTGCGCTAATAACCAGAAAGCTAAGGTGGAAGACGGCATTGCCATTATTGATCCCATAGGCCGTAGGCCGGTAGCTAAACTCAAACTCCCCTTCATCGCCAGGAAAAAGTACGCCAGGCGTACGACTAAAACGTGCTTCACCCTGAGGATTTGCCGATGCCCTGGTGTATTCCGGGCAAAGAATACATAAAGAGTTATTTTTTATCCTGATCTTCTCAACATTTCTTGAAGGCTGTGCCGCCGGGAAGTTGGCAAGTACCGCGCCCGTAGAAAGCCCTGCGGATAGCGTATCGATAATGCCTTGAGCAGCACTATAATTTAATAAAACAGGATTGTTTTTAACATATTCAAATCCATCATCGATATCATGAGCAGCCTCAAGATCGGTTAACGTGTGAAGTTTCATACATAGCCTCTTTGATCAGTACGCCAGAAATAAGGACGCCGCGATCGTATGCCGATGCCTGAAAGTTCACAATTTCAATTAAGAACGGAGCGTGCTTAAAAAATGATGGGATCTTTGTATTTCAAAATATATTCTCAGAACCCGTAATAATCTGTTGATAAACCTATGCTCAGCCATCGGTTCGCTATAAATCTGGTGAATAGCCGCAGGCTTTTAAGTGTGCCATCCAACTCGTAAAAAAAGCCTGATAATAATTATCAGGCTTTTTTAGCGTTAACCGGTTAAGTCAGCCGGGCTTATGCCAGGTAGAATACCGGCTTAAGCTCTTCGCTGACCGGGCTGAAATCCGGGTTTGACGGCATCAGTTCACACATCGACCGCCACCAGCGCTGGCACACTTCCGTGCTGGCGACCGCGTTCCAGCGCGCTTCCGATTCGATCTCCACCACTGCAAACAGCAGATGGCGCGACTCGTCCAGAAAGATGCTGTAATGATGCGCGCCGTGCGCTTTCAGCGTCTGCGCCAGTTCTGGCCAGATGGGATTATGCCGCTGCTCGTACTCCTGATGCTTATCAGGATGCACCTGCATCACAAAAGCCTTACGCAACATGCGGATGCCTTGCTTCCAGCGCGGCGCGCCATGGCTGCACATTGAACCGTTCACCCAGCGCGACCAGCTGTTCCGTGGTAATGCTCTGGCGCATTCCGCCCATTGACAGCACTTTTACCACCACCTCGGAAGATTTCTCCGCCGTGTCGATCAGGCCAAAGGTTTCGTCCAGCGTCGGGCCTGCGCCGAAAATGCCGTGGAACGGCCACATCACCAGGCTGTGCGACGCCATCTGCTCCGCGGTTTTTTCGCCGATGCCGTCGGTGCCCGGCACCATCCACGGCACGATGCCCACGCCGTCCGGGAACACCACCAGACATTCGGTGCTGCCTTCCCACAGCAGGCGGGTAAACAGCGCGGAGTCCAGCTCCACCACATAGCTCAGCGACATAAAGTTAGTGGCATGGCAGTGCATGATGACGCGATCGGCGCCGTTGGTCACTTTCATGCGCACGCTGTGCGACTGGAAATGGGAGGCCAGCTCGGAAGTGGGCAGGCCGCCGTTGCTCAATCCCCAATAAATGCTGTAGGCGCGGCCGTCTTCGCTGACGCGCAGCAGCACCAGGCAGTCCGCCGGATCCAGCTGCACGTTGCGGAAAAATTTGCCGGAGCCGGTGACGATAAACCAGCAGTTTGCCAGTTCCGGTACGGGCTGCGTCAGTTCAACCATGCGCGGCTCACGGTAGAAATCCTGAGCAAACGGCCGGACTTCTTCATCAAGTAAGCGGTAGCTGACGTTGCCGCCGTTGCGTTCATCCCACCCTTTTAACCACATATCCGTAGTGGCTTTTACCATTCCCTGGACGAACCATGAAGTCAGAATGTGTTGCATGTGGCATCCTTAACGTTTGCTGAGAGTTTGTTGTTCATAATGGCGAACGCTGTCAAGCCAGCCTGCGCCCGCCGGGACGTCGTGACGTACGCAGTACGCTTCCCACACCGCCTGCCACGGCAGCGATTTTTGTTCTTCCAGCAGGGCCAGACGCGCGGTGTAGTCGCCTTCCAGCTCCAGCTTTTTCAGTTTGTCCACCGGCTCCAGCAGCGCCCGCAGCAGCGCTTTTTTGGCGTTGCGCGTGCCGATAACCCAGGCGGCGATACGGTTGATGGAGGCGTCAAAGAAGTCGAGACCAATATGCACCTTGTCAAACAGGCGCTGACGCACGATTTCATGCGCGATGGCCTGGGTTTCGTCATCCAGCAGCACCACGTGATCGCTGTCCCAGCGCACCGGGCGGCTGACGTGCAGCAGCAGACGCGGCACGTAGAGCATGGCAGTTGAGATCTTGTCGGAGATAACTTCAGTCGGATGAAAATGACCGGCATCCAGCGTCAGCGCCGTCTGGCGGCTGGCGGCATAGCCCAGGCAGAATTCGTTTGAGCCAACGGTATAGCTTTCCGCGCCGATGCCGAAAAGTTTGCTCTCTACCGCATCGATATGGTGCGCCGGATCCAGCTTCTCGCTGATGATCTCGTCAAGCGAGTTCGCCAGGCGTTCGCGCGGCGCAAAGCGATCGATGGGCAGATCTTTCATGCCGTCCGGGATCCAGATATTCATAATCGACGGCGTGCCCAGCTGTTCGCCAAACGCGGCCGAAATTTTGCGGCTGGCTTTACAGTGTTCGATCCAGAATTCACGGATCTCTTTATTGGCGCTGGCCAGCGTAAAGCCGTTTTCGCTCAGCGGATGCGAAAAGCAGGACGGGTTGAAATCCAGACCCAGGCCGTTGGTTTTTGCCCATTCCACCCAGTTGGCAAAGTGCTGCGGTTTGATTTCGTTGCGTTCGACCCGGCTGTCGCTTTCCAGATAAATGGCGTGCAGGTTCAGCCTTTTGGGGCCAGGGATCAGCGACATCGCCTGTTCCAGATCGGCGCGAAGTTCGACCGCCGTTCTGGCTCTTCCCGGATAGTTGCCGGTCGCCTGGATGCCGCCGGTCAACGCGCCCTGAGGATTTTCAAAACCGCGGACGTCATCGCCCTGCCAGCAGTGCATTGAGATCGGCAGCTGATCCAGCTGCTTCAGTGCGGCGTCAACGTCCACGCCTTGCTCGGCAAAGCGTGATTTTGCCAGTTCAAACGCCTGCTCAATTGCTTGGGTCATACGCATAGCTCCTTAACCGAATGTGTCAGTGACTGAAAAAGCGCCCAGCTGCGGCTGTAAGCGTCACTGGCCTGTGGAATAAAAGTGTTCAGCGGGAAATTTTGGGTGACCAGCTGGCGGAAATGGGTGACATCCCTGACGCTGCCGTGGGCGATCAGCTGGCTGCCGATATTGCCAAGCGTGGAGGCTTCGACCGGCCCGGCAACCACCGGAATACCGCAGGCGTTGGCACAAAGCTGATTCAGCAGCGGATTCTGACAGCCGCCGCCAACGATGTGCAGCTGGCTGAAAGGCGCGCCCCGTACGGCGGCAAGCTCTTCCAGCACGAAGCGGTAATAGAGCGCCAGACTGTCAAAAATACAGCGAGCCAGCGCGGCGGCCGTGGCAGGCGTCGGCATCCCCTGTCCGGCGCAGGCGTCCTGAATTTCGCGCACCATATTGACCGGATTGATAAAGCGTTCATCGTTGGGGTTAATAAGCGACCGGCAGGCAGGCTGCGCTTCTGCTTCCCGCACCAGCGCCGGCAGATCGTCGATAGCCAGTTCGCGGCAGACGCGCTGCAGCAGCCAAAGGCCCATAATATTTTTCAGCACGCGGTAGCGCCCTTCCGCGCCGCCCTCGTTGGTAATGTTGGCGGCCAGCGCGGCGGCATCGTTATAAGGTTGCAGGCTTTCAAAGCCCATCAGCGACCAGGTGCCGGAGCTGAGCCAGGCGACGTTGTCCGTAGTGAGCGGCGCCGCCAGCACGGCGCTGGCCGTATCGTGCGTAGCGACGGCGATGACCGGGACGGATAAGCCGGTGCTGGCCTTCCAGTCGCCAATTTTTACGCCGGGCGCGGTGGGCTTGCCGAACCAGGCGGGATTGGCACCCGTCCATTCCAGCAGCGCATTATCCCACTCGCCGCTCTGGCTATTCAGCAGCTGCGTGGTGGTGGCGTTGGTGTATTCCCAGTTAAGCTTGCCGGTCAGGCGATAGTGGAAATAGTCCGGGATCAGCAAAGCGTGACGCACGTCATTGAGCCATTCCGGCTGGCTCTCGCACAGCGCACGCAGCTGATAAAGGGTGTTGAAAGGCAGGAACTGGATTGCGGTGCGCTGGTAGATGGCTTGCCGTCCCAAATCGGCGCAGGCCTTCTGCATTACGCCCCAGGTCCGGTCGTCACGATAGGAAACCGGCAGCCCAATCCGCTCACCCTGCTTATTCAGCAGCACGTAATCCACGCCCCAGGTATCAATACCGATACTGTCCGGCGCAATGCCCTGCTGAATCAGCTTGTCCAGCGAAGCAAGGATAAATTTTTCCAGCGCATCCACATCCCAGCATTGCCGCTCTTCCCTGACGACCAGGCTATTGACGCAGCGGGCGGCCTCTTCCAGCGCCAGCTTGCCGCTTTGCAGATCAAAGCGGCCCAGCATCACGCGTCCGCTGGAGGCGCCCATGTCGATGGCAATACAATTTTGTAGGCTCATGGCGATGGCTTCCTGTCTGTTTAGTGCCCCCTAGTCTAAAAGCCGCTGCTTTTGGCACCTTCCTGCCAGTGCCAGGCGTGATCCCTCGCTGGCAACAGGGCAAAGGTGAACGTGAAGCAGCTCACATTTCCTGCTGAGGCGCCGGCAAATTAACGGTGTGACGCGACGCGCACTTCCCAACTTGCCTGCGCACTTTCTTGAAAAACAAGCGGATTTGCCGATGTTTCCGGTCAAAAAATCAAGGCAGCAACGCAGGCGTCGGCGGTAAACTGACCGCAGAGTCGACCCAGGAGATGCACCATGACCCTACTACATAGCGTGGACTTTTTTCCCGGCGGCGGCCTGCCCGTTGCCATTGAACCTCGTATGCCGCAGAGCGCCTTTCCTGAACATCACCACGAGGATTTTCACGAAATTGTGCTGGTTGAACAGGGTGCGGGCGTGCACGTGTTCAACGGCGAACCCCGTACGCTTTGCGGCGGATGCGTTTGCTTTGTGCGCGATCATGATCGCCATCTTTATGAAAAAACGGATCGTCTGATCCTGACCAACGTGCTTTATCGTGGGCCGGAGGCGTTTCGCTTTATTACCAACTTCCAGCATCTTTTACCTCAGGAAAAAGAAGGACATTACCCCTCGCACTGGCGTATCAGCGGCCGGGTGATGGAACAGGCGAAAACGCTGATTAAAGAACTGGGCGCGCCGGTAGATCCGAAACAGCCCGAAGCGAGGGCCGAGCAGGAGCTGCGCTTTATGCAGCTGCTGGTGCTGTTGCGGCGCGGATGCAGCGAGCAGCCCGGTGACGATCAGAGCGGGAGAATGCGCGGTCTGCTGGACTGGTTGGCCGACCATTACAGCGAGGAAGTGGACTGGGACGCGCTGGCGGATAAGTTTTCACTTTCGCTGCGCACGCTACATCGCCAGCTGAAACAACAGACGGGCAGCACGCCCCAGCGTTACCTTAACCGCCTGCGTCTGTTGCAGGCGCGGCATTTGTTACGCCACAGTGAAATGCGTATTACCGATATCGCCTACCACTGCGGATTTGGTGACAGCAATCACTTTTCTACCCTTTTTAAGCGTGAATTTGGCTTTTCTCCGCGTACCATCAGGCAAAATGACCTGTGAGGTGACACGTGAGCAAGCCGCTTTGTCTGGCGAAAGCCGACTATTTTCCGTCCGGGCTGATGCCGGTCGCTATTGCCGACCGCGCGCCCCAGCAAACTTTCCCGTCCCATATTCATGAGTTCTGCGAGCTGGTGATCGTCTGGCGCGGCAACGGGCTGCACGTGATGAACGATCGCCCCTGGCTTATTACCTGCGGCGATCTGTTCTACATCAGTCCTGAAGACTGCCACAGCTATGAGTCGGTCAACGAGCTGGTGCTGGACAACGTGATCTACTGCCCGGAGCGCTTTCGTCTTGGCCTGGACTGGTCGCAGTTTCTGCCGCAGGAAAAAAAGGCCTGGCGGCTGACGACGCGCGGCATGGCTCTGGCGAGAAGCGTGATCCAGCAGCTGGCGCAGGAGAGCGCCAAAAGCGATCGGCTGTCGCGTCAGCTGACGGAGGCGCTGTTTTTACAGCTGGTGCTGATCCTACAGCGTCACCGCTACGCGGCGGACGTTGCCTGGCAGCTGCCTGAGGGCGAACAGCTGGATCTGCTAATGTCGGCCATTCAGGGCCAGCTGGCCCATTTCGATCTCAGCGATTTTTGTCTTCAGCATCAGCTGTCGGAGCGCGCGCTCAAGCAGCTGTTTCGTCAGCAGACCGGCATGACGCCAGGCCAGTATCTGCGGCAGCTGCGCATGTGTAAGGCTAAATTTTTGCTGCGCAGCACGCCTTCGCTGATTGGCGACGTGGCCGCGCTGTGCGGCTTTGAGGACAGCAACTATTTTTCCGTCGTGTTTACCCGGGAAACCGGCATGACGCCCAGCGCCTTTCGCCAGCAGTTCGAACAGCACCGTCAGAAAAAAGCCGCCGCATGGTAAGCGCCACATCCCTGTGGCGTTCCGATCAGGAGATCATTCCCAGACCAACGATGTTGGCGGCAAGAATAATAACCAGACAGCCGCCGCACAGCACGCTGACCGGACGTTTGCCGACGTTCTTCCACTCTTTCAGCACCAGCCCGACCAGCCCTCCGCAGAGCACGTAGAAACTCATGTGCAGCATCCAGCTGATAAAGTCATACTGCGCGGGAATGCGGGCGTGGCCCCAGGCATAGAAGAAGAATTGCAGATACCACATGGTGCCGCCCAGCAGCGACAGCAGCAGATTGCTGACCAGCAGCGGTTTCGCTACCGAGAAATCCGCCTTTACCGACAGGCTGGACTGGGTAGCCAGACGGATAAAGCAGTAGCCCAGGTTAACCAGCGCGCCGCCGCCCATAATCACCACATAGCTGGGCAGCGCGGCATATAAAGGATTGATGCCCAGCTCCAGGGCGGCGTCTTGCATCGGTTTGGCGGCGTTCATCGCAAACGACATGCCGGCGGAGAAAATTCCGCAGAACACAGCCAGCACCAGCCCTTTTTTAAGGTTGAACTCTTCCGCCGTAATGCCCATTGCCCGCTCTTTCAGCAGCCCGGCGCGGGAAACAATCGCCACGCCGCACAGCGCCACCAGTACCCCCAGCAGCGTCAGCCGGCCGCCCGTGGAGCTGAACAGTTCGACAAATCGCCCCTGTAACAGCGGCGTCATCAGCGTGCCGACCACCAGCGTTACGCCGATAGCGATCCCTATTCCCATCGACATGCCCAGGTAGCGCATGGTTAAACCATAGTTAATATTGCCAATCCCCCACATGGCGCCGAACAGAAAAACAGGCAGCAGCTGCGCGAGCGAAAAAGAGCCGTAAAATTCCCAAAAATCAGGCAGCAGCGCGGCGCTGACGGCCCAGGGCAGAATAAGCCATGACATGATCCCGCCTACGGACCACATGGTTTCCCAGGACCAGTGACGCACTTTTTTAAATGGCGCATAGAAGCAGGCGGCGCTGGCCGCGCCCACCAGATGCCAGAAAATGCCTGCAAAGATAAGGTGGCTCATGCTTTTTTTCCTTCGTAGGAGGGTAAAATTCCCGGTAGGCTGAGTCTACGAAGGTTGCCTCTCTCCACACCTTTGGCTGGCTGCCTGCGCCGGCATGAAAATGGCAAAATCCACCGTCTTATCCCGTCTGCGATCACAGATACAGGTTATCTGTCTTTGTTCTGAAAAACAGCCAAATATCTCCATTAAACTGCTGTTTATTCAGCACTCTTCGTCAAATCTCTTTGTCTTTTTGCCAGTTTCACGCGTGGCGTGGCGCTCAGAGAAAGGCATTAACTCTCTCAATGCGGCAGCATAACTGCAACATTGCATTAACTAAAACACAAAATATCATTTACGGAGACGACGCCTGTGACGCGCCTGCATCATTGTTTTATTAACGGCCAGTTTGTTGAGAATCGCAGCGATCGCTGGATTGACGTAATTAACCCCGCTACCGAAACGCTGCTGTGCCGCATCCCGCAAAGCGATAAAGAAGAGGCCGATCGCGCCATCAGCGCGGCCAAAGCTGCCCAACCCGCCTGGGAAGCGTTACCGGCCGTTGAACGTGGCCGCTGGCTGCGCCAGATTGCGGCAGGCATTCGTCGTCGTGAAGCGGAGCTGACCGCCACTATCGTGGCGGAAGGCGGCAAAACGCAGCAGCTGGCCCAGACGGAAGTGCTGTTTACCGCAGACTATCTGGACTATATGGCCGAATGGGCGCGCCGTTATGAAGGGGAGATTGTGCAAAGCGATCGCCCTGACGAAACCATCCTGATATTGAAAAAAGCGATTGGCGTGACCACGGGGATCCTGCCGTGGAACTTCCCTTTTTTCCTGATTGCCCGCAAAGCCGCTCCGGCATTGATAACCGGCAATACCATTGTGATCAAACCCAGCGAGCTGACGCCGGCCAACGCGATAATATTTGCTGAAATCGTTGAAGAGATTGGGCTGCCGCCGGGCGTGTTTAATCTGGTAACCGGCTATGGGCCGGAGGTAGGACAGGCTCTGGCCGCCAGCCCGGAAGTGGGAATGGTCAGCCTGACCGGTAGCGTAAACGCCGGGATCGCCACGCTGGAGGCGGCAGCGAAAAACGTCACCAAAGTCGCGCTGGAGCTGGGCGGCAAAGCGCCCGCCATCGTCATGAACGATGCGGATCTGGATCTGGCGGTAAAAGCCATCGTGGCTTCGCGCATGATCAATACCGGGCAGGTCTGCAACTGTACGGAGCGCCTTTATGTCCAGGAAGGCGTTTATGATGAGGTGGTGCGCCGCCTGACGGCGGCTTTTAATGCGGTCAGCTGCGGCGATCCCGCGCAGGACGACACGCTGGATATGGGCCCGCTGATTTCTGCCGACGCGCTGGCGCGGCTGGAGCACAAAGTGGCCCATGCTGTGGAACAGGGCGCGACTGTAGCGGCTGGCGGCAAACGCAAAGGCGATCGTGGGTTCTTCTTTGAGCCAACGCTGCTGACCAACGTACGCCAGGACATGGCTATCGTCCGGGAAGAGACTTTTGGCCCGGTGCTGCCGGTTATCCCCTTCGCAACGCTGGATGACGCGATCGCGCTGGCTAACGACAGCGAATATGGGCTGACCTCCTCCATTTTTACCGAAAACCTGAATACGGCGATGCAGGCGATGAAAAAGCTGCGGTTTGGCGAAACCTACGTTAACCGCGAAAATTTTGAAGCGATGCAGGGTTTCCATGCTGGCTGGCGTAAATCCGGCATTGGCGGCGCCGACGGTCGCCACGGCCTGGAAGAATATCTACAGACCCACGTCGTTTATTTGCAGGCACGCTGAATAACCAGGGCCGATGGTAGTCGGCCTTTTTCTTCTCACTCAAAAGTTACCACGCGCTTATAATTCTGCGTGTTACCTCCGCTTAATTAATTTTTTTAAAATATAAAATATATTTTATTTCCAGCCTGATTTTTATCCCTCCTGATTATTAATCCTCAACAAACCCTCTCAGCAAAATAATAAAGTGCGCGTTAAGACTTTTTTAATATCCGATGCGAGATCCGGATCACTGTTTATCCGGCGCGTTCAGGTTAGTTTCCTTGCCGCCGCCTGAGTAGTTTAATATCGCGCTCCGAGCGGAATAACCCATACTAAATTTTGATAATTTGGCAGCTTTTTAGATTATTATTTTAACCGGAGAGTACAATGCATATTCCTCAGGCAGCCGCAGAACCGCTTGCCGCTACGACGTGGCGTAAAACCGATACCGTCTGGATGCTGGGACTATACGGCACCGCCATCGGCGCAGGGGTGCTTTTCCTGCCGATCAATGCCGGCGTTGGCGGGTTAATTCCGCTGATTATTATGACCCTTCTCGCCTTCCCTATGACCTATTACGCCCATCGCGGGCTGACTCGTTTTGTGCTGTCGGGTAAAAATCCCGGCGAAGATATAACGGAAGTGGTGGAAGAACATTTTGGTCGCGGCGCAGGCAAGCTGATAACCCTGCTCTATTTTTTAGCTATCTATCCTATTCTGCTGGTTTACAGCGTGGCGATAACCAATACGGTAGAGAGTTTTCTGACGCATCAGCTGGGTATGATCAGCCCACCGCGTATGGTGCTGTCGCTGCTGTTGATCGTGGCGATGATGGCTATCGTGCGGTTTGGCGAACAGATGATCGTAAAAGCGATGAGCGTGCTGGTTTTTCCATTTGTCGCCGCGCTGATGGTGCTGGCCGTTTATCTGATCCCTCGCTGGAACAGCGCCGCGCTGGATACGCTTTCTTTTACTACGACCAGCTCAGGCAGCCTGATGTTGACGCTCTGGCTGGCGATACCGGTGATGGTATTTTCTTTTAACCATTCGCCAATTATCTCTTCTTTTGCCGTCGCCAAACGCAAAGAGTATGGCGCGGACGCCGAGCCGAAATGTTCCCGCATTCTGGCACGCGCGCACGGCATGATGGTGCTGACGGTGATGTTTTTTGTTTTCAGCTGCGTCCTCAGCCTGACGCCGGCCGATCTGGCCGCGGCTAAAGCGCAAAATATCTCCATTCTTTCTTATCTGGCCAATCATTTTAACGCCCCGGTTATCGCCTGGATGGCGCCGATTATCGCCATGATCGCTATAACAAAATCTTTCCTGGGACACTATTTAGGCGCGCGCGAGGGGTTTAACGGCATCGTAGCAAAATCGTTGCGCTCCGTCGGAAAAGAGATCGAGCCGAAAAAGCTTAACCGCCTGACGGCGCTGTTTATGCTGCTGACCTGCTGGCTTGTCGCCACGCTGAATCCCAGCATTCTGGGCATTATCGAAACGCTCGGCGGGCCGGTGATCGCCATGATCCTGTTCCTGATGCCGATGTATGCGATCCGCAGGATCCCGGCGATGCAGCAGTATCGCGGCCACCTCAGCAACCTTTTCGTGGTGCTGGCAGGCCTGGTCGCCATTTCGGGCATTGTTTACTCACTGATGAATTGATCGGCCGGGCCTTCTCTTTTCGCGCGGAGTTTTTATGATTAGCGTTTTCGACATGTTTAAAATCGGTATCGGGCCTTCCAGCTCGCATACCGTCGGGCCAATGAAGGCCGGTAAAACTTTTATTGATGAATTAATTGCCCACCATCTGCTCCTTGACGCCACCTCGCTGGTTGTCGATTTATACGGCTCGCTTGCGGCGACGGGCAAAGGGCACAATACCGACACCGCTATTATTATGGGGCTGGCCGGCTGGCTGCCGGAAAGCGTCAATATTGATGCCATTGCGCCTTTTATGCAGCAGCTGGCTGCTACGGGTCGTCTTCCCCTGGCTGAAGGCAAACACGAAGTCGCCTTTCCGCTTGAGCAGTGCATGGTTTTTCACAGCGTGAATTTGCCGCTTCATGAAAACGGGATGCGTATTACCGCCTTTGCCGGTTCCCGGCGCCTGTTGACCAGAGTCTACTATTCCGTGGGCGGCGGCTTTATCGTTGATGAAGCGCATTTTCATCAGCCACGGCAAAGCGCCGTTGCGGTGCCCTGGCCCTATAAAAATTCCGCCGACCTGCGCCAGCACTGCGCCGAAACCGGGCTGTCGCTTTCCGGGCTGATGATGCAAAACGAGCGGGCTTTACATTCTCCGCAGGAGTTGGATGCTTACCTGTTGCGGTTGTGGGAAGTCATGAGCAACGGCATTGCTCGCGGCATGACTACGGAAGGCATTATGCCAGGCCGTTTGCGGGTGCCGCGTCGTGCGGCAGCCCTGCGCCGCACGCTGGTCAGCAGCGATAAAACCACCAGCGATCCCCTGGCGGTAGTTGACTGGATCAATATGTTTGCGTTGGCGGTCAGCGAGGAAAACGCCACGGGCGGCCGCGTGGTAACCGCACCGACCAACGGCGCCTGCGGTATTATCCCGGCGGTGCTTGCCTATTACGATAAGTTTATTCGTGAAGTCAACGCCGGTTCGCTGGCTCGCTTTATCCTGGCCGCCAGCGCTATTGGCTCGCTGTATAAGATGAACGCCTCGATTTCGGGCGCGGAAGTAGGCTGCCAGGGAGAAGTGGGCGTCGCCTGCTCCATGGCCGCCGCCGGGCTGGCCGAACTGCTGGGCGGCAGCCCAGCCCAGGTTTGCATCGCGGCGGAGATTGCCATGGAGCATAACCTTGGGCTGACCTGCGATCCGGTGGCGGGCCAGGTGCAGGTACCCTGCATTGAGCGCAACGCCATCGCGGCCGTCAAAGCGGTTAACGCGGCACGGATGGCGCTTTATCGCGTCAGCGAGCCTCGGGTCTGTCTGGATAAGGTGATTGAAACCATGTATGAAACGGGAAAAGATATGAATGCTAAATATCGTGAGACTTCTCGTGGCGGCCTGGCAATTAAAGTGGTCACCGCCAGTTAAGCCAGGGTTGGCTTAGCCGTATCGATCGTTGCCCTGTTTGGCCCGCGTCATAACCACGCGGGCTTTTTATCGCTTTAGAAAGGCGCGCGCCTGTCGCGTTTGGTTGCTGCACATAGCCTGAAAGGCGCATATCCGTTGTTTCAGGCTGGTTTTATAAGGCACGCATCTTTTGTTCCTGGCCAGTTGCCAGAGTTTTTAACAAAGGCTCGTTCCTGGCCGGTTGCCAGAGTTTTTACTAAAGGCATGAACCTTTCGTTTCGGGCTGCTTCTACAGCGCTTCACCCCGCTCGCCCGTTTGTTCTTCTCCTGGCCTGGTTTGACTTTTCAGTAGCGCCCAGCCGCTGAGCAGCGTCAGTGCCATCAGGTAATAGCCCGGTGCCAGGCTGGTGCCGGTCGCGCTAATCAGCAACGTACAGATCAGCGGCGCAAAACCACCAAACAAGGTCACAGCGACGTTGTAACTAATCGCCATACCGCTGGCGCGCGTGGTCACCGGGAAGAGATCGGCCATCATTGACGGCACCACTGAGAAGTAGACCGATTTCAGCAGCGCCAACCAGCCGACCAGCAACAGCAGCCTGCCCGCCGTCGGCTGGTTCACCACCAGCGCGAAAGCCGGATAAATAGTTACCAGCAGCAGCGACAGCGAGCCCCACATCAGCGGCCTGCGCCCGATTTTTTCCGCCCACAGCCCCATCAGCGGCGTGACCACCGTCAGGATTATGCCCGCAAGCAGCGTGGCGCTGAAGGCCGTGGTCGCAGAAAGATGCAGGCTTTTGGTGGCGTAGGTCGGCACGTAGTTAAGCATATAGTTGATGCCGGTTGAAATAATCATCAGGCCGATCGCCAGCAGCATCAGGCTTTTCTGCTGCCCTGCCAACAGCCGAAGCGGCGAGCGAATTTTCTCGCGGCGGCTGAAGCTTTCCGGCTCGTGCAAATGACGACGAATGTACAGCCCGACCGGGCCAATCAGCAGGCCGAAGGCAAAAGGAAGGCGCCAGCCCCAGCTTTCCATCTGCGCCTCGCTCAGAGAGTGTGCCAGCCCAAGACCAAACGCCGAAGCCATCAGCGTGCTGGCTCCCTGAGTGGCGAACTGCCAGCTGGCGATAAAAGCGCGGCGCTGCGGGAAGTGCTCAACCAGGAAAGCCGTCGAGCTGCCGAATTCGCCGCCGGCGGAAAAACCCTGGATCAGGCGAGCCAGCAGCACCAACACCGGCGCGGCCAGGCCGATAGTGGCGTAAGCGGGCATAAGAACAATGATAGCGCCGCCCAGCATCATCAGGGAAATGGACATCAGCAGCGCTTTTTTGCGCCCGACGCGATCGGCATAGGCGCCCAGCACCACCGCGCCAAGCGGGCGGATCAGAAAAGAAACGCCAAAACTGCCGAAGGTCAGCAGCAGCGACACCGCCGGATCCGCCGTGGGGAAAAAAGCCTGCGCGATATAGCTGGCGAAGAAGCCATAAATCGCAATATCGAACCACTCCAGCGCGTTGCCGATACAGGTGGCGAACAGCGTTTTATACAGGTTGGGCGTGGCCGCTACAGAACGCTGCTGGTCGATTAAGGTACTCATTGCGCGCCTCCTTGCTGCTGCCTGAACCGCTGGTGGCTGGCAATCAGTTCGCTGCCCTTCTCGCCCAGATCCCACAGCAGCCGGGTCATTATCTGCAAACCCTCACGCGCAACAGATTGCAGCATGTGTTCATCCACGGCGTGTTGGCCGCAGGCCGGATAGGAGTGCGGGATCCAGAGCGTGGGCAGGTTCAGAATATGCGCGAAGACGTCATTCGGCAGTGAACCGCCCAGGTTTGGCAGCAGCGCGGGCTTTTTGCCGCTGACCTGCTGGATTGCCTCCAGCGCCCAGCCCACCAGCGGATTGCGCGGATCGAGCCGGGTTGCTGGCGAGCCGCGCAGCATCTTCACTTCTACCTGGCTGAATCCTGCTGCGGCCAGGTGCTCACACAGGTGACGCTCAATGTTTTCCCAGTCGGTGCCCGGCACAAAACGCAGCTGGCAGACCGCCGTTGCGCTGCCGGGAATAGCGTTCATTGGCCGCGCCGGATTGCCCGTCAGAAAGGACAGCATCTCCAGAGTGTTCCAGCCATAGAGCCGTTCAGTGGGCGTCAGCCCCGCTTCGCCCCATTGCGCATCGATCTGCGGGCCGTTGACATCCTGTTGCAGGGTAATGTCGCTCAGGATCGCGCGGATCTCTTCCGTCAGCGCCGGCGGCTTCAGCGACGCAACCTGAAGCTGGCCGTGCTGGTTCACCAGAGAGGAAAAAGCGTTCGCCAGCTGGGTGCCAGGATTGCTGAGCAGGCCGCCCCAGTTGCCGGAATGGTAGTCGCGATCGCGGGCGTTGATGCTCAGCCGAACGTTTACCGCCCCGCGCGAGCCAAGAAACAGCGTGGGCCTTTCGGCGCTCAGCCTGGGGCCGTCAGAGGCGATAAAAATATCTGCGCCGAGCAGTTCCGGGTTTTCGCGACAGATTTGCGCCAGGCCGGGCGAGCTGATCTCTTCGCCCATTTCGAACAAAAATTTGCAGTTAAACCCCAGCCTGCCGCCGCGAGCCGCGTAGATCTGTTCGAGCGCGGCGATATTGACCGAGTGCTGGCCTTTGTTGTCCGCGCTGCCCCGCCCGTACCAGCGGTCGCCCTCTTCCGTCAGCCGCCACGGAGCCAGCCCTTCGCGCCAGTTTTCGTCGTCGCCGAACACTACGTCGCCGTGTCCGTAGCAGAGCAGCGTCGGCAGCGCGGCGTCTTCAATACGCGAGGCCAGCAGAAACGGGTAGCGCGGCGCCTGAGGATTATCGATTGCGATTAGCTCAAAGCCCATTGCCTGCATGGCCGGGGCGATTTCCTGCTGCAGGTAGCGCTGGATCTCCGCCTCGCGGTTCTCCCGCTGGCTTTCGGAACGAATGGCGATGCGTCTGGCCAGCACCTGTTTAAACTCACCGCGGTCAAACCATGCCATGGCCTGCGTCAGAAGCTGCTCGAGGGTCATAAGTCACCTGTGTTTGCTTTTATAGTGTTATGGCTTCCATCTAAGCTAAAATCTGGCTTTGCCACAATTATAAAAATATCAAACAAGCTTTGCTGCAAAAGCAAAGGTTCGCTGCACTACCAGGCAGCATGCACCATAAAGAGGCAGGTTTATGCTTAGTCCTGAAGTCCGCTATTTTCTGGCCGTCGCCAGTACAGGTTCGCTTAGCGCCGCCAGCCAGCAGCTGTTTGTGGCCGTTTCGGCTATCAGTCGTCAGATCCAGCGTCTGGAGGCGGATATTGGCGCGCCGCTGTTTGAGCGCCATGCGCGTGGTATGATCCTTAACGATGCGGGCAGAATTTTTGAGGGTCACGTCAGGCGAAGCCTGCTGGGCATGGAGCAGGCAAAAGCGGAAATCAAAGGCCTGAAGGCGGTACGGCGCACGGCGCTGCGCGTCGCCTGTACCGACGGCATGGCGTTCAGCCTGCTGCCGGGGCTGTGTTCGCGGTTCCGTCAGCTCAATCCGGCGGTCAGCTTTAACCTGACCGTAGGAAGCGTTGAGGAGGTGGCGGATATTTTGCGCCAGGGCGAATGCGATGTGGCTTTTCAGTTCAGCCTGCATCCGGAGCGCGGCGTCGAGGTGCTGGGCTCCTGGCCCGCGCCGGTGCTGATGGTGATGCGTAAAGACCATCCGCTGGCGGAAAAGTCGATCCGGCTGCAGGATTTATCCGCCTGGCCGATGGCGCTGCCCGATCGCGCTACCACGGTGCGCCAGCTGTTTGATCTCTCCTGTCAGATGAACGGCACCTTTATCGAGCCGGTACTCACCTGCAATAATTTCAGCACGCTCTATGCATTTTTACAGCAAAACCCGATGGCGATCACGCTATGCAGCCCGTTCACGGTGCTGTTCCAGTACGCCGGGCTGGATCTGGCGCTGCGTTCTCTCGGGATCGATCAGCTGACCCAGCGTACATTGCAGGTTCAGACCGTGACCGGCCGTCAGCGTTCAGCGGCGCTGAATCTGTTCCTTGCCTATGCCTGCGAAGAATTAGGCAAGCACAGCGGGAACGGGCGCTGAAATGGCCCGCTCCCGCGCCGAATAGCCGCGGCTATTTAAGATCGACCTGCCAGAAAAGGTGTTTGCCAAAAGGATCAACCTGATAGCCCGTCACCTCTTTGCGTACCGGTTCAAAAATGGTGGAATGGGCAATCATCACCGCCGGCATTTGATCGTGCATCATCTGCTGCGCCTGGCGGTAAAGGACCACGCGCTTCTGATGATCCTGTTCCGAGCGCGCCTCAGTAATCAGCGCATCAAACGGCTTGTAACACCACTTAGCCGAATTCGATCCGCCTTTCGTCGCGGTACAGCTGAACAGCGGCCCGAAGAAATTATCCGGATCGCCTGTTGCGATGGTCCAGCCCATCAGCGCCGCCTGATGCTCGCCGTTTTTAACGCGCTGCAGATACTCGCCCCATTCAAAGGTGACGATATGGGCGTTGATGCCCACTTTTTGCCAGTCGGCCTGGATCATCTCCGCCATACGGCGCGCGTTGGGGTTGTAAGGCCGCTGAACCGGCATCGCCCACAGCTCTATGGCGGTGCCCGGCGCCACGCCCGCCTCTTTTAACAGCGCTTTAGCGCGCTGCGGATCGTAAGGATAATCCTGTAAATCGCTGGCGGCGCTCCAGACGTCAGGCGGCAGCAAATTTTTTGCCGTCGTGCCCGTACCCTGAAAAATAGCGTCGATAATCGCAGGTTTGTTGATCGCCATCGCCAGCGCCTGGCGCACCCGGACGTTATCCGTCGGGGCTTTTTGCGTGTTAAACGCCAGAAAGCCCGTGTTGAGTCCGGGTTTTTGCATCACCACCAGATTGCTGTCCGCCCGTATTTTGGGCAAATCGGCCGGGTTGGGAAACGGCATCACCTGGCATTCATTTTTGGTCAGCTTGGCGAGACGTACCGAGGCATCCGGGGTAATAGAGAAAACCAGCCTGTCCAGCTTCGCTTTCCCCTGCCAGTATTCAGGGAAAGCGCGGTAAAGAATGCGCGAATCTTTCTGATACTGCGCGAGCACAAAAGGCCCGGTGCCGAGCGGATCGCTGTCGACCTTCTCCGGCGTGCCCGCTTTCAGCATGGCATCGGCATAGTCAGCCGAAAGAATAGAAGCAAAATACCAGGCCAGATCGGCCAGAAACGGCGCTTCGGCATGGGCCAGCGTAAAGCGCACGGTGTGCTCGTCCAGTTTCTCGATATTTTTAATCAGCGAGCCGAACTCCAGGCTTTCAAAGTTGGCGTAGGTGCCGCCGGAAACGTTGTGATAAGGGTGCTGCGGATCTTTCTGCCGCATAAAAGAAAAAATTACGTCGTCTGCGCCAAAATCGCGCGTGGGATGAAAATAGCGGTTGCTTTGAAATTTTACGCCTTTGCGTAAATGAAAGGTGTAAACGGTGCCGTCAGCACTGATATCCCAGCTTTCTGCCAGGCTTGGCATAAGTTCAGTGGTGCCGGGCTTAAAGTCCACCAGCCGGTTATAAACGGTTGCGGCGCTGGCATCTACGCTGGTGCCTGACGTATAAAGCTGCGGATTAAAATTTTCTGGCGATCCCTCCGAGCAGAATACCAGCGTATTGGCCGCCGCGCCCGTTGCCGCTGCCAGTAGCATAGCGGCTGTTACTCCTTTCAATACCGATTGCTTCATCCCCTTCTCCCCTGATTAACAGATTAAGTCAGTGCCGGATATCAATGCCGTGAAGCCTGAGTCGGAATCAAGCCGCAAACCACTATTAACCTTGTTTTATCCAAATAGCAAAGGGAATTCGGTTTGATATTTATCCATACAACTTACTGATGTTACGGTTAATCCTGAATGCGCGCCCCGGCAGAAGCGAAATAAAATAGCGCGTTGGAGATAACGCTGATTAAACAGACCTGCTGTTAAGATCGGCCAGGTTATTCAGAGGATGTTTACCGAGGGGATTTAATTAACGGGTAATTAGCAACACATTGCCAGTGCGCTATAAAGATATTTTCAGTAGAAAGAAGAAATAATACCCTGCCGGGCGGCAGGGTATCGGGGCCCGATTAGTTCAGCTTATAATCCAGCGTAATTTCCGCATTCATCAACTGGGAAACCGGACAGCCCGCTTTGGCCTGATTGATGATTTCATCAAACTTAGCGCTGTCGACGCCCGGCAGGGCGATCTGGCTCTGCAGCGCGATTTTGGTAATCTTAAAGCCTTCGCCAACTTTATCCAGCGAGACGTCCGCCGTGGTGTCAATGCTGTCCGGCACCAGACCTTCGTTGCCCAGCATCAGCGAGAGCGCCATCGAGAAGCAGGCAGCGTGTGCCGCGCCGATCAGCTCTTCCGGGTTAGTGCCCGGCTTGCCTTCAAAGCGGGTGTTGAAACCGTAAGGCTGTTCTTTCAGCGCGCCGCTTTCGGTGCTGATAGTGCCCTTACCTTTCTTGATATCGCCTTCCCAGTGTGCCTGACCTTTCTTATGAATAGTCATCAATATCCTCCCGTTTGCTTTGCGTGAAGGGTAAGTATAGTGACTTTTCAGCAGTTTGCTGACGAAGCACTTGCAAATGCTCATTTACTAACCGTTAATAGAAGGAGACCACAGGAGAAATACCATGTTTAAAACTGATGATATTGTGCAAAGTAAAACCGGCGGCCCAAAGATGGTGGTATTGCAGGTTAAAGGCGAGACGCTTTATTGTGCCAGAGTGGATGACGCCGACAAAAAAGAGATCGAGGTGCCTGCCAGCTCGGTCAATCTTTACCATGAAGACGGCGACTTTGGCGTTTGCTGATAAGCAGGGCCGCCCGGCCCTTTTCTTCTCTTAAGCACAGGATTGTCTATGTCTCAGCAACTGGCCAGCCAGTTAACCAGCCGTTTTTTCCGCTATCTTGCCGTCACCAGCCAGAGCGATGCCGCCGCGACCAGCCTGCCCAGCACGCCCGGTCAGCAGACGCTGGCTAACCTGCTGGCGGAAGAGCTGCGCGCCCTGCGGCTGGAAAATGTGCAGGTCGATGAATGCGCGACCGTTACCGCTGTCCTGCCCGGCAAGGCGCCGGGCGCGCCGCGTATCGGTTTTATCACCCATATCGACACCGTCGATGTCGGCCTCTCGCCCCATATTCACCCGCAGATTTTGCGCTTTGAAGGCCAGGATCTCTGCCTCAACAGTGAACAGGAGATCTGGCTGCGGGTAGCTGAACACCCGGAGATCGTCCCTTATCAGCATGAGGAAATTATCTTTAGCGACGGCACCAGCGTGCTGGGCGCCGATAATAAGGCGGCCGTTACGGTCGTGATGACGCTCCTGGAAAACCTCCGCGACGCAGCGACGCACGGCGATATCGTGGTCGCCTTTGTGCCTGATGAAGAGATCGGCCTGCGCGGTGCCAAAGCGCTGGATCTGGAGAAACGCTTTAACGTCGATTTCGCTTATACCATTGACTGCTGCGAGCTGGGCGAAGTGGTCTATGAAAATTTCAACGCGGCGTCGGCGGATATCCGCTTCACCGGCGTGCCGGCGCATCCGATGTCAGGCAAAGGCGTACTGGTGAATCCCCTGCTGATGGCCTGGGATTTTATCAGCCATTTTGACCGCCGCCAGACGCCGGAGCACACGGCCGGACGTGAAGGCTATATCTGGTTTAACGAGATGACGGCAAACGCGAGCGAGGCAAGACTAAAAGCCTCTATCCGTGATTTCGGGCTGACGGGCTTTGCGCAACGCAAGCAGCAAATCAGCGAGGTCGCCGCCTTGATTGCCGGACAGTATCCGACCGGCAAGGTGGAGGTCAGCATCAGCGAGATTTACAGCAATATCAGCAACGCTATCGGCGAAGATCGACGAGCGATAGATCTGCTGTTTGCCGCGCTGGAGACGCTGAACATTACCGCGAAGGTTACGCCGATGCGCGGCGGAACCGACGGCGCGGCGCTGTCGGCGAAGGGCCTGCTGACGCCAAACTTTTTTACCGGCGCGCACAACTTCCATTCCCGCTTTGAATTCCTGCCGGTCTCCTCCTTTGTGAAGTCTTATCAGGTGGCAGAGCAGCTTTGCCTGCTGGCCGCGCGGCAGGCATAAAAAAAGCGCCGGGTTACGGCGCTTCAGGCTAAGGCATAACGAGGATCAGAAAGAGACCCAGTCATCGGCGCTGGCTTTCGCCACGGCTGGCCGTGCGCTAATCGGCGCGGCCTTGACGTAAGGCGTCGGTGACGGCCTGGCGGCTGTAGCCGGTGAGAGACGGAACTTAGAAACGGAGAGCGTCAGCTCTTCGGTCTGGCGCTCCAGCGCGCTGGCCGCTGTAGAAACCTCTTCCACCAGCGAGGCGTTTTGCTGCGTCACGCTGTCCATTTCGGTAATGGCGGTGCCAATCTGCGAAATGCCCTTGCTTTGCTCTTCCGAAGCGGAGGCGATCTGCTTCATGATCTCCACAACTTCCGCTACCGCCTGTAGCATGTCGTCCATGGTGCTACCGGCTTCGCCAACCAGTCGGGATCCCTGATTCACGCGAGTAACGGAATCCGCAATCAGCGTTTCAATCTCTTTAGCCGCCCCGGCGCTGCGCTGGGCAAGGTTGCGCACTTCGCTGGCTACCACGGCGAAACCACGGCCCTGCTCGCCTGCCCGCGCCGCCTCTACCGCTGCGTTCAGCGCCAGAATGTTGGTCTGGAAAGCGATGCTGTTAATCACGCTGGTGATTTCCGCAATCTTGCGAGAACTGCCGGAAATGCCCTGCATGGTATCCACCACGTCTTTTACCAGCTTGCCGCCCTTGCTGGCGGTGGTTGAGGCGCTCTGCGCCAGTTCGCTGGCCTGACGCGCGTTATCGGCGTTGAATTTCACGGTGGCCGTTAATTGCTCCATGCTCGCGGCGGTTTCTTCCAGCGCGGCGGCCTGCTGTTCGGTGCGAGAGGAAAGATCGTTGTTACCGGAAGAGATTTCCGCCGCGCCACGGTAGATATTATCCGTGCCGCTGCGGATGGCGCTGACGGCTTCCCGCAGGCTATCCTGCATGGCGCGCAGTAGCGGCATCAGCTTGCCAACGCAGTTGCGGCCGATATCTTCCAGCGGATGGCTCAAATCGCCCTCGGCGATGCGGCGGAAGTGCTCGCGCATTCCATCCAGCGGGCGCACCAGCATTTTTACCAGGTAGCGGTCGGTAAAAAGCAGGATCAGCAGGCCGGCAATCACCGCCATAACAATGATCATTTTAGTCATATCGGTCAGGTGATCGACGGTGACGCGCGTCACGTCCAGCTTTTCGCCAGCGGCAAGATTGAATTTATCCACGCTGGCGCCAAAAGCGCGGCTGAGCGGCGGCGTCACGCTGGCGGCATGACGACGGAAATCGTCCAGCGACGCCTGCTGTGCCAGCTGCATCTGCGGCAGAACCCCTTCGTCCAACAGTTTCTGCCAGCTGGCGATGACGGCAGCAGCGTAGCCTGGCGCCAGTGGGCCTGGCGCTTCGGCTTTGAAATCGGCCAGCAGCTTGGTCATGTTATCCAGCGCTTTTTGTACCGAGGCCATATCCGCAGCCGCCGTTGGGCTTCCCGCCTGGCGGGATTCCACTGCGCGCGTCAGACGAGTAATAAAGCGAAAATATTGATCGTTGCCCTTGCTCAGGGTGGTCATCTGGTTCACCAGCTCACGGTCAACCTCGTTGCCCTGGCCCAGCGAATTCAGCGCGCAGACGCTGTAAATGCCCACTGCCGTCCATAGCAGGCAGAAAAGCCCGAGGATCGACAGCATTACGCTGCGGATGGTAAAATCTTTTAGCAAATTCATAACTACTCCGTAACGATGTTAAAACCCGAGTGCTCGTCCTGCGTGGTGGACGCTTGACAGGAGTTATCGGCATCGCCAACAAAATCATGAGTAATTATTTCTTTCTTATTCAGGGCGTTACTGACTATAACGCAGCGTTAAGTCCTTGCTGCGCCTGTTATTTGTTTTTTTAATCCGTTATAAATCCAGCGGGACGATGTTAAAAAATTATTCCCGGAGTTTAACAATATTTTTCATCAGCAGGCGAAACAGCTGCATCCGTCTGCGCATAAAGTTTTTCTCCAGCCTGAGCGTCGGGCCCGTTTCGCCGAAGCGCATCATTACGTCTGTGCCAGGCTGCCAAACCGGCCAGTTGGGTTCGCCTTCGAGCCGGTGAGAAAAGAGGCTGGCGTGGCGGGCAAAATTCAGCCAGTAACCGCTAACCTTTTTAGCAAACTCGCGATCGCCTGCGGTAAAGGGGCGATCGCCCATTTGCGTGGTCAGCTCGTCGAGGGTATTGAGCGTATAGGGGATCTCATTGCCGTGCCAGGTTCCGTCAGGATAAAGGTCACGCGAATTTTCTGATACGTAATCGAAGTAGTAGCGCCAGACAGGGATACCTTTGCGGGCGTGGGAGAGCGCGGCGATATAGCCCATGGCGGTAAAAGTCATATCACGCGCCACCTGCCTGCCGAGTTTGTCGTCATCATACAGGCCGTCGTACAGCAGGCGGATCATTTTCATACGCAATCCCAGGCGCTGCGTGGCGCGCAGCTGCCGGATAATCAGCGCGGGATCGACCCCAAAATAGCTGAGGACGCTGGCCTCATCGCTGTTGCTGCCGATCATTAACGGCAGTTTGTGCTGGGCGGCGTTGTTAAAGACTTTCAGCATGGGTACGGGTAAAACCCGATCGCCCGCTATCGCCACCGGGCCGTTAGCCAGCGAACTCTCCAGCGGCCAGAAGGCGTCGGCAGGCAGCGCGCGCAGCTGCTCCGCCGTGGCGTGCGGCAAATCAAAATGGCGGGCCAGCTTTTCGCCGTTTGCCAGCGCCTTTTCGCGCGGCAGATCGGGCAGCGCATAGGGGCTTTGCGCGATGCCTTTATGGAACAATCCAACCGAAAGCGGCGAGGAAAAAAGCGAAAGCACGCTGCGCGCGCCGGATGATTCTCCGAAGATCGTTACGTTATGCGGATTGCCGCCGAAGGCAGCGATATTACGCTGTATCCATTGCAAAGCAGCGATTTGATCCAGCAGCGCAAAATTATTGACGACTTCGCCCGGCGCATACTCTTTATCCAGCGCCGGATGCGCAAAAAATCCCAGATGACCCAGCCGATAGTTAAGGGTAACCACCACCACGCCCTGCGAGGCCAGCGGCTGGCCGATATAGGGCGCCAGGCCCGCTGCGCCAATGGTAAAACCGCCGCCGTGGATCCAGACCATGACCGGCATTGGGCCCGCCGGCTCCGTTTCCGGCGTCCAGACGTTCAGATAGAGACAATCCTCACTGAACGCGCCCGGATCGCCGCCGCCCACCGCCATGCAATATTGCCGGTTCTGCCAGCTGGCCGCCCCCCATGCCGTGGCGTCACGCTCTCCCTGCCACGGCGTTACCGGCTTCGGCGATCGCCAGCGATACTCGCCGACAGGCGGCGCGGCATAAGGTATTCCCCTGAAAACAAAAACGTCCTTATCCAGACTGCCGCACAGGGTCCCTTCTGCCGTCCTTATCCTTATCAAGCGTTCGTTTTTCATTGCTGCGTCCTGAGTAATCTGCTGACTATTATTTGCAAGCGCCACGGCAAAGTCCAACAGGTGACCTCATTTACAGAAAATGCTTACGGTTCCTTAACATTTGGATCATGCTCTTCCAATTTTTCTGATTATTAATCAAATGATTATTATTTATCGAACCGTTCAGTTCATGCTGTAATTTGCAGCCTGCTAATCAACAGAACCGGGAAATCAACGTCGTTCTTTTGCAAGGCGTAAGGGGATATTTACAGCCAAAGTCAGCTCAAGCCGCATCGTTTCCGACACGGCTTTGATAACGAAATGGCGACGGCGGGCTGAAAGCTATTACCGCATCGTTTCCGACACGGTTTGATAACGAAATGGCGACGGCGGGCTGAAAGCTATTACCGCATCGTTTCCGACACGGTTTGATAACGAAATGACGCTGGCTGGCTGAAAGCTATTACCGCGCCGTTTCAGGCATGCGTTTGACGACGAAATGACGACGGCTGGCCGGAAACTATTCTTCGCTACGCTGGTGGCCGAAGCGGTATTTCGCCAGCAGCATCAGCGAGGTCAGCACAGCCGGAATAGCCAGGCTGGAGAAAACTTCCGTAATATGCCAGCCCATCGCCAGCATCTGCGCGCCGGCAAAGGCGCTGAGAATCGCGCCCATGCGCCCTACGCCGTGCATCCAGCTGGAGCCGGTCGCGCGGGCGTGGGTAGGATAATAGCTGGCCGACAGCGCGTTCATGCCGGTATTAGCCCCGTTAAGGCAGAAACCGCTGCAAAAAGCGACCAGGCTCAGGATTAGCGTATTTGCCGGCGCGTAGCCAATCGCTACCGTCGCGATAGCGCCGGTAAAGTAGATGGCGGCCAGCGCCAGGTTGGCGTTAAAGCGATCCATCATCCAGCCGGCAAACAGCGAGCCAACGGTGCCGCCGGCCTGATACATGGCGGTCACCAGCGCGGCCTGCGTAACCGTCATGCCCATATCTTTCACCAGCGAAGGTAGCCAGCTGCCGATCAGATAGACCAGAAACAGCCCCATAAAGTAGCTGCCCCACAGCAGCACGCTGCCGGAGAGATAAGGTCGCGTCAGCACCAGCTTCACCGCGCCCTCGCGCTGCGCTTTTTCCGCCATGGCGAACTGGCTTCCCTGCTGTACCTGGCCCGGCGCCATTTTTTCAACTATCTGCCGGATGCGCTCTACGGGCGCCTGCCGCGACAGCAAAAAGCGCACCGATTCCGGTAACCATTTCAGCAACAGCGGCACGATCAGCAGCGGCAGCAGCCCGCCCAGAATCAGCACGGCGTGCCAGCCGTAATGAGGGATTAGCCAGGACGCAGCAAAGCCGCCGCCCGCCGCGCCGAAGGTAAAGCCGCAGAACACCACGGTAATAATGAAAGCGCGCTTGCGCTCGGGAGAGTATTCCGCCACCAGTGTGCCCACGTTGGGCATGGCCGCGCCCAGCCCAAGGCCGGTAAGAAAGCGGAACAGCATCATCTGATCGGCGTTATGCGAAAAGGCGGTCGCCAGCGTCCACAGGCCAAAGAAAAAAACGCTGCTGATGATGATGACGCGACGGCCAAAGCGATCGGCTAGCGGGCCGGCAAACAGGGCGCCCAGCGCCAGACCGATCAGCGCGGCGCTGATGATAGCGCCCAGCTGCTGCGTGGTGACGCCCCAGGAAACCTTAAGCGCCGGCGCGATAAAGCCCATCAGGGCGATATCCATGCCGTCCATCGCCACTACCGCAAAGCAAAGGGCGATAATACGTTGCTGATAACGAGTGACGCCGCCTTCGTTGATCAGGGCGCGGACATCTGTCGCAACAATACTCTCCACGTTAACGCTCCATGGCCAGCAGTGTGCAAAGCGGCTGGCGTCGGTTCCGAAAAAAAGTGTTGGCTATCATAACGGATTGTTATCGATTTCACCCGGTGAATTACCCGTTTGCGTAGCAATTTCCCCGAAAAAAGCAAGCATCCGCAAGGAAAAAAAGGGCTTTTATCAGTAAAGGTGATGAGGCTATTGCCTCCGGGCGGCGAAAAGTGATGGAAAAACGCCCTTATGTTAATGAAATTTTGCAATAAGGTTAACAGTATTCCAACGCGCCGCTTGCCTGCCCGCCACCTTGCTGACTACGCTGCAGTTATGGAAAAAAATTACCTGTTTAATCAGCGCATTCGTCTGCGCCATCTGCATACTTTTGTCGCCGTGGCGCAGCAAGGCACGCTGGGGCGCGCCGCCGAGGTGCTGTCGCTTAGCCAGCCTGCGCTGTCAAAGACACTGAACGAGCTGGAAGAGATGGCCGGGGCCAGGCTATTTGAGCGAGGCCGTCTTGGCGCGCAGCTGACCACGGCGGGTGAGCAGTTTCTGACCCATGCGGTGCGGATTCTGGATGCGCTTAACCATGCCGGTCAGTCGCTCAGCCCTATGGCCGCGCGCGATCCGACCGTGCTGCGCATCGGCGTGTTAACCACGGTAGCGCTGGGGATGCTGCCTTCAATCCTGGAGCGCTTTCACCAGCAGCAGCCCAGAACGCTGGTTCAGGTCGCTACGCTGCACAACAACGTGCTGCTTGCCGGACTGAGAGCGGGCGAATTTGAAGTTGGTATTGGTCGCATGGCCGAAACGGAGATGATGACTGGGCTAACCTACGAGTTGTTGTTTCTGGAGTCTTTGCGGCTGGTGGTAAGGCCCGAACACCCACTATTAAGTGACAACGTCACGCTGTCGCGGGCGCTTAACTGGCCCGTAGTGATTTCGCCGGAGGGCACCGCGCCGCGCCGTATCGCCGATGCGATGCTGAAAGATCACGGCTGCCGCCTGCCGGACGCGGTAGTGGAAACCTCTGCGACCTCGCTCGCCCGTCAGCTGGCGCTTCGCTATAACTATGTCTGGTTCGTGCCTTCCGGCGCGATCAAGGACGACCTGCTGCATAATGCGCTGGCCGCGCTGCCCGTCGCCTCACATGGGCCGGGCGAACCGGTCGGCATTATTACCCGTACCGGCGCGCCCCTTAGCCGCAGCGCCGAAGTGCTGATGGCGACCATTCGTAAATCCCACTCCGGCTAGCGGCTGCGCTTGGCGTGCCGTTCGCGGTTGTCCAGGCGCGCCTGCTCGCTTTTACGTAGCCCCACATAGCAGGCGCCGTTGCCGCCGTGCTGCGGCTGAGCGCTGCAAAACGTCTGCACCTGATCAAACTGCTGTAGCCAGCGCGCCAGATAGCTGCGGACGATATTGGCGTGCGATTCATCCTCTTTGCCTTTGCCATGCACGATCAGCAGATTGCGGTAATTTTCGCGCTCCGCCTGCAGCATAAAGCTGTAAAGCGACTGACGGCAGATTTCCACCGGCTGACGCAGCAGATTAAGACTGGCATCGATCTGATATTTGCCCAACCGCAGCTTATCCAGCACGCCCTGCTGGATCCCCTCCGCTTTGTATTCCAACGGCGTTTCCCGGGGGATAACGGTCAAAAAGCCGCTGGTCAGCGGATTATCCAGCTGCTGCTCTTCCTGGCGCTGGCGAGGCGATTTCGTCGAAGGGGATTTTAACCAAAGAATGTTGCTGCAATCCTTGAGCGGCGTAACGTCTTCCATCGCGTCTTTAAACAGGTCTTCATCATTAAAGCTCATGATACAGGTTCCCCGGTGGCCACGATTAAGGATAGTGTAATGGTATCCTCACCGGGCCGCTCTGGCAAAACTTCAGGCGGACGCCGCCAGCGCATAACGTGCGCTCGCCTCGTCGGTGACCAGCCCGCTGATCCAACCGCCCTTTAGCACGGCGGCTATCGCCCGATGCTTTTCGCTGCCTCCCGCAAAGGCGACGATATTGCGTTGGGTATGGGCCGTCAGCCGCACGCTGGTCAAACGGCTGTCCAGAGCGGTTGCCGCTCTTTCGCCTTCCTCACCGATAAAATGGCCAAGCATCTCTGCGGCCACCCGATCCGCCAACAGCGTGGTCACTTCATCGTCGCTGATAAAGCCATCCGCGTTCAGCGGGCAGCCCGGCGAAACCTGACCAATGCCGACAAACATAATATCCGCCTGGGCGGCCTTCTCCGTAACGGTGCGGTAGATGCGATGATTGCACCACAAATCGCGATCGTCGACGCTGTCGGCATACAGCGGCGCGGGCAGGATAAAATAGCGTCCCTGCGTTTTTTCCGCCATCCACAGCGGCACATCATAACGGGTGCAGGAGCCGTCACTGGCGATAGCGCCGATCAACGAAACGCAGCTGTGCTGCGGCCTGTCCAGCTCTGGCAGCTCGTTGATAGTGGCCCGCAGGGTTCTTCCGGATCCTACCGCGACAATTTGCGGGCGCTCGCTTTTCAGCGTTTGCGCCATCACTTCCGCACCCGCTACGGCAATCATCTGCTGTAAGCCGCCGCCTTCCACATTGCCAGACGGCACTACCTGACAAAACGCCAGGCTGAATTTTTCCTGTAGCTGCTGCGCCAGCGTCATGCAGTCGGCCACGGCATGATTGACGCTGACGCTCACCAGCCCCTGTTCTGACGCCAGCGCCACCAGCCGCTGCGCTACCTGACGCGATACGCCAAGTTTTTCAGCGATATCCTGCTGGGTTTCTCCCGCCACGTAATACATCCAGGCTGCTCTGGCCGCCAGATCCAGCTTTTTGTCGTGCTTGCTCATTGTGATATCCCACTCCTTAAGCCCAGTCCGAATAATTGCCCGGTTGACGGGCAAAAGCAAATTTTGTGATCGCTCCCGCAGACCGTTGGTAAAAAATTCACCAGGCTGTAACGCAACTAAGCAAAAGCTCAACACAAGAGCAAAAGCCCATTTACAGGAGAGAATGATGACCGCTGCTTCCCCCTCTGTCTGGTTACATATCGGCGCCGGTTCTTTTCATCGCGCCCATCAGGCCTGGTATCTGCATCGTCTGTTGCAGCAGGACGGCCCGCGCTGGGAAATCGCGCTCAGCAATATTCGCGATGATGCCGTGCCCTTGCTGAATGCCCTGACGCAGCAAAACGGCGAATACGTGCTGGAAACGGTCACCCCAACAGGCGAACGTCAGTATGAGAAAATTACCTCAATCAAACATATCGTCCCGTGGGACGCCGGGCTGACGGCTATGGTTGCGCGAGGCGCAGACGCCGCCACGAAAGTGATCGCCTTTACCGTCACCGAGAGCGGCTACTACCTGGACAGCGACCACCGTCTCGATCCGCGTCACCCTGATATTACCGCAGATTTGCAGGGCGAAGCGCGCACGCTTTATGGCGCGTTACGCCGCGTTTTGCAGGCGCGAATGCAGGCGCACGGTCAGCCGGTTACGCTGTTAAACTGCGATAATCTGCGGCATAACGGCGAGCGTTTCCGTGAGGGCTTTCTCGCTTTTCTGCGTTTATGTCACGACGATGCGCTGCTGGCGTGGGTAACGGAGCAGACGACCTCGCCCAATACGATGGTGGATCGCATCACTCCGCGCCCGACGGCGGATATCGCCCCGCGCGTGCTGGAAGCGACCGGTTTTGCCGACAGCGCACCGGTTATGGGCGAAGCCTTTATTCAATGGGTGATTGAAGATAACTTTGCCGCCGGACGACCTGCACTGGAGAAGGTCGGCGTGACCCTGGTCGACTCCGTTCTGCCGTGGGAAGAGGCAAAAATCCGCATTCTTAACGCCAGCCACAGCTGCATCGCCTGGGCAGGGACGCTGGTCGGACAGGACTTTATTCACCAGAGCACGCAGACCCAGGCGATCAAAGAGATGGCCTGGGAGTATGTGACCCAGGACGTTATTCCCTCGCTGTCGCCCAGCCCGCTTGAGCTGGAAGCATACCGCGACGTAGTGTTGGCCCGCTTTGCCAATCCTTATATCCGCGATACCAACCAGCGAGTCGCGGCGGACGGCCTGTCAAAAATCCCGGGATTTATTACGCCGACCCTGACGGAATGCTACGCCCGTGGCGAGACGCCTCGCGCTACGGCGGTGCTGCCCGCGCTTTTTTTCCTGTTTTTACAGCGCTGGCATCGCGGCGAGCTTCCTTATGTCTATCAGGATGGCGCGCTGGAAGCAGAAAGCTGGCACCGCATCATGGCAAGCCCGGACGCGCTCGCACGTTTTGCCGCCGACGAGGCGCTGTTTGGCCCGCTTGCCCACGATACCGCCTTTGCCACGCTGCTGGCGGAGACGGTTGCCACGCTCGATGAATGGGCCAAAGTCCCTCAACCGGTGAACGAGTAAGGAGTCGGTAATGTATCTCGGGATCGATCTTGGCACCTCTGAAATCAAAACGCTGGTTATCGATGCCGCAGGCGAAATCGTGGCCGCCAGCGGTGTAAAACTGGACGTACAGCGGCCGCAGCCCCACTACGCGGAGCAGGAGCCGCACAGATGGTGGCTGGCGCTGGAGCAGGCCATTGACGAGCTGCGCCAGCAGGCTGGTGCTCGCTGGCAGCAAATCCGCGCCATCGGGCTTTCCGGCCAGATGCATGGCGCGGTGCTGCTGGACAGGGAAAATCAGGTATTGCGCCCGTGCATATTATGGAACGACACGCGTAGCGCAGCCGAGTGCGAGGAGCTGACGCAACGGGCTGCCGACCTGCACAGCGTGGCGGGCAATTTAGCGATGCCCGGTTTTACCGCGCCGAAGCTGCTGTGGGTCGCCCGCCATGAACCCGAGATTTTTTCTCGCATCGCCAGCGTTCTGCTGCCTAAGGACTATCTGCGCTGGCAGATGTGCGGTGAAAAGATCAGCGATATGTCCGATGCCGCCGGTACGCTGTGGCTGGATATCGCCAGGCGCGACTGGTCGGATGCCCTGCTGGCGGCCTGCGGGCTGAACCGCGACCAGATGCCGCGGCTGACGGAGGGATCGCAGCCCGGCGGCAGGCTACAGGCTGATGTCGCGCGGCGCTGGGGCTTGCAGGAAGGTATAGTGATTGCGGGCGGCGGTGGCGATAACGCGGCCAGCGCGGTCGGGCTGGGGGCGATCGAACCCGGCGACGCTTTTATTTCCCTTGGCACCTCCGGCGTGCTGTTTGCGGTCAACGATCGTTTTCGTCCCGCGCCCGCCTCGGCCGTACACGCTTTTTGCCATGCCTTGCCCGATCGCTGGCACCAGATGAGCGTCATGCTGACGGCGGCCTCCAGCCTGCGCTGGCTGTGCGATCTGCTGAACGCCACCGAAACCGATCTGCTGGCCGAGGTGGCGGCGCTAAGCGAGACGGTTCAGCGCAGCGCCCCGCTCTTTTTGCCCTACCTTTCCGGTGAACGCACGCCGCATAACGATCCGCAGGCCACCGGCGCGTTTCATGGTCTGACCCATGCCACTAACCGTGCAGCGCTGGCCTATAGCGTGCTGGAGGGCGTCGCCTTCGGCATTGCCGACGGCCTACAGGCGTTGCGGGCGGCGGGCACCGAGCTGGAAAGCTGTTCGTTGACCGGCGGCGGCGCGCGAAGCGGGTTCTGGGCGCAGCTGATTGCGGATACGCTGGATCTGCCGATAGTTACCCATCAGGGCGGCGAAGCGGGCGGCGCATTGGGCGCGGCGCGTCTGGGCTGGCTGGCCGACGGCGGCGATCCGGCCGAGGTCTGCCGTAAACCTGCCGTGCTGCGGCGCTATCTGCCCAATGCGCTTCGTCATCATCATTTGCAAAGGCGGCTCGACCACTTCCGCCTGCTCTACCAACAGCAGCGCGATGCTCGCGCATCCGGTTTCTGAACACTGATGCGGACGCCTCAGGCGTCCGTCACCTGCACGCCTGAGAGGAAATATGATGAAATCAGCCAATAACTGGTTCGGCCTCCCCTTGTCGTTAATATGGGGTTATATCGCCATCGCCGTCTTTATGAGCGGAGACGGCTTTGAAATGGCTTTCCTGTCGAAGCACATTACCGATCTCGGCTTTTCGCCCGCGCAGTCTGCGCTGGTGTTCACGGTTTACGGCGGCGCAGCGGCGCTGGCGGCCTGGAGCTCCGGCGTAGTCGCGGAGATCATTACGCCGCAGCGCGCAATGCGTATCGGTTTTCTGCTGTGGGTAGTGATGCATATTCTGTTTATGACGCTGGGCCTGGGGCTGCGCAACTATCCGCTGATGCTGCTGTTCTACGGCATTCGCGGTCTTGCCTATCCGCTGTTCATTTATTCGTTTGTGATGCTGATTGTGCAGAACGTGCCTAAACACCAGCTCTCTTCCGCCATGGGCTGGTTTTGGGCGATGTATTCCATCGGCATCGGCTGCGTCGGCAGCTATCTGCCCAGCTTTACCATTCCCTGGCTCGGTGAAACCGGCACCCTGTGGTTTGCTATCGCCTGGGTAGCGGCTGGCGGGCTGATGGCGATGACTCTGCTGCGCAAGGTCGGCGGCGAGAGCGAGAAAGCCAATCTTTCCCCACGTGAAAAACTGACCGAGCTGTCGCGGGCCGTGACCATTCTCTTCACTAACCGCAACATCTTCCTGGCCTGCCTGATCCGCATTATCAATACGCTGTCGCTGTTTGGCTTTGCGGTGATTATGCCGATGCTGTTCGTCGGGCGCCTGGGCTTTACCATGTCGGAATGGCTGCAAATCTGGGCGGTATTCTTTTTCGTTACCATCTTCACCAATATTATGTGGGGCGTGCTGGGCGAATATATCGGCTGGATCCGTCAGGTGCGCTGGTTTGGCTGCCTGGGCTGCGCGATTTCCAGCCTGGCCTTCTATTACCTGCCGGTGACCTTTGGTCATAACTTCTGGATGGCGCTGGTGCCCGCCGTCATGCTGGGCATTACAGTCGCGGCGTTTGTGCCGATGACGGCGGTATTTCCCGTGCTGGAGCCGAAGCATAAAGGTGCGGCGATCTCCATCTACAACCTCTCCGCTGGCCTGAGCAATTTTCTTGCGCCCGCCATCGCCTCGCTGGTACTGCCCTTTTTTGATATCAAGGGCGTGGTCTGGACCTACACCGCGCTTTACCTGTTAGCCGGGGTGCTGACGTTGATTATTCAGGTAGAACAACCCTCCAGAAAAAGCGCTAAAAACAACCTTAATAACTACGGTTCAACGGCCGCGACGCCCGATAAAACGTAGGTTTGGCTTTTGGCACTTTTTTAAACGGGACGTCACCAAAAGTGACGTCCCTGTTTTTTATGTGGCTAAAAAGGCCTGGATGAGTTCCCTTTGCTGAGCAAAAAATGTTAAAATTGACCTCAATCAATAATCACTCGAGCCAACACTATGATCCCGGAAAAACGTGTTATCAACAGACGTATCCAGTCTGGCGGTTGTGCGATTCACTGTCAGGATTGCAGCATCAGCCAGCTCTGTATTCCTTTCACGCTGAACGAGCACGAACTCGATCAGCTGGATAACATCATCGAGCGCAAAAAGCCTATTCAGAAAGGGCAAACGCTGTTCAAAGCCGGTGACGAACTGAAGTCGCTGTACGCCATTCGTTCCGGGACCATCAAAAGCTATACCATTACCGAACAGGGCGACGAGCAGATCACCGGCTTTCACCTGGCGGGCGATCTGGTAGGCTTCGACGCCATCAGCGGCGGTCAGCACCCCAGCTTTTCTCAGGCGCTGGAAACCGCTATGGTCTGCGAAATTCCTTTTGAAACCCTGGACGATCTGTCTGGCAAAATGCCCAGCCTGCGTCAGCAGATGATGCGGCTGATGAGCGGCGAGATTAAGGGCGATCAGGAGATGATCCTGCTACTGTCGAAGAAAAATGCGGAAGAGCGTCTTGCCGCCTTTATCTATGGCCTTTCCCGCCGCTTCGGCGAGCGCGGCTTCTCCCAGCGCGAATTCCGTCTGACCATGACCCGTGGCGATATCGGCAACTACCTCGGCCTGACGGTTGAAACCATCAGCCGCCTGCTGGGCCGCTTTCAGAAAAGCGGTATGCTGGCGGTGAAAGGCAAATACATCACTATCGAAAATCATGAGGTGCTGTCGCAGCTGGCTGGTCAAAGCCGCGCGATTGCCTGATGCTATGCCGGACTGGTTCGCCAGTCCGGCTGCTTTTCTTCGACCGGTGACCCGGTGCGTTAATCCATCTGTTTTTCCATTCTCTGGCCCGGTGCGTTAATCCGGCCGGTTTTTCATTCTCTGGCCTGGTGCGTTAATCCGCCTGTTTTTCCATTCTCTGGCCCGGTGCGCTAATCCGCCTGTTTTTCCATTCTCTGGCCCGGTGCGCTGACCTGGCAGTTTTGTCCATCCTGCCGCTTGATTTGCGTCTTTTCACTCGCCCTTCACTATGCTGTCATAGCCCCCGTTTAGCCGTTTTCGCGCGGTGGAAAAGCGGGCAGACGACCGTACCAGCCGCTTTTAGCGATCCTTTTGTTATAATATTGATCTGGCTATAACTTTTTCTTTCTTTCCCGACGTTGATTGGGCTATCTTTTAAGCTAACCAGCGTATGGAGGACCCGTTATGGCTAAGTACCAAAACATTCTCGTGGCGATCGACGCGCAACAGGACGACCAGCCAGCGCTGCGCCGTGCTGTCTATCTTAATCAGCGCCTCGGTGGTCAGATCACGGCTTTTCTGCCTATCTATGATTTTTCTTACGAAATGACGACGCTGCTGTCGCCCGACGAGCGCGTCACCATGCGCAAAGGGGTGATCAGCCAGCGCACCGAATGGATCCGCGAGCAGGCAAAAGCCTATCTGGCCGCGGGCGTGAACATTGATATCAAGGTGGTCTGGCATAACCGCCCCTACGAGGCGATTATTCAGGAAGTGCTGGACGGCGGCTACGATCTGCTGCTGAAGATGGCACATCAGCACGACCGACTTCAGTCGGTGGTGTTTACGCCTACCGACTGGCACCTGCTGCGCAAGTGTCCCTGCCCGGTATGGATGGTAAAAGACCAGCCCTGGCCGGAAGGCGGCAAGGCGGTAGTGGCGGTAAATCTCGCCAGCGAAGAGCCACATCACGACCCGTTGAATACTCAACTGGTCAAAGAGACGCTGGAGCTGGCGAAACAGGTCAACCATACCGAAGTCCATCTGGTTGGCGCCTATCCTGTTACCCCGGTAAATATCGCCATTGAGCTGCCCGACTTCGATCCCAGCGTTTACAACGATGCGATCCGTGGTCAGCACCTGCTGGCGATGAAGGCATTACGGCAAAGCTTCAGCATCGACGAAAAGTTTACTCATGTAGCAAAAGGCCTGCCGGAAGAAGTGATCCCGGACCTGGCGGATCGGCTGGACGCTGGCGTGGTGGTGCTTGGCACTATTGGCCGCACCGGACTGTCAGCGGCTTTCCTGGGCAATACGGCGGAGCAGGTTATCGATCATCTGCGTTGCGATCTGCTGGCGATCAAGCCGGAAGGCTTCGTATCGCCGATCGAACTGGATGATGACGAAGACGACTGATCGTTAGTCAAAAAAAAGGCCGGGGAACTCCCCGGCCTCTTACCTTCAGCGCCTGTTACAGCGCTTTCAGAATGGCATCCACCGTGGCTTTCGCATCACCAAAAAGCATCTGGGTGTTGTCACGAAAGAACAGCGGGTTCTGCACGCCGGCATAGCCGGTGTTCATGGAACGCTTAAAGACCACCACGTTCTGCGCTTTCCACACTTCCAGCACCGGCATCCCCGCGATTGGGCTACGCGGATCTTCCTGCGCCGCCGGGTTGACGGTATCGTTGGCGCCAATCACCAGCACGGTATCCGTTTCGCTGAAGTCGTCGTTGATTTCATCCATTTCCAGCACGATATCGTAAGGCACCCGCGCCTCGGCCAGCAGCACGTTCATATGGCCCGGCAGACGTCCGGCGACCGGATGAATGCCAAAGCGCACCTTAATGCCCTGCGCACGCAGCTTCTCGGTGATTTCCGCTACGGGATACTGCGCCTGCGCTACCGCCATCCCGTAGCCTGGGGTGATGATCACGCTGCGCGAGTTTTTCAGCAGTTCCGCCGTTCCCTGCACGTCAATTTCGCGGTACTCGCCCGCCTCCTCGCCTTCGCCGGTCGAGCTGCTGTCGGTGCCGAAACCGCCTGCGATAACGCTGATAAAGGAGCGGTTCATCGCCTTACACATAATGTAAGAGAGAATAGCGCCGCTTGAACCGACCAGCGCGCCGGTCACGATCAGCAGGTCGTTGCTGAGCATAAAGCCCGCCGCCGCCGCCGCCCAGCCCGAATAGGAGTTGAGCATAGATACCACGACCGGCATATCCGCGCCGCCGATGGAAGCCACCAGATGCCAGCCGAACGCCAGCGCAATGATGGTCATCAGCAATAGCGCAAAGCCCTGCCATCCCGTGCTGTCGGTGCGCACAAAGATAATCAGCAGGCAAAGCGATACCACCAGCGCCAGCAGGTTAAGCCGGTGCCGGTGCGGCAGCGCCAGCGGCCGGGAAGAGAGTTTCCCGCACAGCTTGCCCCAGGCGACCAGCGAACCGGTGAAGGTCACCGCGCCGATAAAGATACCGATAAAGACCTCAGTGAGATGAATGTTCTCTATCACCGCATCCATTCCGGGCGCGTGATAGAGATAGCTGTTAAAGCCCACCAGCACCGCAGCCAGGCCAACGAAGCTGTGCAGCACCGCCACCAGCTCCGGCATTTCGGTCATTTCGACCTTTTTTGCCAGCCGCACGCCAATCGCGCCGCCGATCACCATCGCCAACAGCACCCAGCCGACGCTGCTGCTGTCGGGGCCAAGCAGCGTCGCCAGCAGCGCAATCGCCATGCCGCTGATGCCAAACAGGTTGCCCTGCTTAGCGGTTTCATGCTTCGACAGCCCGGCCAGGCTGCAAATAAAAAGAATTGCGGCAACAATGTATGCTGCAGTCACTAATCCGCCAGACATTGATTACCCCTTAGTTCTTACGAAACATTTTCAGCATGCGCTGAGTCACGGTGAAGCCACCGAAGATATTGATGCTGGCAATCAGCACGGCAATAAAGGAGAAGAAGCTGACCCAGCCGCCGTGCCCCATTTGCAGTACCGCGCCGACCACGATGATGCCGGAGATAGCGTTAGTGACCGACATCAGCGGCGTATGCAGCGCGTGGCTGACGTTCCACACCACGTAGTAACCCACCACGCAGGCGAGCGCGAACACAGTAAAATGGGTCAGGAAGGCGGGCGGCGCAACGTTAGCGAGCCAGCCGAACAGCACGATAGCCAGCGCAAACAGCGCATATTTTCGGAAGGGTGAAGCGGGTTTCGCTTCTGGTTTCTCTGGCGCTTTGGCGGCCGCAGGCGCCGCTTTCGGCGCGGCGGAAACCTGAATCGGCGGCGCAGGCCAGGTGATTTCGCCCTGGCGCACCACGGTTACGCCCCGGATGACCACATCGTCGAAGTCGACAGTAATCTCGCCATTCTTCTCCTTGCAAAGCAGTTTAAGCAGGTTGACGAGGTTGGTGCCGTAAAGCTGTGAGGATTGACCAGGCAGGCGGCCCGGCAGATCGGTATAGCCGATAATTTTCACGCCGTTTTCAGTTGTGGTGACCTGGTCCGCTACGGTCAGCTCACAGTTGCCGCCGGTTTGTGCCGCAAGATCGACAATAACGCTGCCTGGCTTCATGGCAGCCACCATGTCGGCAGTGATCAGTTTCGGTGCAGGTTTGCCGGGGATTAGCGCAGTGGTGACAATGATATCCACTTCCTTCGCCTGCGCGGCGAACAGCGCCATTTCCGCTTTAATAAAGGCCTCTGACATCACTTTCGCATAGCCGTCGCCGCTGCCCGCCTCTTCCTCGAAATCGAGTTCAAGGAATTCCGCGCCCATGCTCTGCACCTGCTCTTTCACTTCCGGGCGGGTATCAAAAGCACGCACGATAGCGCCAAGGCTGCCTGCCGCACCGATGGCCGCCAGCCCGGCGACGCCTGCGCCGATAACCATCACCTTAGCCGGTGGCACTTTGCCTGCGGCGGTGATCTGGCCCGTAAAGAAGCGGCCAAACTCATGCGCGGCCTCGATGATCGCACGATAGCCGGCGATGTTAGCCATCGAGCTGAGCGCATCCAGCGACTGCGCGCGGGAAATACGCGGCACCGCATCCATCGACATCACGGTGACGTTGCGCGCCGCCAGCTTCTCCAGCAGCGCCGGATTTTGCGCGGGCCAGATAAAGCTGACCAGCGTACTGCCCTCACGGGTTTGCGTAATTTCTTCATCCCCGGGCGCGTTGACTTTGAGCACGATATCCGCCTGCCAGACGGCGTCGGTATCGACCAGCGTAGCGCCCGCTGCGGCATAAGCGTCGTCGTCAAAGCTGGCTAACCTGCCTGCGCCCCGCTCCACCGCCACGCTGAAGCCCAGCGCCAGCAGCTGCTCAACCGTTTTGGGCGTGGCGGCGACTCGCGTTTCATTGGGCAACCGCTCTTTGGTAATTCCAATCAGCATAGTATTCCCTTTCATCAGAGGTAAGACGATTTCTTACTGCGGCGGCGCGGCTTAAGCGCCACCTGTTTTACTGCGAACACCTTATAAACTACTGAAAACGGCACGGTCATACCAGCCGTTGCCGTACCGTTTGCCCTTTTTATATCTGAAAAATTCGGCGCAGGCGGCAAAAACGCGATTTTCAGCGCTTATTTCGCGATGTTCCTCGCATAATCTGCTAAGGAAAAGTAACAAAACGGTAAAGAAGCGGCGACAAAAGGTAATATTTAACAGCCAATTAACTGTAATAACGATAGTATTTAGTGGCTTAAGTGGTAAAGCCGTTGGCAAAGGTATTATTTAACATTTTTTTAATATAACCTGCCGCCGCTGCGTTTATCGCGGTGCCGCCTGACTCAAAATGGCTGAGACAGGACGCATTATTACATGCAATAATCGAGAGCTAATCTGTTACACATCAAGAGTCCAGCACGTTTTCGTACTCATTTTTTTTGCGCAAGGCGAAGGATTATTTTTATGAAGCTGAAGATTACTATTCTGGCATCAGCCCTGTTGTCGCTCACCTCACTTTCCGCTTATGCGGCCCAGGAACTGACGCCGGAAAAAGCGGCGGCGCTGAAGCCTTTCGATCGCATCAGCATTACCGGCCGTTTTAATGCCATTAACGAAGCCAACGAGGCGATTTCAAAACGTGCCGACGAGCTGGGCGCGAAAGCTTTTTACGTACAAAGTATTAACGACAGCAACAACAATGGCGGCAACTGGCGCGTGGTGGCGGATATCTATCGCGACGATGCGCAGCCGGCGCCGAAATCGCAGGATCGCGTGATCAATGGCGTGCGCGAGCTGACCAAGTCGGAAGCCTATAAGCTGGAACCCTTTGATACGGTTTCCGTCAGCGGCTTCTACCACAGCCAGCCGGACGTTAACGACGCTATTACCCGAAAAGCGAAAGAGAAAGGCGCGGCTTCGTTCTTTATTATCCGTCAGATCGACGCCAACAGCGGCGGCAATCAGTATATTACCGCCTATGTTTACAAAGCCGATGCGAAAGCGCGCCAGGTGCAGTCTCCGGATCTGATCCCGGCCGATTCTCAGGCAGGTAAAGCTGCCATCGCCGCAGGCGGTACTGCCGCGAAGGCTGTGCAGATCCCCGGCGTCGCCTCTTCCGAAACGCCAAGCAATAAAGTTGGCCGCTTCTTTGAAACGCAGTCCTCCACCGGCGAACGCTATACCGTGAGAACGCCGCAGGGCAAAAGCGTGCAGGAAGTCAACGCCATTACCGCAGCGCAGATGCAGCCGTTCGACAGCGTAACCTTTACCGGCCACTTCGGTACGCCTACGGAGATCTCAGACGCCGTGGGCCGGGCCGCGATTGAGAAAGGCGCCAAGTATTATCATATTACTCGCCAGTGGTCTAACCAGAGCGGCGGCAACCTGACCGTTTCTGCCGACCTGTTTAAGTAAGCATCAGCAAAGGCGCGCCTGTACGTCTGGCGCGCCTCTCTCAGGCAAAACGCTACAGCGCTCACCGCCGCCCCGCTGCATAACTTCCCGCCATAATTTGCATACTCAATCACTTTTCGCCCTCTTTCGCATTGCATCTCGCTGGGCCACTCCGTAAAATCGCCGCCGGTTTCAGGGGATCTCTTCGGGTTTAGCCGTGCAAAGCGTATAAATTGCGAGCCATTCATCCTGTTATGGTTTTTTATTCTGGTTTTGGGATGCTTTTTTGGACAAAAAATTAGGTCTTACCGCGCTGACGGCGCTGGTACTGAGTTCCATGCTGGGCGCCGGCGTTTTTAGTCTGCCGCAAAATATGGCGTTAGTGGCCGGCCCGGCGGCGCTGCTGACGGGCTGGGCGATCACCGGCGTCGGCATTATTATGCTGTCGCTGGCGCTGCTGCTGCTGACCCGCCTTAAACCCGAGCTGGACGGCGGCATCTATACCTATGCCCGTGCCGGTTTTGGCGAGCTGGTCGGCTTCTGCTCGGCCTGGGGCTACTGGCTGTGCGCGGTTATCGCTAACGTCTCATATCTGGTGATTGTGTTCTCCGCCCTGAGCTTCTTTACCGACTCGCCGGGCCACGTGGTGTTTGGCGATGGCAATACCTGGCAGGCCATGCTGGGCGCTTCGGTGCTGCTCTGGCTGGTGCACTGGCTGGTGCTGCGCGGCGTGCAGACGGCGGCGAGTATTAACCTTGTCGCCACCCTGGGCAAGCTGGTGCCGCTGGGGCTGTTTGTGGTGCTGGCGATAGCGGCCTTCAATCTCGATCGTTTCCGCTTTGATTTTTCAGGTATCGAGCTGGGCGTGCCGGTTTGGGAGCAGGTCAAAAACACCATGCTGATCACGCTGTGGGTGTTTATCGGCGTGGAAGGAGCGGTAGTGGTTTCCGCGCGGGCGAGGAATAAAAAAGATGTGGGACGCGCCACGCTGCTGGCGGTAATTGCCGCGCTGGTGGTCTATCTGTTGGTTACGCTGCTTTCTCTTGGCATTGTGCCGCGAGCGGAACTGGCCCAGATGCGTAATCCTTCGATGGCGGGCCTGCTGAACCGCCTGATTGGCTCATGGGGCGATATGGTTATCGCGCTGGGGCTGATCGTCTCGGTTAGCGGCGCCTATCTCAGCTGGACGATTATGGCGGCGGAAGTGCCGATGCTGGCGGCCGGAAACGGCACCTTCCCGCGCTCGCTGGCGAAACAAAACGCGCGCGGCGCGCCCTCTGCCTCGCTTTGGCTGACCAATCTGAGCGTTCAGGGCTGCCTGATCCTGATTTGGCTGACCGGTTCCGATTACAACACGCTGCTGACCATCGCTTCCGAAATGGTGCTGGTGCCCTATCTTCTGGTCGGTGCCTACCTGTTTAAAGTCGCTCGCGCGCAGCAGAAAACGGCGGCGCTGATCGTCGCGTTGGGTGCCAGCGCCTACGGTTTGTGGCTACTGTACGCCTCCGGGCCGCTGCACCTGCTGCTTTCCGTGGTGCTTTATGCGCCCGGGATGCTGCTGTTTATCTGGGCGCGCCGCAACGGCCGGGGAAATGGCTATCTGAATAAACTGGAAAAAATAGCGATGGGCGTGCTGATTGCCGGTGCTGCACCGGCAACGTGGATGCTGCTGCGTTAGTGAGAAAAAGCGGGCATGGCGATCGTTAACCGATCGTCATGCTGTTCCAGCGAAAGTGGCTTGACGTACTCTTCGCGGATAGCCTCAAGCTGCTGTTCAGAAAGCGGATAAGGCAGCAGGATTTCAAAGCGTTCAATGTGCTGTTGTTCAGCCAGGGTTATCAATCGGGCGATATTTATCTCATCGCTTACCTGGGTAGAAATGATTTGCAGCGCCAGCGCTTTCAGCCTTTCCGATGGCGGACAGGACTGGTCGGGCGAGTTTTTGGTCACCATGCCGAAAATAGGCATGACGCCGTAAATAGCGTCGACAAAGCTCCAGCGTTTTTTACAGGAAGCCGCGAGAAAATCGATATAGTTCAGGCAGATATGGCAATCCCGTCCCGTTGAAGCCAGCTCTTTATCAGACACCCTTTTCTCCCCTTTCTCCGTTAATCAACGCACCGCGTCGTCAGGCAACAACCCTGTCGAATATAATGACATATTTTACGCCATTTATACTATACATCGAGAGTTATTTAGCCCTGACTTATAGTAGTCAGCGTAAACATTGGGTAATGTTGTTACTCCCAGGTAAAAAAATGTCGCTATGAATAAAATAGTATTCGTTGAGGACGATCGGGATGTGGGCGAACTTATCGCCGCCTACCTGAAGCGTCATGATATTGAAGTGATCGTAGAAAGCCGTGGCGACCGCGCCGAAGCCACCATTGAGGCCGCCATGCCGGATCTGGTGATGCTGGATATTATGCTGCCCGGCAAGGACGGCATGACGTTGTGTCGCGATCTGCGCGCCAGCCAAACATGGTCCGGCCCGATTGTGCTGCTGACCTCGCTGGACAGCGATATGAATCATATTTTATCGCTGGAGATGGGCGCCAACGACTATATCCTTAAAACCACGCCGCCTGCGGTACTGCTGGCGCGCCTGCGGCTGCATCTGCGTCAGGCCGCGACGCACAGCGGCGACGAGGCGGTGATTGCTCCGGCCGTGAGCGCACAGAAAACCCTGCGTTTCGGCACGTTGACCGTGGATGCCGTTAACCGCCAGGTCACGCTGGGCGGCGAAATCATCGCTCTTTCCACCGCTGACTTCGATCTTCTGTGGGAGCTGGCGACGCATGCCGGTTCGATTCTTAACCGTGATGCCCTGCTGAAAACGCTGCGCGGCGTGAGTTACGACGGCATGGACCGCAGCATCGACGTGGCGATCTCACGCCTGCGTAAAAAGCTGCTGGACAGCGCAACCGAGCCTTATCGCATTAAAACCATCCGTAATAAAGGCTATCTGTTTGCGCCACACGCCTGGGATACGCAATAAAAATCGTTCGTCTGGCGGATGTCGGTAAAATTTTGTTCTGCCGATCCGTGTAAGGACGATTGTGCAAAAGGCAGCCTTTTTGTTCTGCCGATCCGTTCAAGGACAATCGCGCAGCAGGTAGCCTTGTTTCCGACATCACCAGCCGGGGCATGTAACCGAAACAGCGGCTCAGCACTTTAATAAAACCGAATAAACCTGTGACAAGGCCCACCGAAGTGGGTCTTTGCGTTTTCAGTGGTAAAATCCGGTATGGCCCGGAGGGCCAAAATGCTGAGCCGCGCTCCGTGGAAGCGGCGGTGGCCCTATATGTTGACTGCCGCTGCCTGCTGTCCCTGGCGCACCAGCATGATGATGCCGGTCTGATGATGGGCTGGAATGATGATGCGTGCCGTCAGCCACTACGCAGCCAGCCAGGGCTGCGCTTCCCAATACTATGAGCAAACCTGATATTACTTTTTTTACAAACATAATCTTTTCCGGTTAAGTAGCACCCGCTCTGAATATGGCTGGGATTTTATACCAACGTTAAATGCAAAGGGAGTTTTACAGCATTCTTCAAATTTAATGCCCAGGATCAATTTAATACAGAAAATTTTTTCTGGCATGAGAAAACATGACACAAAAGCGAACACCCAAGGACATGCATCACTTTTTAGCGCCAAAATCCTTCTTTTCCTGTTCTGAAACCAGACGTTATAAGTTGATGATACCGTGAAAACAGATAAGCCTTTTCAACTTCTCCATAGGGTGAAAGAGGATTTATGCAAAGACACATTAACACATTCCAATTAAATAACTTTTTTGAAAATAAAAATAAAATAACCGCTATAAAAATAGCTATAAGTTCCAATATTAATAATTAAGTAAATCTGTTTTTGGAGAGAAATTCGTTGGGATTTTAAAGAATGTCTCTTTACAATCACCAGAGAAAAACACATAGTATTTTTATCTAATTCCCCTTCAGAAACGGCCTTATTTTAACTATCTTACCGGTAAGCTATTTCAATGGATAAAAGGATGAGTTATGGATAACTACTTAGCGAGAGCCCCCTTCACCCGTTACTTCCTTACAATGGCAGACCTTGAGGCACGGCAACTTTCAAGACTTGCTGCCCAACTGGCGGATCGCCACCTCAGAAATACAGCTGTAAGAATGGATTTCAGAGACAATATACAAAATTTTATCGTTCATCAGTTACAAACTATCCGAACCGCCCGGCAGGATCGTCTCTGCCAGCAATCTCTCAATAATCTGAAGCAGGAAAGAGCGTTTCTGGAAAGTCAGGATCGCCAGCTAAGCATGGGTAATGCTAAAATCGTTGCGACCGCTCAGTTAAGGCAGGAAAATGGAATATGGGGTTATGTAATTAATGGTGTTGGCGTAGTACTGAGTGGGTTTCAGATTGTTGCGGGTGGTGGGATATTAGCGGCTTCGATTGGATCGGGCAACATTATTGGAGTTGCATTTGGTGGTATGCTCGCCTTACTCGGTCTTAACGCATTTCAGGAAAGCATTTCTGACTTTTTTGATGGTAAAAACGATCGTATTGGTGATTTAAAACAAGGTTATATCTACGCGGTGAAACTCCCTGGCTTCGATAGCAGAACCGGCAGGCTTGCATATAGCTATATGGATTTATTCTTATCAGCTTATGGTATGTCGCGACTGATTATGAAACCAGAAGCATGGAGGCTGTTTCACTACCTGAGATCGGATTATGTGCGGAACATTAAGAACATGTCACGAACCGACCTTCTGATTGAAATTGCAAGTGATGCCATGACAATTAAATCAATTCATGGTGAACATCATAACTAGCTGTTATTCCTGATAAACAGATATGCCTTGGCACCCAACTTTAACGGTGCCAGAAACCAGAAAACAATCAAAGTAAAAATTAATGTTAAAAAGGTTGATAAAAAATCAGACTGTCCTCTGATAAAATAAGCCCCTCCAAAATAAAAAAGCACAACTAAAAGAAATATTACACATCCAATAAACCTTTTCCTTAAGTCAATCAGCAGCGCCTGATACGTTGTTGTATCTTGTTCAACCCGATGTTTGAGCAAAGCAATTTCCCTGGCACTAAACCCCTGCTCTGAAAGTTTTTCTTCCATTTCAATATTTGTCATCTGTCATCCTTACTTGACGTTATCCCCATCAGTTATAATAACGCGCTCGATGCAAAGGGCAACACAAAACCCCATTTTTCCGGGGCTATAACTGTACTATCAATAAGCTGTCCATGCTGAAACAGGGGTTCGCCGAATGTATAGCGGCGGTATTCATACTATAAAATTATCTCCCCCCGAGTTTTATACGTTAAGGGAGCAGAAAAAGCTTACGGGATATTTTCCAAAAATTTCCGTGACTCTTCAGCGGCGCGGATTTTGCACCACAAGGATATACAAGCTTTATTTTGTGTTCGTCTCCGGATCGAAGCGTGGTAGCCAAACCTCTCACTATCGGGACTCTGGAACATCTATCCGGGACAGAGCCGTGAGGCGAGCAGGGTTTTATCGCCGCCCATATCAGACAAGGCATACATTTTACCTGCTGGAGGCTATCTGCCGACGCAGGCCCGGCTTTCATTGCTAATCGGAGGATGCAGAAATGGTTTACACCGTCTGCTCACCGTGAATAAATGCACTGGGCCGAACTGTTGAACAAGCGCACAGGGGGATTACGTCCTGCCCCCACAGTGCCCTTTCAGCCATCGCGATATAGCTAAATTTATGTTTTTAGGTAAAAAAAAATGAAGAAGCTGTTTATTCAGTTTTATCTGCTGCTGTTTGTCTGTTTTCTGGTCATGGCGATGCTGGTGGGGCTGGTGTATAAATTTACCGCCGAGCGCGCCGGGCGAGAGTCAATGGATGACCTGATGAAAAGCTCGCTCTACCTGATGCGCAGCGAGCTGCGGGAAATCCCGCCCCGCGACTGGAATAAAACCATCGATAATCTGGATCTTAACCTCTCTTTTAAGCTGCATATCGAGCCGATGAACAAATATCAGCTGGATGCGCCTACCATGCGCCGCCTGCGCGCGGGCGGGATCGTCGCCCTTGATGACGAATACACTTTTTTACAGCACATTCCGCGCAGCCATTATGTGCTGGCCGTGGGGCCGATCCCTTACCTCTTTTTCCTGCACGAAATGCGCATCCTGGATATCGTGCTGCTGGCCTTTATCGGCATTTCGCTGGCGCTGCCGGTGTTTATCTGGATGCGGCCGCACTGGAAAGACATGCTGCGGCTGGAGTCGGCGGCGCAGCGCTTCGGCCAGGGCCATCTGGACGAGCGGATCCATTTTGATAACGCCTCCAGCCTGTTGCGGCTCGGCGTGGCCTTTAATCAGATGGCGGACAATATCAATACGCTGGTGGTCAGTAAAAAGCAGCTGATTGACGGCATCGCCCATGAGCTACGCACGCCGCTGGTGCGCCTGCGCTACCGGCTGGAGATGAGCGATAATCTTAGCGCCAGCGAAGCCGCCGCGCTGAATCGCGATATCGGCCAGCTGGAGTCGCTGATTGAAGAATTGCTGACCTACGCCCGCCTGGACAGGCCAAAGGTCGATCTGCATCTTCAGTCGCTCGATCTGGCTGCCTGGCTGAGCGAACGGCTGGACGATATCCGCATGGTGCATCCCGAATTTACCCTGGAGCTGGATACGCCGCAGCGTCAGAACCTGGGCGTGGCGGACACGCGGCTGATGGAGCGAGTGCTGGATAACCTGGTCAATAACGCGTTGCGCTATGCCCGGCAGCGCCTGCGCGTCGGGCTGTGGTTCGACGGCGATACCGCCTGCTTGCAGGTAGAGGATGACGGGCCGGGCATTCCACTGGCCGAGCGCGAACGGGTATTCGAGCCTTTCGTGCGTCTTGACCCCAGCCGCGACCGCGCGACCGGCGGCTGCGGGCTTGGGCTGGCGATTGTGCACTCGGTAGCGCAGGCCTTTGGCGGCACCGTGACTATCGACGCCAGCCCGCTTGGCGGCGCAAGCGTTCGCTTTTGCTGGCCGGTTGATTTACCCTTAACGCCTCCTCGCGCTGTCTGACAGCGCCATGACTAAAAGGATATCTATGTCATCCGCCTATGCAAATCTGACCCGAACCTTTACCCGTCTTTCCCGCTTCGGCCATCTGTCAGCCATCGCCGGCTGGGATATGATGACCATGATGCCGCCCGGCGGCAGTAGCGCACGCGGCGCGGCGCTGGCCGAACTGAGCGTGCTGCGTCATGAAATCCTGACCGATAAAGCCGTGGCGCAATGGCTGGATCAGGCTGCCAATGAAACCCTGAATGACGTGGAGCGCGCTAACCTGCGTGAGATGCGCCGCGCTTACGATCAGGCCGCCCTGCTGCCTGCCGCGCTGGTCGAGGAAAAATCTCTCGTCGGCGCCCGCTGCGAACACGCCTGGCGTCAGCAGCGCCCCGCCAATGACTGGCAGGGTTTTGCCGCTAATCTGAAGGAAGTAGTAAAGCTGAGCCGGGCGGAAGCCGAGCTGCGCGCGCAGGCGAACGGCTGCTCCCGTTACGATGCGTTACTGGATCTTTATGAGCCTGGCATGACCGCCGCCAAGCTGGACAGCACCTTCGGCGAGCTGAAGCAGTGGCTGCCTTCGCTGCTGGCGCGTATTGTCGAGAAGCAGTCACGCCAGCCGGTTGCCGTACCGGTTGGCCCTTTCGCGGTGGAGTCGCAGCAGCTGCTGGGCAACGCGCTGATGAAGCTGCTTAATTTTGACTTTAACGCCGGGCGACTGGACGTCAGCGCGCATCCGTTTTGCGGCGGCGTTCCGGAAGATGTACGCATTACTACCCGCTACAACGCTAACGAATTTATCAGCGCGATGATGGGCGTGATCCACGAAACTGGCCACGCCTGCTACGAGCAGAATCTGCCGAAGCAGTGGGCCGGTCAGCCCGTTGCACTGGCCCGCTCCACCGCGATTCACGAGTCGCAAAGCCTTTTCTTTGAAAAGCAGCTGGGCCGCAGCACGGAGTTTTTGAGCCTGCTGCTGCCGCAGGTTAAAACGCTGATGGGCGACCGTCCTGAGCTGGAAGAAGCTAACTTTATCGCCCTTAACCAGCGCGTTAAGCCTGGTTTGATCCGCGTGGATGCGGATGAAGTGAGCTATCCCGCGCATATCATTCTGCGTTATGAGATCGAGCGTGCGCTGATCGAAAGCGAGATTGAAGTGGACGACATCCCGACGCTGTGGCAGGAGAAGATGCAGGCGCTGCTGGGGCTGGACACGACCGGCAACTATCGCGACGGCTGTATGCAGGACATTCACTGGACGGACGGCTCGTTCGGCTATTTCCCTACCTACACGCTGGGTGCCATGTACGCGGCACAGCTTTTCAACAGCGTGAAAAAGGCGCTGCCGCAGGTGCACAGCGATATCCGCGAAGGAAATCTGCAACCGATCTTTGACTGGCTACAGCAGAATATCTGGCAGCACGGCAGTCGTTTCACCACCCGTCAGCTGATTGAAAACGCCACCGGCGAAGATCTTAATCCGCGCTTTTTCCGGCAGCATCTGGAAAACCGCTACCTGTAACCAGTCCGCAAGCCCGTCGCGCCGGCGGGCTTTGTACAATCGGTAACACGCCGATACCAATCACTCACGGAAAGCCCGCCGCCCTTCCCTTATAGTCTCTTCACCGGCCCCGCAGTGGGCTGAAAAATGAAATAACACTTTGAGGGTTGTGCAATGAAAAAATTATTCGCTCTGGTTGTAGCCGCTGCTATGGGTATCTCTTCAGTTGCTTTTGCTGCTGAAACCACCGCCGCGCCAGCCACTACCGCACCGGCTGCTTCTACTACCGCCGCGCCAGCTCATGCCGCTAAGCATCACAAAGCGCACAAGAAAGCCGTGCAGAAAGCGCAGGCAGCTAAAAAACACAAGAAAGCCGTTAAACAGCCGGTAGCCCAGAAAGCTCAGGCAGCCAAGAAGGCCCACAAGAAAGCCGTTAAGCCAGCTGCACAGAAAGCGCAGGCTGCCAAGAAAGTACACCACAAAAAAGCGGCTAAACCAGTAGCGCAGAAAGCGCAGGCCGCCAAGAAAGTGCACCATAAAAAAGCAACCAAGCCAGTAGCGCAGAAAGCTCAGGCCGCCAAGAAAGTACACCACAAGAAAGCCGCTAAGCCAGTAGCGCAGAAAGCTCAGGCCGCCAAGAAAGTACACCACAAGAAAACCGCTAAGAAAGCCGCCGCGCCTAAAGCGTAATTGCCGAAGCAAGCCTTCAACTTAGTCTGTTCACTTAAACACCCGGTTCAGCCGGGTGTTTTTTTCCTGGAGTATCGGATGATGGTGCGCCGCTATTTATTCGAAATTATCCTGGTCTGTATGATTGTCTGCGGCGCTATCGCCTTTAGCTTCTATCTTTAATACCCGTAGCCTGCTGATTTATAAATTAAACTTCCTTTTTACCGCCAGCCGACTATAGTTATTACCACCTGCGGTTTTTAATCTCCATTCAGAGAGAGACATGCGCCTGAAAGCTTTTTTTTTAATGGGATGTTTAGCCCTTTCATTTTGTAGCCACGCCGGTGACGACGACGCACAGGATGTCAGAACGCTGTTTTTCGGCAAAGACGATCGCCACCCTGTCAGCGATACCGCCAGCCAGCCGTGGGAAGCAATAGGCCAGCTGGAAACCGCCAGCGGCAACCTGTGTAGCGCCACCCTGATTTCGCCTCATTTAGCCCTGACTGCCGGCCACTGTCTGCTGGCGCCGCCGGGCAAAATCGATAAAGTCGTTGCGCTGCGTTTTATCGGGCATGATGGCGACTGGCGCTACGAAATTCACGATGTGGATACCCGGGTCGATCCCGCTTTAGGCAGAAAGCTTAAGGCCGACGGCGACGGCTGGATCGTGCCTTCATCGGCCGCACCTTACGATTACGGGCTGGTCGTACTGCATAATCCGCCTTCCGGCATAACACCCGTGCCGCTGTTTGACGGCAGCCGCAGCGATCTGACCGCCGCGCTGAAAACGCAACAGCGTCGGGTAACTCAGGCGGGCTACCCGGAAGATCATCTTGATACGCTCTATTCACACAGCAACTGTCTGATTACCGGCTGGGCGCAGAAAAATGTGCTGTCGCATCAGTGCGACACCCTGCCTGGCGACAGCGGTTCGCCGCTCCTGCTAAAAAGCGACAGCGGCTGGCAGCTGATTGCGGTACAAAGCTCTGCACCGGCGGCAAAAGATCGTTACGAAGCGGATAACCGCGCCATTGCCGTCACCGCTTTCCGGGACGGCCTGGAAACGCTGGCGCAGGAATAAAGGGATAAATGAATGCCGTCGGTTTGCGGCATTCAGGCAGGTTTTTAAGCTGTGCTAGTGAATATCCTTTTTGCCTTTTCTCCAGCCGGATGCAGCAGGCAAAGCCGCTCACCAATCCTTAACGCGTTTTTACTGCTAATTCTTTTAGCAACAGCTATTTAAGTTTAAGAGCGTCCGCTGGCCTGTATTGCCAGCGGACGAGTTAATCTCAGAGCACTATCTCATCCATTGCCTGCTGAATACGCTTTTCCGAAACCGGATAAGGCGTGCCCAGCTGCTGAGCGAAATAGCTGACGCGCAGCTCTTCAATCATCCAGCGGATCTCTTTTACATCCTCATCATCGCGGCGAACCGGCGGCAGCTTGTTAAACCACCCCTGCCAGGCCTGCTGAACTTTCTCTATCTTGACCATTCTGGCGCGGTCGCTGTGCGGATCGACCGGCAGCTTTTCCAGACGGCGCTCGATAGCCTGCAAATAGCGAAGGGTGTCGGCAAGCTTGTTCCAGCCGTTGCCGGTAACGAAACCGCGATATACCAGGCCGTTCATCTGCGCTTTGATATCGGAAAGCGCCAGCGCCATCGTCATATCCACGCGCCCTTTCAGCCGCTTGTTGATAGCAAACACCGCCGTCAGGATCTGCTCGACCTTTTTGGCTATTTCCACCACGGTTTCGTTCAGCTCCGCTCGCACTTTTTCATGCAGCTGGCGGAAGCCCTCTTCCTGCCAGGTCGGGCCGCCATATTCGGCAATCAGCTTGTCCACGCCGCAGGCGATGCAGTCATCTATCAAATCCAGCACTTTGCCATAAGGGTTAAAGTAAAGCCCTAGCTTGGCTTTGTTCGGCAGCTTTTCATGCAGATATTTAATCGGCGAAGGGATATTGAGCAGCAGCAGCCTGCGCTGACCGCGCCACATCGCTTTTTTCTGCTCGTGCTCGGAATCAAACAGCCGGATCGCCACGCTCTCTTTTTCATCCACCAGCGCGGGCCATGCCTTCACGCTGTAGCTGCCGCGCTTCTGCTCGAAATGGTCTGGCAGATCGCCGAAGCTCCAGATATGCAGGCCGCTCTGCTCCAGCCCGTCATCCGCCACCAGCGACAGCGTTTCCTGCACTTTGGCCTTCAGCTGCTCTTTCAGCGCGGCGAGATCGCGTCCTTCCGCCAGCTTGCGGTTATGTTCGTCCACCACGCGGAAAGTCATTTTAAGATGATCGGGCACCTGATCCCATTGCCAGGCCTCACGGTCGATAGTGACGCCGCTCATCCGACGGAATTCGCGCTCCAGCGCGTCCACCAGCGGCAGCTCCAGCGGCGTGGCGCGCGCCAGAAAAGCGTCGGCGTAATTCGGCGCGGGCACAAAGTTACGGCGTAACGGTTTTGGCAACGACTTAATCAGCGCGATAACCAGCTCCCGCCGCACGCCGGGGATCTGCCACTCGAAGCCTTTTTCCTCAACCTGATTCAGCAGCGGCAGCGGGATATGCACCGTAACGCCATCCGCATCGGTTCCCGGCTCGAACTGGTAGCTCAGCTTCAGCTTCAGGTTGCCCTGCTGCCAAAAGTTAGGGTAATCCAGCTTGCTGATGTTCTCAGCGCCTTCGCGGATCAGCATCTCTTTAGCAAAATTAAGCAGCTCGGGCTGCTCGCGGCTCGCCTTTTTCCACCAACTGTCGAAATGCCGGGCGGAAATCACCTCGTGCGGAATACGCTGGTCATAAAAGGTAAACAGCGTCTCGTCATCCACCAGGATATCGCGTCGGCGCGATTTATGCTCCAGCTCTTCCACCTCTTCACGCAGTTTAAGATTGGCGCGGAAGAAGGCGTGACGCGTCTGCCAGTCGCCTTCCACCAGCGCGTGGCGGATAAACAGCTCGCGCGACAGCACCGGATCGATCGGGCCGTAGTTGACCTTGCGCGCCGCTACGATCGGCAGGCCGTACAGCGTGACTTTTTCACTGGCCATCACCGCGCCCTGGCCTTTCTCCCAGTGCGGCTCGCTGTAGCTGCGTTTAATCAGATGCTGCGCCAGCGGCTCGATCCATTCCGGCTCGATACGGGCGGCAATACGGCCCCAGAGACGGCTGGTTTCCACCAGTTCGGCGACCATCGTCCACTTCGGCGGCTTTTTAAACAGGCCGGAGCCGGGGAAAATCGAGAAGCGGGCGTTGCGCGCGCCGGAGTACTCCTGCTTCTCGACGTCTTTCTGACCAATATGGGAAAGCAGCCCGGTCAGCAGCGCGGTATGCACGCCCCGGAAATCCGCCGGTTCGCTGTTCAGCGGAATACCCAGCTCGCGCACCACCTGCCGCAGCTGGGTGTAGATATCCTGCCATTCGCGCACGCGCAGATAGTTCAGGTAGTCCGTTTTGCACAGGCGTCGGAACTGGCTGGACGACAGCGCTTTCTGCTGCTCCTGAAGGTAGTTCCACAGATTGACGAAGGAGAGGAAATCGGACTCTTTGTCGGCAAAACGGCGATGTTTCTCGTCGGATGCCTGCTGTTTCTCAACCGGACGCTCGCGCGGATCCTGGATAGAAAGCGCGGCGGTGATAATCATCACTTCGCGGGTACAGGCGTATTTCTGCGCCTCCAGCACCATTTTCGCCAGGCGCGGATCGACCGGCAGCTGCGCCAGCGAACGGCCGGAAGGCGTCAGCTTATAGTGCTGGTCGTCCAGGGTTATCGCGCCCAGCTCTTCCAGCAGCTTGACGCCATCCTGAATATTGCGTTTGTCCGGCGCTTCCACAAAAGGAAACGCGCCGATATCGCCCAAGCCCAGCGCGGTCATTTGCAAGATGACCGAGGCCAGATTGGTGCGCAAAATTTCCGGATCGGTAAAGGCCGGACGGCTTAAAAAATCCTCTTCCGAATAAAGGCGGATACAGATGCCCTCGGAAACGCGGCCGCAGCGTCCTTTACGCTGGTTTGCCGACGCCTGGGAAATCGGCTCAATCGGCAAACGCTGAACCTTGGTGCGGAAGCTGTAGCGGCTGATACGCGCCGTGCCGGGATCGATAACGTACTTAATGCCGGGCACGGTCAGCGACGTTTCCGCCACGTTGGTCGCCAGCACGATGCGCCTGCCGCTGTGCGACTGGAAGACGCGGTTCTGCTCGGCGTTGGAAAGGCGCGCATAGAGCGGCAGGATCTCCGTATGCGGCAGATCGCGCCGGTTCAGCGCATCGGCGGTGTCGCGAATTTCCCTTTCGCCGCTCATAAAGATCAGGATATCGCCACGGCTTTCCTGACCCAGCTCGTCCACCGCGTCAAAAATCGCCTGTAGCTGATCGCGTTCGGTGTCGTCCGCCTCTTCCACAATCGGCCGGTAACGCACTTCGACCGGATAAGTGCGGCCGGAGACTTCAATCACCGGCGCATGGTGAAAGTGCCGGGAAAAGCGCTGCGGATCGATAGTGGCCGAGGTAATGATAATCTTTAAATCGGGACGGCGCGGCAGCAGCTCGCGCAGATAGCCCAGCAGGAAGTCGATATTCAGGCTGCGCTCGTGCGCCTCATCAATAATGATGGTGTCGTACTGCATCAGCAGGCGATCCTGCTGGATTTCTGCCAGCAGGATACCGTCGGTCATCAGCTTGACCTGCGTCGTTTCGCTGACCTGATCGTTGAAGCGCACCTTGTAGCCCACGCAGCCGCCGAGCGAGGTTTCCAGCTCGGCCGCAATGCGATCGGCCACCGTTCTCGCCGCCAGACGACGCGGCTGGGTGTGACCAATCAGCCCCGTGATGCCCCGGCCCAGCTCCATGCAAATCTTCGGCAGCTGGGTGGTTTTCCCCGAGCCGGTTTCGCCTGCAACAATCACCACCTGGTGATCGCGAATAGCCTCGGCGATTTCCTGTTTCTTCTGGCTGACCGGCAGGTTTTCCGGGTAGCGGATGGTCGGCGTGGCCGCTTTCCGCAGCGCCACGCGCTGTTCCGCCGCGACGATTTCGCCGCTCAGCTCATCGGCTATCGCCTGCTGAGCCGCAGGGTTCTTCACTTTTTTTGCGCCGTGCAGGCGCTTTTGCAGCCGCTGACGATCTCTGAGCATCAGCGCGTCCAGGCGCGGCGCCAGCGTCGTTAAAGGCGTACGGGGAGTATCAGACATAAAAAAGCTCGCTAATCGCCAGCAGGCTGGCAAACAAAGTATGAATAAAAAATTTTGCGTATTGTAGCACAGACAACCACTTAGCTACGGCTGCGGCGCGCTAACCTTGTTCAGTAAATTCGAACACGGGCTTCAGAATATTGCACTATCCCTACGGCTGATTTGCCAATAGAGTGTAAGTCATTGAGCGGACACATCCGCATAACAAAGGAAATTCATTATGAGCAAAGTTTTAGTACTGAAATCGAGCATTCTCGCAGGCTACTCACAGTCCAACCAGCTGGCCGATCACTTTGTTGCAGAGTGGAAAGCGGCGCACAGCGGCGATGAGATCGTGATCCGCGATCTGGCTGCAAATCCGATTCCGGTACTGGACGGCGAACTGGTCGGCGCGCTGCGTCCTTCCGATGCTGCTCTGACGCCGCGTCAGCAGGAAGCCCTGGCGCTTTCCGACGAGCTGATTGCTGAAATTCAGTCTGTGGATACCGTTGTTATTACGGCGCCGATGTACAATTTCAACATCCCGACGCAATTAAAAAACTACTTTGACCTGATTGCCCGCGCCGGCGTAACTTTCCGCTACACCGAGAAAGGCCCGGAAGGTCTGATCGTCGGTAAAAAAGTAATTGTGATCACCAGCCGCGGCGGCATCCATAAAGATACGCCAGCCGATCTGCAAACGCCTTACCTGAAGCTGTTCCTGGGCTTCCTGGGTCTGAGCGACGTACAGTTCGTTTACGCTGAAGGCATGGCATACGGCCCGGAAGCGGCCACCAAAGCCAGCGAAGAAGCGAAAGCCACGCTGAACCAGCTGGTTAACGCCTGATCTTTTCCTCAGATCTCACCTGAAAAAGCAGCCGCCCGGCTGCTTTTTTATTGCCGCAGCGGCGCATCCTCGCCGTTTTTCAGCAGCGTCTGCACGTCTTTGTCCGCTTTAATCACGATTTCATGCTCGATTTTCACGTTCATATTGATGGTGATCGGCTCTTTTGGGGCAGCGACCTCAATACGGGGCACGCAGCCGCTGAGCAGCATCCCCGCGAGGATCGGCAGAGCTGTTTTCATTCGGTTTTTCCTTGTGCTGACAGCGTGGCGTGCTGCTCTGTCCAGGATTGCAAATTGTCGCCAAAGCGCAGGCTACGCCACAGCTGAAAAATATTTTCCTGCTGCGTGTAGTGCAGCGAGACGTGCTGATTTTTATCGCTGAAGCGGCTGGTGCCGTTGACCTGCGCCGTCATGGTCATCTCGCCTTTATTATCAATATTCAGCGTGGCCCGACTGCGGGAAATTTCCATATAGCGCAGCCAGTCCATCGCCGCGCCGGTGGCAATATTACCGGAAGCCAGCGCGTCGGCGAAATCTTTATCCAGCCGCAGCGTCAGCGGGCCGCTGTTGGTGATCCAGCCCTCTTTGACCAGCCAGGCAGAATTTTGCAGCCACAGCGGCAGCGCGCCGTCAACGCGGCCGGACATGGCGATTTTTTTCGGCTGAATGGCCGTTACCAGCTCGCTCATGCTGATAGCTTTCAGCCGTAGCGTGGCCGCTTCGGTTTGCGGTAGCTGAAGGCTAAGCAAACTCAGCTCGCCGCCCAGCACCTCCACCCCGACGTTGCTCAGGCGCAGCGGCCGGGCGGCGCTCCACGGATACCAGCCCTGAAGATCGGCGCGAATATTTTTTAGCGCAAACTGGTTTTTAATTGCCTTGATGCGCAGCGAAACCGGGCCTTTGGCGCCAAAGTACCACTGGCCCGCTTGCAGCCTGAACGGCAAAGAGAAATCGATGCCGGTAAACTGGTTATCCGGCGTGCGCACGCTGCCGTCGCTGACCACCCAGTGGCCGCCTGCGGCAAAACCCTGATCCGCCGCCGCTGAAAAAGCGACCTGAGCTTTCAGCGTGCCGCCGCGAACAGACATTTTCAGATCGTCGTTCAACAGTGACTGGAAAACCCTTAGCGACTGCTGCGGCCACCAGGCCTGGCCACGCAGCCGCGTACCGTCCCAGCGGCCCTGTATCCGTACCGGGCCGACCGGATCGGCGGTCAGTTTGCTCTTATAGAGGAAACGAGCGGGATCGCTACCGTTGAGGTCAAGCATTAACTCTGCGGGCGGCAGATAGCCGCCGCTGTCGAGGCTGGTGCGCTGCGCGTTGAGCCGCAAGCTTGCGCTAAAAGCAGGGGTTTTCTCGTCGCGTAGCCAGCGAACCGGCCTGGCCAGCGTTAGCCTGGGCGCGGCCATTGTTACCCCGCCGTAGCGAATTTGATCGAATCCGGTGGACAAAGAAGCGAGTTCAATCTGCCGATCCTGCCAGCTTCCACGCCCTTTTACATCCCATTTGGCCGCCAGCGGCGCCATCAGCCCGTCGCCCCAATAGCGCCACAGCCAGCGGCCTTTGTCCGGCCAGAATCCCGTGGCGCGACCGTCCAGATGCAGGCGGAACCGTCCCATCTGGTTATCGTGCGCGCTAAGAATGGCCTGTAGCCGCCCCTCGATGCCCGCTGAAGAGACCGCCACCCCGGAAAGCGGCCAGCGCGCTTCGTCCACCTCCAGCGTAGAGAGCAGACGCCCGCGCATCCGCAACAGCGCGCCGGGCTGAAGGCGCAGAACGGGATCAAGCAGCGGGCCCTGTAACTTGCCGGGAATGCCGACGAAAAAAAGCAGCTGCGCCAGTTTGCTCTCGCCCGTCAGGCGAAACGGCAGCTCGCTCTGCGTCCAGTCCAGATGGCCCGGCCCGACTGACAGCACGACATTGCCTTTGCCGCCGCGTCCCTGGGTCAGCACGTTGAGTCTCCCTGTGACTTCCATCCCCGGCAGCCCTTGCCGCCAGTCTTTTAGCGTCAGGGCCACACCGCCGGACACCGGTTGTGCGGCCCAGGGCCAGCGCCATTTGCCCTGGCTAATCGCAATTTGCTGCGCGGAAACCCGCCACGGCAGCAGCAGCAGCGGCTCCTCCAGATCCTGCGCCCTGAGGGTCAGCGTGCCGCTGTTCTGCTGCCAGTTGAGGCTGGCCCGCAGCGGCTGTGGAACGCTGGCCGTTTTCAGCGTGGCCGCCAGCTCGCCGCTATCCGGCAGCCGGTCAGGTATTTTCGGCAGCGTCAGCAAACCGTTCATGGTGATGGGATCGGTCATGCCCGCTACGCTAAGCGCCAGCGACTGTACATCCAGCTGCTGGCCCGCCAGCACGGCCCGTAACGAAAGGTTTTCGCCCTGCCAGTAAATAAGCTGCCGTTGGGGATCGAGGTTGAGCCGTAGCGCTCCCGCCCAGCTTTGCCAGGGAAGCAGGCTGACGCGCTCAATGGCAACGTCTGCTTTTGGCAGCATTGACTGCCACTCCGCCAGCGAACGCGGCGCGGCAGGCTGATCGCTGCTTGTCGACAGCTTGCTGAAACAGGCGCTGTTGACTTCAAGCAGCGTCGCGCCCAGCTTCCAGCGGCCTGCGGCGCTTCCCAGCGTCACGTTGCTCGCCCTCGCCAGCTCGCAGTCGCCTGTGCGATAGCGAAGGCCGGGCAGCCACAAGGCGCCTGAACGCCAGCGGGGGTTGCCATCCAGCCTGACCGTGGTGGCAGCGGGCAGCCAGAAGCCCGCCAGCCGCGGCAGCCACCAGCTCAGCGTCAGCAGTCCGGCGCCGCTTAAAACCGCAGCGGCCGCGATGGCGATAATAAATAGCTTCCAGCCCCGGCCCATACTTCAATCCATTCCTTACGTTAAGGCGTAAATCATGGCACGTCCTGCGCGCCGCGAGAAGATTTGAGCGGGTAATTATTCACCTGCCGAACAAATATTGCCTGCCATTGGCTGACTAGCCGTCCAATGCGAAGTATTGTTAAGGGAGAGCTGTCTGACGGATACAGGAGATCATGCATGAAACTTGCGGTATACAGTACCAAACAGTACGACCGGAAATACCTTGAGCAGGTTAACGAAAGCTATGGATTTGAGCTGGAATATTTTGATTTTCTGCTGACCGCACGTACCGCGAAGACGGCGGCTGGCTGCGACGGCGTCTGCATTTTCGTTAACGACGATGGCGGCCGCGAGGTGCTGGAGGAGCTGGCGTCGCTGGGCGTCAAATATATCGCGCTGCGCTGCGCCGGATTCAATAACGTGGATCTGGAGGCGGCAAAAACGTTGGGATTGAAAGTGGTGCGCGTGCCGGCCTATTCGCCTGAAGCCGTAGCGGAACACGCCGTTGGTATGATGATGACGCTGAACCGCCGTATTCACCGGGCTTATCAGCGAACCCGCGACGCCAACTTCTCGCTGGAAGGCCTGATCGGCTTCAATATGCACGGTCGTACCGCCGGTATTATCGGTACGGGCAAAATCGGCCTTGCCACGCTGCGTATCCTGAAAGGATTTGGTATGCGGCTGCTGGCTTTCGATCCTTATCCCAATCCCCAGGCGCTGGAACTGGGTGCCACCTACGTCGATATCAAAACGCTGTTCAGGGAATCGGATGTGATTTCGCTCCACTGTCCGCTAACGCCCGAGAATAATCATCTGCTGAATATGGCGGCTTTCCAGCAGATGAAAGATGGCGTGATGATTATTAATACCAGCCGTGGCGGCCTGATTGATTCTCAGGCGGCGATTGACGCGCTAAAAATGCAGAAGATCGGCTCGCTGGGTATGGACGTTTACGAAAACGAACGCGATCTCTTTTTCGAAGATAAATCTAATGACGTTATTCAGGACGATATCTTCCGTCGCCTGTCCGCCTGCCATAATGTTCTGTTTACCGGCCATCAGGCTTTCCTGACGGCAGAAGCCCTGACCAGCATTGCCGAGACCACCTTGCAAAATCTGCAGCAGCTGGAAAAAGGCGATCTCTGCGATAATGAGCTGACGGGCTAACGCCGGTTTTTAGCGGGCGCAGCTGCCGCTGGCCAGCGCGCTTTCGCCGCAGCGACGCCCGTTGGCCAGCTGGCACATGCCTACAGCACTTCCATCCAGCTGGCGCGAAAGCGCCAGCGTTCCCCCGGCGTCTGAACAGGCGCTGGCGGCCAGATCGGACATCACGACTTTAGGCGGCACGTGGGCGCTGGTAGCCTGCTGCGGCGGCTCGTTATCGTGGCTACAGCCGGTAAGCAGGACGCAACCAGCAAGCAGAAATATCGCTGCTCTCATCAGAAAACTCCGGAAGAAGGACTTGGGCGTGGGTCAGCATATGTCAGGATGCCGTCAGGGTCGAGCGCAGTCACGAATATTTACTAAATTAAAAATAATGAATGGCAATAGCCGCTGGTCTGATTTTACCAATAAGGTCATCAACGCAGACAGTAGTGACAGTGTCACCAGGATGAACCTGGCGCCCGCCTGAAGCTGAGCATAAGCGTGACGCTGTCACCTTCGTCGACTTTTAGCTGTTGGCATTACGTGCGTTGACACTAAAGCCTGGCTGAATAAATAGCGTAACGACCTGAAGGCTTAAGCAATTTATGGCATGATAGCTTTCTCTCTTCGGCAGCTAATCCTGTCGAACGGAAACGGCCTTACACCGGGTTTTATCTAAGGAGAATAAAATGAGCGACAAAAATGTGCGTATCGTGGCGAAGTTTACCGCCAGAGCAGGTAAAGCAGACGAACTGAAGAAAGTGCTAAACGCGGGCGTTAAGCCGGCACGCGCGGAAGAAGGCTGTATTCATTATGACCTGTACCGCAGCGTAGAAGACGGCAACGTGTTCCTTTTTCACGAAACCTGGCAGGACGCGCAGGCCGTAGAGACGCATGGCAATCAGCCGCACTTTAAAACGCTGATGGCCGATGCCGAACCTCTGGTGGCGCAGCCGCCGGAAGTGCTGAAGTTCTGAAGCAAGAACACCCTGTTCAGAGTGTTCCGGGCCTGCCGGCGCCGCTACTTCAAAAGTCGGGCGCGGCAGGTTTTCCCTTTGATTTTCACCTGCTGCAATTGCTTCATCACCTGGCGCGCGCTGCTCTGACGGATAGCGACATACGCCTGCGTTGGGCCAATATCGATTTTACCGATAGCGTCGCCGCTCAGCCCTGCCTCACCGGTTAACGCGCCCAGAATATCGCCAGGGCGGATTTTTGCCTTACGCCCGCCGTCCAGGCTCAGCGTCGCCATTTCCGCCGGTAGCGGACGAGGCGCCACGCTTTTCAGCTCCGACACGCTGCGCCAGCTCAGCTTCTGCTGTAAAAAGTCTTCCAGCGCGTGGGCGCGGATCATCTCGTCCGGCGCAACCAGACTGATCGCCAACCCTTCCGCACCCGCGCGGGCCGTACGGCCAATGCGGTGCACGTGCACTTCCGGATCGTACGAAAGCTGATAGTTGACCACCATTGCCAGCGCTTTAATATCCAGTCCGCGCGCGGCGACATCCGTAGCCACCAGCACGCGACAGCTGCCGTTGGCAAAACGGATCAGCACCTGGTCGCGGTCGCGCTGTTCCAAATCGCCATGCAGCGCCAGCGCGCTGATTTGCTGCCCTTCCAGCGCGGCGGCGATATCGTCGCATTCGCGTCGGGTGTTGCAGAACACCACGCAGGAAGACGGCTGCTTATCGCTAAGCAGGCCGATTAACGCCGGCAGTTTCTCTCGCGAGCCGGCTTCATAAAAAGTTTGCTCAACCGCTGGCAAATCGCTGACCACATCTGTTTCCACGCTCAGCGGATCGCGCTGAACACGCTGGCTAATCTTTGCGATATCCTGCGGCCAGGTCGCGGAGAACAGCAGCGTCTGACGCGCGGGCGGCGTGTGGCTGATAATGGCGTCGATATCATCGCGGAAGCCCATCTCTAACATGCGGTCGGCTTCGTCCAGCACCAGCGTACTTAGCTGGCCCAGCTGCAAGGTTTCACGCTTCAGATGATCCAGAATACGCCCCGGCGTGCCGACGACAATATGCGGCGCATGCACCAGCGAATCACGCTGGGCGCCCATCGGCTGGCCGCCGCACAGGGTCAGGATTTTGATATTGGCGGTAAAACGCGCCAGGCGACGCAGCTCTTTGGTGACCTGATCGGCCAGCTCGCGCGTCGGGCAAAGCACCAGCGATTGGGTAACAAACTGCGTGGCGTCGATGCGCTGCATCACGCCAAGGCCGAAAGCGGCCGTTTTGCCGCTGCCCGTTTTTGCCTGCGCGCGGACGTCGCGACCTTCCAGGATCGCCGGTAACGATGCGGCCTGAATGGGGGTCATGGTGTGGTAGCCCAGCTCGTTCAGATTGGCGATCTGGCTGGCTGGCAGGGAAGTCAGGGTTGAAAAAGCGCTCACAAATTACTCTCTGAAAAACCGGAGGGGAAATTGCCGCTGAGTGTAGCAGAAAAGCGCTGGCGGACGTTACTGCCGCGGAGGGAATTGTGTGCCGGGCCGACGAAGGGATGCACGGGCAGCAAAAGCAGCGGCTGAAAAAAGCAGGCGCGGCTTCCGCTGCACGGTTAACGACGGGGAGCGGCCTCCCCGGCTTACTCAGATATTGGTGACGTCGATAAACATCGCTTTATCAATGTTGGTAGAGGAAACCGTCGCTTCGGTAAAAGCGTACTCCTCTCTTTCGCCTTCGCGATCCAACGGCAGATTGACGAAATCGAACAGATTGCGATCCGCCAGCTGGCTTGGACTGACGTTTTGCAGCGATTTGAATACGCTTTCCACGCGTCCCGGCTCTTTTTTATCCCACTCGGCAAGCATTGCTTTAATCGCCTGACGCTGTAGGTTTTCCTGCGATCCGCAAAGGTTGCAGGGAATAATCGGGAAGTCTTTCTGCTCAGCATAGGCGATCAGATCTTTTTCGCGGCAGTAGGCCAGCGGCCGGATAACCACATTGCGGCCATCATCAGAACGCAGCTTGGGCGGCATTGCCTTCATGCGCGCGCCGTGAAAAATATTCAGAAACAGGGTTTCCACAATATCATCAAGATGGTGGCCCAGCGCGATTTTGGTGGCGCCGATGCGTTCTGCAAAAGAATAGAGCGTGCCGCGGCGTAGTCTTGAACAAAGCCCACAGGTGGTTTTGCCTTCGGGGATTTTCTCTTTTACAACAGAGTAAGTGTCTTTATCCACGATATAGTAAGGGATATTCAGGCTCTCGAAGTACTCTGGCAAAATATGCTCGGGAAAGCCAGGCTGCTTCTGGTCGAGATTCACGGCGACCACCTCAAACTTCACGGGCGCAACCTTTTGCAGACCCAGCAAAATATCCAGCATGGCAAAGGAATCTTTACCGCCGCTCATGCAGGCCATCACCACGTCGTTCTCTTCAATCATGTTGTAATCAATGATGGCGTTGCCGACGTTTCTTCTGAGGCGCTTTTGCAACTTATTGAATTCGAGCGTCTCTTTTCTTGTATCAGTCTGATTCATAAATACTTATTACGCCGAGCGGACAAACCGGCGGCGGGTTTCCTGGTTGAGCGTTGGACTGTCGCGGATTATACGGGTTTTTAACAGAGGTGGAAATATTCGGGAAGCGGTCGTCAGCTGCAAAAAAGGCCGGCGATGTTAACCGGCCTGGCCGTGCTACATATGCGGCGGCGGATCGGTGATGGGATCCGGCATATCAGGCGGCGGATCGGGCATCGGCTGCGGTGTTGGAATAGGATCGGGAATCGGTACGGGATCGGTCGGCACCGGATCGGAAGCTCTTGGTGTATCCATTACGTAGTCGGACAGCATATCTTCCTCCTCGAACATAAGGTGAACTGTAAGCATAGGCACCACCGCCAGCGCTGGCAAACGGGCAAAAAAAAGCCGGCTTACGCCGGCCTGTATGAATTAAAAATGCTATGCAGTAATTCAAAAAAGGAAGTAAGACAATATGGAGCGCAACGCCCATCGCTTGACGTTGCATTCACCTGCGAGAAAGAGTTTGCCCCAGCCGCCTGCTCCTTTTATTGATATCGATCAGCTTTATTGCCCCTTTTTGCGCTTTATCGCGGCAGAGTGGCGGTAAATTACAGCCATTTACGGCGACGTAACCACCAGGCAACGCCAAGCACCAGCGCCACTAACAAAAAGCAGAAGGTGGCAAAGCCGAAGCGCCACTCGCCGCCCGGGATGCCGCCAAGGTTGACGCCAAACAGGCCGGTGAGAAAGGTTGTCGGTAAAAAGACCATCGCCAGCAGCGACATGGTGTAGGTGCGACGGTTCATCGCTTCCGCCATCACCGTGCTGATTTCATCCGACAAGACTGCCGTACGCGCCACGCTGGCATCCAGGTCGTCCAGCCCACGCCCCAGCCTGTCGGCGATATCCTGCATGCGTCGTCGATCGTCATCGCTCATCCACGGCAGCCTTTCACTGGCGATACGCGAAAATACGTCGCGCTGAGGCGCCATATAGCGCCGCATAATAATCAGCTGTTTACGGATCAGCGCCAGCTCGCCTCTGGGCGGCACCTGCTGATCGACTACCGCATCTTCCAGTTCGATAATTTTATCGTGTAGGTCCTCAATAAACTCGCTGGTGTGATCGGTTAAGGCGTCGCAAACGTCCACCAGCCAGCCGCCGCCGTTGGTGGGGCCGTTGCCGTTTTGCAGATCGGTCAGCACTTCATCAATAGCGAACACCTTACGCTGGCGGGTAGAAACAATGAGCCGGTCATTAATAAATACCCGCACAACCACCAGCTGATCGGGACGCGATTCGGTGTTCAGGTTGACGCTGCGTAGCGTAATCATCGTTCCGTCGCCCAGTCGATTGACTCTTGGGCGCATACTGTCGCCGCCCAGGGCGTCCCGCACGGCGTCCGGAAGCAGCGGCGTGGACATCAGCCATTCTGCGCTTTCCCGGTGGGTGTAATTCAGGTGCAGCCAGCAGGGCTTGTCACAGTGAATTACGTCTTTATCATCAATCGGGATCAGTCCGCCCTTTCCGTCCAGCTGGCAGGAAATAATGGCGTCCGATACCTGTAAGGCCTTGCCTGCTATGCTTTCCACAACCTTTCCTCGCAGCATAATCAATGCGATACAGTCTAGCCTGCGCGAATGCCAATGCAAAACCTCCTTTCTGAGCACACAGGTTAAAAAGCGTGTCAGTGTGCAAATAAAACTCGATCCGCCTCACGATTCAGTCATCAACCCATCGCCGATGCTTGTTATTTGTTCGCCTTTAAGAAACTATCCTGAATGCTAATCAGGGTTGTCACTGTCTACGCAGGCAAAACCTGAACCGCTTATTTTCATGCCCGTGGCGAAAATAAGCGGTTCAGGTTTTTTTTTGGTTTTTTTCAGTTAAGACGAAGGTGCAGGGAGCGTTTTATGAACTATCAGCAGCTGGCCCAACAAATTCTGCAAGGCGTGGGCGGCCGGGAAAACATAGCGTCACTGGTACACTGCGCGACCCGACTGCGCTTCAGGCTTAAATCCGTAGCGCTGGCCGATACGGCCTCGCTAAAAAACAATCCGGGAATTATTACGATCGTCGAGAGCGGCGGTCAGTATCAGGTGGTGATAGGCAATCATGTCGGCGACGTCTATCAGGCGCTGTTGAGCGAAGGCGGCTTAAGTGAAGGCGAACAGGCTGCCGCTGCGCCCGTAAAACTGTCTCTCTTTAATCGTTTTATCGATATCGTTTCGGGCATTTTCACCCCGTTCCTTGGCGTAATGGCCGCTTCCGGCGTGCTGAAAGGCCTGCTGGCGCTGGCGCTGGCGATCGGGCTGCTGCAGGAGCAGAGCGGCAGCTATCGGGTTCTTTTCGTCGCCAGCGATGCGCTGTTTTATTTTTTCCCCCTCGTGCTCGGCTACTGTGCCGGTAAAAAATTCGGCGGCAACCCTTTTACGTCGATGGCGATTGGGGCTGCGCTGGTGCATCCCTTAATGCTGGAAGCCTTTAATCAGGCGCAAAGCGGCGAAGCGCCGCTCTCCTTTTTCGGCGTTCCTCTGATCCTTATCAATTACGCCTCGTCGGTGATCCCCATTTTACTCGCCGCCTGGGTCGCCAGCCTGCTGGAGAAAATGGTTAATTCGCGCCTGCCGGATGCCATCCGGAATTTTATTACGCCGCTGCTTTGTCTGGGGGTGGTGGTACCGCTGAGCTTTTTAGTTATCGGTCCGGTCGCCACCTGGCTCAGTAACCAGCTGGCTGACGGCTATCTGTGGATTTACGCCCTGAGTCCGCTGATCGCCGGGCTTTTCCTCGGCGGTTTCTGGCAGGTGCTGGTTATTTTTGGCCTGCACTGGGGGCTGGTGCCGCTGATGATTAATAACCTCAGCATGCATAGCCAGGACTTTATGATGCCGCTGCTGTTCGCCGCCGTAATGGGCCAGAGCGGCGCGACGCTGGGCGTGCTGCTGCGAACCCGCGATCGCAGGCTGAAAGGCATTGCCGCTTCCGCCTTTAGCGCCACCATTTTTGGCATTACCGAGCCGGCGGTTTATGGCGTCACTCTGCCTAACCGCCGTCCCTTTATCTTTGGCTGTATCGGCGGCGCGCTGGGCGCGGCGCTGATCGGTTTTTACCATGCCAGCGTTTATTCGTTTGGACTGGCCAGCATCTTTACGATTTTTCAGAGCGTGCCTAAAACGGGCATTGATATCACCGTTTATGCCGTGCTGGCAGGCGCCCTGCTGTCGCTGATTTTTGCGGCCGTCGCCACTTACTTTTTCGGTCTTGCTCCACAGCAGGAAACCGAAACCCTCGTCGATGCGACGCCGGAGCCTCCCCCGGAAAAGCTGACGCACACCTTTACCCTGACCAGCCCGCTAAGCGGCAAAGTAGTGCCGCTGGAACAGATCGCCGACGAAACCTTTGCCAGCGGCCTGCTGGGGAAAGGCGTAGGGATTGTGCCCGACTGCGGCCGTGTCGTTTCCCCACTGGACGGTCGCGTGGCTTCGCTGTTTCGCACCGGACACGCGATTGGCCTGATCGCCGAAAACGGCGTGGAGCTGCTGATCCACGTCGGGCTGGATACGGTACAGCTGAACGGCAACTATTTCACCGTTCACGTGGCGCAGGATCAGCCAGTGCGCCGTGGGGAGCTGCTCATTGAGTTCGATCTTCCGGCCCTGCGTGAAGCCGGCTATGACCTGACCACGCCCGTCATCATCAGCAACAGCGACGACTATCTTGACGTGCTTCCCGCCAGCGATCGGGAACAGGTAGCGGAAAACGGCGCGTTGCTGAAGCTGATTATGTAACTGCTTAAGGAGCAATTATGCATACATTTCCACAAAACTTTCTTTGGGGCGGCGCGATGGCCGCTAATCAGGTTGAGGGAGCATGGCGGGAAGGTGGTAAAGGCCTGTCGACCTCCGATCTGCAACCGCACGGCATTTTTGGCGAACGCGTTGCGCGCCAGCCGGGCGATTTTAACATCAAGGATATTGCCATCGATTTTTATCATCGCTATCCGGAAGATATCCGGCTGTTCGCCGAAATGGGCTTCACGGTGTTACGCATCTCCATCGCCTGGACACGCATTTTCCCACAGGGCGACGAGGAGCAACCCTGCGAGGCCGGACTGGCTTTTTACGATCGCCTGTTTGACGAGATGGCTAAATATAATATTGCGCCGATGGTGACGCTTTCGCATTACGAAATGCCCTACGGCCTGGTCAGCAATTACGGCGGCTGGGGCAACCGTCAAACAATTGTTTTTTTTGAACGCTATGCCCGCACGGTATTTGAGCGCTACAGGCACAAAGTAAAATACTGGCTCACCTTTAATGAGATCAATATGTCACTGCATGCGCCTTTCACCGGCGTAGGCCTGCCGGAAAACAGCAGCAGACAGGCGATATACCAGGCCATTCACCATCAGCTGGTGGCAAGCGCACGGGCAGTAAAAGCCTGCCATCAAATTGTGTCTGAAGGCAAAATCGGCAATATGCTGCTGGGCGGCCTGCTTTATCCTCTGACCTGCCGTCCTGAAGATATGCTCGAAGCGCTACAAAAAAATCGTGAATGGCTGTTCTTTGGCGATGTACAGGCGCGCGGCGCTTACCCACCCTATATGGCACGCTTTTTTAAACAGCAAGGTATCGAAATAGCTATCAGCGAGCAGGACAACATCGATCTGCGCGAACCCGTTGATTTTATCTCCTTCAGTTATTACATGAGCGGCTGCGCCACGGCGGATAAAACAGCGGCCCTGGCGCGTGGCAACGTGCTGGATATGGTGCCGAACCCACATCTTCCCGCCTCTGAATGGGGATGGCAGATCGACCCGCAGGGACTGCGGCTGCTGCTGAATATGCTTGCCGATCGCTATCAAAAGCCGCTGTTTATCGTGGAGAACGGCCTGGGCGCCAGGGATAAGGCAGAAGCGGATGGCGCAATCAACGACGATTATCGCATCGCTTATCTGAACGATCATCTGGTACAGGTGCGTGAAGCCATTAAAGACGGCGTGGAGGTCTGGGGCTATACCAGCTGGGGGCCAATTGATTTAGTGAGCGCCTCGAAAGCCGAGTTTTCCAAACGCTACGGTTTTATCTATGTCGATCGCGACGACCAGGGAAACGGTACGCTGGCGCGCAGGCCCAAAAAGAGTTTTTGGTGGTATCGCGAGGTTATAAAAACCCAGGGTGCCTCTCTGAGCCAGCGGTGAATAAATCCAGGCCGGACATGCTCAATCCGGAGGGCAGTTAACGCCTTCCGGCAATGTCGTTAATAGCCTGCCTGAATCGGTTAAAGGAATAACGGATGAGAAAGATCGCTTACACCTTTAAAGTCAGAACGCTCATTACGCCAATCGTTTTTGGCCTGATGGTTTCAGGCCCGCCCGCTTACGCCAGCGAAGCCTGGCAAGGAGAGGCTCTGGGCTTTGTTCCTTCCACGCCAGGGCTGCTCGGCGATATGGGTGGGGTAAGACCGGTTCTGGAGGCGGATGGTTTCCATTTCAACCTCGGCTATTTAAGTCAGGTTGCTTATAATGCTGCCGGTGGTTACAACCACGATCGTCATGCAGCCTATATCGATCAGTTTTCGCTGACGTTCGGGCAGGATCTTGAAGACCTGACGAATATTGCCGATGCCAAAATCGAGGGCAATATTGTTAATCGCAATCACGATGACAGCCTGACCTTTAAACGATTACAGGATCCTAGGGTCAGCGCTAACGATATTGCTCAGGAAAGCTCTGGCCGGGGTTCCATCACCCGTCTGGGCTGGTTAACTTTCGCCCGGACCTTTCACGATCGCCGTCTGCACTGGCGCATTGGTATGATGAACAAGGTGCAGGATTTCGATCAAATAATCCCCTGTGACTTTCAGCTACTTTCGCAGTGCGGCGGCAAATCAGCTAACTCTTTTACCTGGTATAACTGGAACGTGCATTACTGGGGAACCACGCTGCAATATAAACTTAACGATGAGCTGACCTTAAAAAGCGGCATAATGGAGCAGAACCCAAATGCTGAGTCGCGCGGCCATGCCTGGAGCGGGTCAACCAGAGGCAGCAAAGGCGTGGTGCTGCCGTTGGAGCTGGAAATAAAAACTCGCATAAATAACCTGCCCGGAATTTATAACCTGGGCCTGCTGTTTACCAATGCGCCGCAAACCGATTTTTATGCCGGAAAGTCCCAGGCTACCGGCGCTGACGATGCGGAAGGTTATCGTAGCCATCATCGAACCTGGTTTCTGTACGGCGGCTTTAACCAGCAGCTTACCCGACACAAAGACGATGCCACCCGCGGGCTGAGCTCTTCATTCAGTATGAGTTTAAGCGATAGGCGCAGTAACCTGCTGCATCGGGTCGCAGCCGTTTCGTTACGCTATCACGGCCTGGCCGATGCACGGCCCGATGACTGGCTGGGACTGGGCGCTACATGGATTGAAATAAGCAAGGATTACCGCCGGAACCAGCAATACCTTAACGAGCTACAGGGAACACACGACGATGTCGATGCGCTTTATCACCCTCTTCCTGGTCACACCGTCAACGCCGAGCTCTACTATCGCCTGCGTGCGACCTCGTGGTTGGAGGTTCAGCCAGTAGTGCAATACTGGCACCGTCCCGGTGCTTTACGGGAAACGCAGGACGCCTGGGTAACAGGAGTAAAAACGGTTATTACTTTCTGATTAAAAACATCGGCACGCCGCGATGAATTTTCCGCCGGTATGGGAGACTTCAGGCGGCGTTCTCTGATAGTGGATTTGTAAGCAGCCCTGATAAGGTTTGAAATCTGTAGCCTGTAATCCATAGCACGTAAGGCATAACTGATAATGCTTACTATAAGCCGCGGCCCGGTATCCCGATACCAGATTTCGTCGCCCTGCTCTTTGTCAGGCCTTCCCTGCGAGCTTACGCCTCATCCTCATGCTCTTCCAGGGCCAGCGTCTCTTTTCTGACCCGCTCAATATGAATGGTCAGAAACATGCGCTCTTCCGTTCCCAGCGTATAGGCATAATTTTTTACGATATGGCGGTCGATCTTCTCAACGCAGCGATAGGCTTGTGGGTAGCGGTTGCGCACCACGTCGTGCAGCGAGCGGTCGTCGCTGACCACGCCGTTTTTCCCCAACATCCGCTGGGCAAAGAACTTAAGATGGGTGACAAAGCGGTTATAGCTCAGCGAGTCGGGCTGATATTCGATCTGCAGATGATATTTCACGATATCCAAAATTTGCTGCATAAACCGCGTGATGGCGTGTACCTCCGGCATCGCGCTATGCAGCTGCGCGTTAACCAGATGCAGCGCAATGAAACCAGCTTCATCTTCTTCAAGACGCACGCCCAGCCGCTTCTCAATAATCGTCAGCGCCGCCAGGCCAAGCTCATATTCTTTAGGGTAAAGCGAGCGGATCTCCCAACGCAGTACGTTGCGCAAGGGAATTTGCTGCTGCTGGCGCTGAAGCGCGAAGTGGATATGATCGGTCAGACCAATCGCCACGCTTTCATGCAGAGCGGTGGTCAGCGCCTGCCTCGCCTGTGCGATAATGCATTCGCTGACGGCAAGCACCTCTGGCGTGATTTCCGTCAGCAGCTCGGCTAACCGCCCTGTCAGCTCGCTGCTTTGCAAGGCAAAGACTTTTTCCACCCGCGTGGGATCCAGCCGCTCGCCCGGACGTTTCTGAAAGGCCAGCCCGCGCCCCATCACGACCTGCTCTTTGCCCTGTTTATCCAGCACTATCGCCACGTTGTTATTGAGTACTTTGATAATATCCATTTAGTTACCCACAAATAAAAAAACCTGACGGTCGGATCGCGCCGATGTCAGGTTTTGCCTGCAGCGAAGCAGTAGCAATCCAGCCGCTACCATAGATCATTGCGGGTGTAGCTCAAGCGCTGCGTGATGAAACTGTGAGATCTCTCGTAAATCGCGTTTTTCAGCCCGGCAGCGTGGCGGAACATTTGGTTTTTTCCAGTTGTTTCAACTGGATCATCCGCTGGTCAGCATGTTTCTGCGCCAGGCTTTTCGCCACGCCGTTGCCAATGCCGAAGTCACCGATAAAACCCAGTACGGTAAGCCCGCTGAACTCGCCGGTTTTATCAATCTGCTGCTGTACCTGCTGCTGGCTGGCAATTTCCTTTTGCACTGCCGGGCAGTCCAGAGTCGTTTTTTGTACTTCACTCACCGAGGGTGAAGAAGGATAGTGTTTCAACGCGCAGCCGGATAGCAGCACTAGTAAAGAAAGCAGCGTAACGATTTTAGTCATAAAGCACCTGATAACGGGGAGTCACTGTCCGTTATTATCTCTCGTCAATCCGATAACGATGCGTAAAGCACCTGCACGATTAGCTGGTTTATTGAGCGTTAGCGAAGAGGCCGCCTGCTATGGCCGGAGCGACAGCTGCTCCGGCGCGTACTTAGTTATGCTTAACGATATAAAGCATCCGGCTGTACGCCACATCCTCCGGATTCGTTATCGGATAACCTTTGACCCAGGGCTTGATCAGGCGGCCGTTAGAGAGTTGATAAAGAGGCGCGATGGGCACCCGATCCGCGAGGATTTGTTCCGCCCGATTGTAATTCTCATTACGGATCCCGGCATTGGTTTCCCGGCTCGCTTTGGTCAGCAAGTCGTCATAGGCCGTATCTTTAAAGCGCGAAATATTGCCGCTGTGGCTGGCGGTCAGCAGACTCAGGAAAGAGGAAGGCTCATTATAGTCGCCTACCCAGGAAGCGCGGATCACATCGAAACTGCCGCTGTTACGGCTGTCGATATAGGTTTTCCACTCCTGATTCTGTAGCTTCACGTTAACGCCCAGGTTTTTCTTCCACATAGACGCGACGGCGATGGCGACCTTCTGATTGTTTTCAGAGCTGTTATACAGCAGCGTCAGGCTGAGCGGGTGCGTCGGCCCATAGCCCGCCGCCGCCAGCAGCGTTTTAGCCTGAGCGTCCAGCTCTGCCTGAGAATGCTGCTGCAGGAAGCCCGGCTGCGGCTTAAAGCCGTTGGTAACGTCCGGCGTAAAATGCCAGGCGGGTTTCTCGCCGGTGCCCAGCACTTTTTCCGCAATAATACGGCGATCGATACTCCACGAAAGCGCTTTGCGCACGCGCACATCCGCCGTCGGCCCTTTCTGCGTGTTAAAAGCGTAGTAATAAGTGCCCAGCTGATCCGGCGTATACACCTCGTCAGGGATCTGCTTTTTCAGCAGGCCATACATGTTTTTAGGAAAAGATTCGGTAATATCGATATCACCCGCGCGATAGCGTTTGGTCGCGCTTGACTCCTCGTTGATGGGCACGAAAGTCACTTTATTAATGACGCTATGCGCGTTATCCCAATAGCGATCGTTGCGCACCAGCACCAGCTTTTCATTTACCACCCTTTCCTGCAATTTATAGGCGCCGTTGCCTGTCAGCCTGTCGGGCTGCGTCCAGGCAGAGCCCTGCTGCTCCACTACTTTTTGCGGTACCGGATAGAGGCTGAAGTTAGCGGTCAGGCTGACGAAGTAAGGCACGGGCTTGTCCAGCGTCACTTTCAGCCGATGGTCGTCCAGCGCGCTAACCCCCAGCTTATCGGGCGTCATCTCGCCTTTGGTGATAGCGGCGGCGTTAGCGATCCCGGCCAGATCGGCAAACCAGGCGAAGGTGGAGGCGGTTTTCGGGTCGACCAGCCGCCGCCAGCTGTAAACAAAATCGCTGGCGGTCACGGGATCGCCATTCGACCAGCGGGCATCCTTACGCAGCGTGAAAATCCAGGTTTTATTGTCGGTGGTTTGCCACTGGATCGCCACGCCCGGCACGCTTTCGCCCTGCGCGTTTTGATTGGTCAATCCTTCAAAGAGATCGCGGATAACCTGGATTTCCGGCAGCCCTACCGCCTTAGCGGGATCGAGCGAGGCGGGTTCGTCTTTGATATGCCGAACGATTTCCTGGCGGGCGGCCAGTTCGGTGCCGGCCGGCACCTCTGCGGCGCAGAGAGAAGCGCTGACGCTCAGGGCCAGCAGCGTCAGCGTAAAACGAAAAGCGTTCCTCATCAGGATACCTCAGTCAGGGCAACGGAATTTAGAGGGAACTTTAGCGCAACTGATTGTGATAATTACAGCATTTTCCGGCTCGTCAGTTCACAACACGGAAAACATCCTCCTTTCAGCACGCCGAGTCTGCTATAAAAAGCTTTTAGACAAATCCTCTGGAGTCACTATGCCTCAGAATCATCCACGGCCCCGGCGCGGCAAGCTGGAGGCCGATCGCCTGCGCTATGGCAGCAGCGTGCTGGGCGCCCCCCTGCTCTGGTTTCCCGCGCCGAATGCGGATGATGCCAGCGGGCTGATCCTGGCCGGGACACACGGCGACGAAACGGCGGCGGTGATCACCCTTTCCTGCGCCATGCGCACGCTGCACGAAAGGCATCGTCGCCATCACGTGGTGCTGGCGGTTAATCCCGACGGCTGCCAGCTTGGCCTACGGGCAAACGCGCGCGGCGTGGATTTGAACCGTAATTTTCCTGCGGCTAACTGGCAGCCGGGCGAGACAGTTTATCGCTGGAATAGCGCGGCGAATGAACGGGACGTGACGCTTTCCACAGGGGAAAGCGCCGGATCAGAACCGGAAACGCAGGCGCTTTGTGCGCTGATCCACCAGCTTAAACCCGCCTGGGTAGTGAGTTTTCACGAGCCGCTGGCCTGTATTGAGGATCCGCTCGACAGCGAGGCGGGCCGCTGGCTGGCCGAAAAGATGGGGCTGCCGCTGGTCACGTCTGTCGGCTACGCCACGCCAGGCTCGTTCGGCAGCTGGTGCGCCGATTTGGGGCTGCCGGTGATCACCGCCGAGCTGCCGCCCGTTTCGGCAGACGAGGCCAGCGAAAAATATCTGACCGCGCTGGTCGAGCTACTGAGTAAGACTTTCTGAAAGCGCGATTCTGCCGCAGCGGAACGGCAAGGCGGTCACGTCCTGCGCCAGCCAGGTAGGCCCGTCCAGATCGACAAAACGGGCCGTGCCGGCCAGCGGCAGCGCGGCGCGAATGGCTCTGGAGGTGCAAAGCATACAGCCCAGCATCACCTCCAGCCCGGCCGTTTTGGCGGCGGCGGCCAGCGCCAGCGCCTCGGTCAGCCCGCCCGTTTTATCCAGCTTGATGTTAATCATTTCATAACGTCCCGCCAGCTGAGGCAGGCTTTCGCGGGTGTGGCAGCTTTCATCGGCGCAGATCGGCAGCGGATGGATAAAGTTGGCCAGCAGCGCATCGTCCGCCGCCGGTAAGGGCTGCTCAAGCATCACCACGCCCAGATCCGCCAGCAGCTGACAGCGCGCCGCCAGGCCTTCGCTGTGCCAGGACTCATTGGCATCGACGATCAGCGTGGCGTCCGGCACGGCGGTGCGGATAGCCACCAGCCTTTCCGTGATCAGCGCGTTGTCCATTTTGATTTTCAACACCTTCGCGCCGTTCTGCCACAGCGCCAGCGCGCCGCTGGCCATGACTTCCGGCGAGTCGATACTGATGGTCTGAGCCATTTCCACCACATCGGGACGCACAACATGAGTCATCCGCCACAGATCGCTGTTTGCCCTGCGGGTTTCCAGATCCCACAGCGCGGAGTCGATAGCATTACGCGCCGCGCCAGCGGGTAACGCCTGCTGTAGCTGCTCACGCGTCATGCCCTGCTCCAGATCTTTGGTCAGCGCCGTGATTTGCGCCTGCACTGAAGCCGCCGTTTCACCATAGCGCGCATAGGGCGTGGCTTCGCCGGTGCCGACGATCCCCTCTTCCTCCAGTTCCACCACCAGCACGTCCGCTTCGTTGCGGCCGCCGCGTGCGATAACAAAAGGCGCGCGCAACGGCCAGGTTTCCGGCCAGACTTTGACACTTCTCATTAAAGGTTCCTTTTGGCAGAGCAATGATTCTTTCCACACCATAGCCATTCCACGGGGATTTTGACAATAAAGCGGGAAATGTTGTGTTTAGCGCTGTTGGAGTTTAGCCCCATAGCTTACACTCAGACATTCGTTTACCGCGTTAATAAGGAAAAGTTATGACTCAGACCGTACATTTTCAGGGCAATCCGGTCGCCGTGGCAGGCGAGCTGCCGACGCCGGGCCAGACCGCGAAACCATTTACGCTGGTAGCTAAAGATTTTTCTGATGTTTCGCTCTCGCACTATGCGGGCAAGCGCAAGGTGCTGAATATTTTCCCGAGCGTGGATACCGGCGTTTGCGCCGCCTCGGTGCGTAAATTTAATGAGCTTGCCGGAAAGGTAGAAAACACGGTAGTGCTGTGCATTTCTTCCGATCTGCCATTTGCCCAGTCGCGTTTTTGCGGCGCGGAAGGCCTGAATAACGTGGTTACGCTTTCCACCCTGCGTGGTGAGACGTTTAAAGAAGAGTATGGCGTGGCGCTTAACGACGGCGCGCTAAGAGGACTGACGGCGCGTGCCGTCGTCGTGCTGGACGAGCAGGATAAGGTGCTGCATAGCCAGCTGGTCGATGAAATCGCCACCGAGCCGGATTATGACGCCGCGCTGGCCGTGCTGAAGTAATTCGCCGGGCCGGTCACCGACCGGCCTCTTTTATTACTGCACCGGCTTTACCAGCTTAAGCTCCACGCCCAAACAAACTGCCTGCCTGGCATTATTCACACCCAGCTTTTTCACTATATTCGCCATATGAAATTTAACCGTGGTAGTTTTGATGCCCAGTATTAATCCGGTTTCCTCATAGGTCTTACCCACGCTCGCCCAGTAAAGGATCGCATTTTCTCTTGTGGTGAAAAGCGTGGCTGACGCTGGCTCGCTCTGAGACGATAAAGCCAGGGAAAGATATTTTTCGTGTACGGCAGCCAAAAATAAATTCAGCTGGCTCTGGTGAAACTGAACCAGATGGAGAATGTCTTCGGATACGTCTTTATTAATAAGTAGCGAAAGCATCGCCAGATTATTATTGTAATCATGAAGAACGAAGGTATAGCCTCCGCTGATAGTGTGCTGCGCCGCTTTGGCCAGCAGATCGCTGCCGTGATGATAATTTTCCACCCTGATTTGCTCATTCCATGCAAATGGCGTCAGTCGTTTTAAGGCGGTAATGACGACCGGATCGGTGCATTGCAAATTATTTTCATAATAGTGTTTCACCCACTCTTCAGGGTAAGTTGTGGCATAGAAAGAGAGCAACATGCTCTTTTTTTCCATGACCACGTAAGCCCAGGTGAAATCGCCAATCTTTTTTAATTCTGCTGCAATTTCATTTTCGATAACGGTACGAATAGGGTCGTTACTCTCCATCAGCATATCCTTCCCTGTCTGTGAGTAAAAAGCAGAGCCAGCGCTCTGCTTTTTTGCTATTTCCCTTCGCTGTCCGCTTTTTTACTCAGCCCATATTCCCTCAGCTTGTTGGCGATAGCGGTATGCGAGACGCCAAGCCGTTTCGCCAGCTTGCGCGTGCTGGGATAAGAGAGATAAAGTTTGGTCAGCACCGAACGCTCGAAGCGGCTGGTGATGTCGTCCAGCGATCCTTCCATTGCCTCTTCGCCAAGCTGAATATCCATCGAAAACTCCGGCAGAACGATATCCTGCGGCCGCAGCTCATAACCTTCCAGCTGGGTCAGCGCCCGATAAAGCGCGTTTTTCAGCTGGCGGACGTTGCCGGGCCAGGTATAGCGGCTAAGGAAGGCATTAAGCTGAGGAGAAAGCTTGGGTCTGGCGACGCCCTGCTCGTCGGCGAAACGCGCAACAAACATTTCCGTCAGCGGCAAAATATCCTGAGGGCGATCGCGCAGCGGCGGCAGGTTCAGCGTCAGCACGTTCAGTCGATAAAAGAGATCTTCGCGAAACTCGCCGCGCTGCACCATTTCCGTCAGGTTTTTCTGCGTGGCGCAGATTACCCGCACGTCTACGTGCACTTCATGCTCTTCGCCTACGCGGCGGAAAGTGCCGTCGTTAAGAAAACGCAGCAGCTTGGTTTGCATTCTTGGCGACATCTCGCCTATCTCGTCCAGCAGCACCGATCCGCCGTTGGCCTGCTCAAAAAAGCCCTTTTTGCCTTCCAGCGCGTTGGGATAGGCGCCGGCGGCATGACCAAACAGCTCGCTTTCCGCCACGTCGTCCGGCAGCGAGGCGCAGTTCAGCGCCAGGAAAGGTTTTTTACCGCGCGCGCTGCGCAGATGGCAGGCGCGTGCCAGCATATCTTTGCCGGTGCCGGTATCGCCTACAATCAGCAGCGGCGCATCCAGCATCGCCAGCTTGCGCGCCTGGTCCACGACCTGACGCATTTTTGGCGTAACCGCCACGATATGCTGGAACTCGCTGTCGTCGTTAACCGCCAGGTTCTGTAGCTGTTGGCCCATTCGGGCGGTGGATTTAAGCATAACTACCGCGCCAGCTGGCCGGTCTGCCTGTTCGTACTCGCCTGCGGTAAAAATAGGCGTGATTTCCATCAGAAAGTCGCGGCCCTGCAATACCACATGATGCGCCTGCGGCTCAATGCGCTCGTTTTCCAGCCAGCGCTGAAAATTAAAGCCGCCAATCAGCGCGCCTGCGCCGTAGTTACGCATTTTCTCTTCATTAAGCGAAAACAGCGCCTGAGCTGCCGGGTTCGCCAGCTCAATTTTGCTTTTCATATCGATGGAAAACACCGGCTCCGGCAGCGCAATCAGCAGCGCGCTCAGCGCCCGATGCTCGCGTTCGGACGGCAAAAACGCCACCGTGCGCACGTCGGTGACGCTGGGAATACGACGGATTTCCGCCATCAGCTGGCTGAACTGCTCGAAGGGCACAGCTGAAAAGTTAAGATAGATGCGGCCGATTGAGGCAATCTCGATGCCGCGCAGGTCGATGTTCCTTTCAACCAGCAGATCGAGCAGTTCGCGGGTCAGACCAAGTCGGTCGTGGCAAAAGACTTCCAGACGCATGTATAAACCTTTATCAATTCCGGGCGGACATTAATAATACCCCATTGCCGCAGGGGTCAGAAGCGTTCTGGAAGGAAAAGTTGACAGTTGCCTACTTCTGCAACGTCTCTTTCAATTTCACCACCAGGTCGCGGCGGAAATCGCCCAGCCTCGGCTTGACGCCTTCCAGCCAGGGCAGCGGACGGCATAGCTCCATCGTCTTGATGCCCAGCCGCGCGGTGAGCAGGCCTGCGCCGATGCCCTGCGCGGCGCGAGCGGAGAAGCGCGCGGCAATGTCCTGCGACATCCAGTCCATACCCACTTCCCGCACCAGCTCGGAAGCGCCAGCGAACGCAATGTTTAACAGCACCAGCCGGAACAGACGAATGCGGCTGAAATAGCCCAGCTCGATGCCGTACAGCGCGGCGATGCGGTTAACCAGCCGCAGGTTGCGCCAGGCGATAAACGCCATATCCACCAGCGCCAGCGGGCTGACGGCGATCATCAGCGTTGACTCGGCGGCGCTGCGGCCGATTTCGCGTCGCGCCTGGCTATCCAGCATCGGCTGCACTATCTGTGCATAGAGCGCCACGACTTCGCGATCGTTATGCGTTTCGTGCAGCGAGGCATGCCAGCGTTGCAGCGCCGGGTTAGTGCGATCCAGCCCGGCCTGGCGCGCCAGCCTTTCACAAAATTCGCGCCCTTTGCCCATGCTCTGGCTGTTTAACAGCTCGCGGCCGATATCTCGCTCTTCGGCCCGCTCGCGCAGCCGGTAAAGCCGTCGCCACTCGCCTACCAGGGAACCGGCGCCGGCCACGACGATCAGTCCGCCCGCCGCGCAGCCTCCCAGGGCGATCCAGTCCTGCGCCTGCCAGGCCTGATAAGTCCACTGCACACCCTGCGCCACGACGCTCAGGCCAAACAGCGCCAGACCGGTTTTTACCAGCGTGCGCCACAGGCTACGTTTAGGCCGCAGCGCCGCCTCGACCGCCTTTTCGCCCGCGTCTTCCTCTTCCACATGCGCTTCCGGCTCCGCAGCGATAAAGCTCGCCTCCTGCGGGGTAAAATGTCTGGCGGATTTTATAGCGGCATCTTTTTCCGCGGTCAGCGGCTGCGCAAAGTCGATACGCGGTTTAAGCGGTGCGTTCATCGCAGTTTATCTCCCAGTAAAAATTCCAGCGCCGCGTCCAGACGGATATGCGGCAAAGGCCTGTCTGCATCCAGCTGCTGCGGCCTGAACTGTTCAAAATGAAACCCCTGCTGCTGCCAGAATACGTTGCCCGGCAGGCGCGGCGGCACCTCGCCCGGATAGACGGTTAGCGGTTCGTTGTCGGTCAGCCGGTGACCGCGCAGCGCCGGTATCTTTTCGCCCTGATGATCGACAAGCCCGCTTTGCGTAGCCTGCACCGACGCCAGGCCCAGGCACTCCATATCGATACCCTCAAAAGCAGCATTCTGCCATGCATCCTGTACCAGCTGCTGCAACAGTGACACCAGGTTGGCGTGCTGATCGCTGGTAACGTGATCGGATTTGGTAGCGGCAAACAGGAGCTTATCGATTACCGGTGAGAAAAGGCGGCGGAACAGCGTGCGCTGGCCGTAGGAAAAGCTTTGCATCAGCTGCGTCAGCGCCAGCCGCATATCGTTAAACGCCTGTGGCCCGCTGTTAAGCGGCTGCAAACAGTCCACCAGCACGATTTGGCGGTCAAAGCGCAGGAAGTGGTTTTTGTAGAAGTCTTTAACCACGTGCTGGCAATAGTAGTTATAGCGCGCGCGTAGCATCCCGATATTACTGTTGGCATCCGCCTGCGCCAGCCTGGAGGCGTCCGCTTCTTCCGCCTGCGGCCAGGGGAAAAACTGTAAGGCTGGCGCGCCGGCCATATCGCCCGGCAGCACAAAGCGGCCAGGCTGGATAAAGTGCAGCCCTTCCCGTTTACACTTATGCAGGTAGTCTGTCCACGCCGCCGCGATTGCCGCCAGCCGGTTTTCATCCGCAGGCGCAAACGGATCCAGATCGGCGCAAAGCTTGCGCCATGGCGCTGACCAGCTGGCGCGATCGCCATTCAACAGACCCGTCATCTGTCGCGACCAGCCAGGATAGTCCTGCGCCAGCATGGGCAGATCCAGCAGCCATTCGCCGGGGTAGTCGACAATTTCAAGATAAAGCGTGGAGGCATCTTTAAAATGGCGCAGCAAAGATTCCTGCGAGCGATAGCGCAGCGCCAGACGCATTTCGCTGACCCCGCGCGTCGGCGTCGGCCAGGCGGGTGGCTCGCCATACAGCTGCGCCAGGCCTTCATCATAGGTAAAGCGCTGAATACCCATATCGCGCTGTGGCACGCGCTTAACGCCCAGCAGGCGGCCTTCTCGCGCAGCGGAAAACATCGGCAGACGCGCGTCGGCGTTGACGTTAAGCAATTGATTGACCAGCGAGGTGATAAAAGCCGTTTTGCCGCTGCGGCTCAGGCCGGTGACGGCGAGGCGCAAATGACGATCTGCGCCCCGATTCATTAATGAAAGCAGTTCTGTCTGAAGTCGTTTCATTGGTCCATATCCTTAAGGCCGACGGCTCAGAATAGCATAGCCGCGACGTTCAGGGTTTGTTCCAGCGCGCCGTTGCGCCCCGCAGCGCGCGGCGGATAAGCGGCTCCAGCGCCCAGGCTAACAATATTTTCAGCGGCCGACGCGCGACGGATTTCACCGCCCAGCCGGTCAGGCCAGCCGGGCCGTAGCTTAACGCGCCCAGCAGCACGAACTTACCGGCCTTTTTCAGCGTGGGCGCGGCGTTGCGGTGTAAAGCAGATTGCCAGTTACGCATGGTGTTCTCCGGGCGCCTACAGCTGACGGAATCGGCTGCGCACGCTAAAGGTTTCAGAAGTGACGTAGCGTTCTATATCGCGTACGCCTGGCTCACCGCCGCGCAGCTCCGCCTCCAGCTGGTCTAAAAGCATGTGTGCCGTCGGGGCGTTTTCCTCCGCGCTTTGCGGCTTCTCGTCCAGCACAAAGGCCAGCAGAAAATAGGCGATCAGCGTGAGCATAAACAGACCAAAGATCATCGACAGCACGACGATAACCCGCACCAGCCGTACCGGGATATCCAGATAGTCGGCAATCCCGGCGCAGACGCCTTTTACCTTGCCGCGCGCGGGAATGCGGTAAAGTTTCCTGCTGCTCATGGCTGCCTCCAGTTAGGGTGCTCGGCGTCGAGGATCTCCTCCAGCGCCTTGATACGTTCGCGCATCCTGCGGGCATCCTGAGTCAGCTGCTGCAGCCTTTGTAGCTCGCCTTGCGACAGTGTGGCATCACTGTTTTGACGCTTGCTGTAGTGCAGCCATAGCCAGATGGGGGCCACAAACAGCATAAATATCGTCAGCGGGATCGCCAGAAATAACGCGCTCATTCATTCTCCTTGAATTGATATGCCGGGCATTCCGGGGAATGCCACCGGCAAAGATTATTCGCTACGGTTCATTTTTGCCTTCAGCGCCGCCAGCTGCTCAGAGATGGCATCGTCGGCCTGAAGATCGGCGAATTCCTGATCCAGCGTTTTCTTTTTGCCAAAGCTGTGGCTTTCCGCCTCGGCTTCCATATGGTCGATGCGGCGCTCAAAGGATTCAAAACGAGCCATCGCCTCGTCAATTTTACCGCTGTCCAGCTGGCGACGCACGTCGCGGGAAGAAGAAGCGGCCTGATGACGCAGCGTCAACGCCTGCTGACGAGCGCGCGTTTCGCTCAGCTTTTTCTCCAGCTCGCCGATTTCGCCCTTCATACGGGTCAGCGTTTCTTCAACCTGTTCGGCTTCGCGCGTCAGCGAGGCGGTCAGATCGTTCAGTCTTTGTTTCTCAATCAGCGCGGCGCGGGCCAGGTCGTCTTTATCTTTACGCAGCGCCAGCTCCGCTTTCTCCTGCCACTCGGCCTGCTGGATCTCCGCCTGTTCAATGCGGCGCTGCAGCTGCTTTTTCTCTGCCAGCGCGCGGGCCGAAGTGGAACGCACTTCCACCAGCGTATCTTCCATTTCCTGAATCATCAGGCGCACCAGCTTTTGCGGATCCTCTGCTTTTTCCAGCAGCGAATTAATGTTGGCGTTCACGATGTCGGCAAAGCGAGAAAAAATACCCATAATCTTCATCCTCTTAAATTGTTTTGGCGTTACGGGTATTACTATTCAAATCGCGTGCCAACTTTTATCTTATTGATTTTCCTTAATTACGCCGGTTTACAGCCGCGCCTTGTTTCTCTAAAGTGGCGTAATTAACCAATACCTGGTGAAAAAAATGGAAAAAGAAACCCTGCTTGGCGAGTCGAATAACTTTCTGGAGGTGCTGGAGCAGGTTTCACGTCTGGCACCGCTGAATAAGCCGGTGCTGGTTATCGGCGAGCGCGGTACCGGCAAAGAGCTGATCGCCAGCCGGCTGCACTATCTTTCCGAGCGCTGGCAGGGCCCTTTTATTTCATTAAACTGTGCGGCGCTGAACGAGAATCTGCTGGATTCCGAGCTTTTCGGCCACGAAGCCGGCGCGTTTACCGGCGCGCAGAAGCGTCATCTGGGTCGGTTCGAGCGCGCCGACGGCGGTACGCTGTTTCTGGACGAGCTGGCGACGGCGCCGATGCTGGTACAGGAGAAACTGCTGCGGGTGATTGAATATGGGCAGCTGGAACGCGTCGGCGGCAGTCAGCCTTTGCAGGTCAGCGTGCGGCTGGTCTGCGCCACCAACGCCGATTTGCCGCAGCTGGCCGAAGAGGGAAAATTCCGTGCCGATCTGTTGGACAGGCTTGCTTTTGACGTGGTGCAGCTGCCGCCGCTGCGCGAGCGTCGTAGCGATATCCTGGTGATGGCGGAGCATTTTGCTATTCAGATGTGTCGGGAGCTGGGCCTGGCTTTCTTCCCCGGCTTCTCGCCGGGGGCGCGGCAGGCTCTGCTGGACTATGGCTGGCCGGGTAACGTGCGGGAACTAAAAAACGTGGTGGAAAGGTCAGTCTATCGTCACAGCGAAACGGATCAGGAACTGGATACCATTATTATCAATCCTTTCCAGCGCCTGTACGCCGCCCCCACAGCGCCAGCGGCAGAGCGGCTGCCCGCGCTGCCGCTGGATCTCCGCCGCTGGCAGCATCAGCAGGAAAGGGATCTGCTGCAAAAGAGTTTAAAGCAGGCGCTCTACAACCAGCGCCGCGCGGCGGATTTGCTGGGTGTCACCTATCACCAGCTACGCGCAATGATGAAAAAGCACAACGTGGAAATCGGCGCTGAAGACGGCGAGCTATAGGCAATTTTAGCCGCGCTGCTGGAGCAAATTGTGCCAGATAGCGTAACTCTCCTGCTCAAAGCAGACGATATTGACCTGTTCTACCGCCTCGTGCAGCCTGGCGGAGATCGCTTCAAAGGCAATTTCTGCCGCCAGCGTTTTGGGGAAACGATAGATGCCGGTGCTGATATTAGGAAATGAAACGGATTTGATCTTATGCTCGTCAATCAGGTCGAAGCAGCGGTGATAAGCGCTACGTAATAGGTCAGGCTCGCCGTTTTGCCCGCCGTTCCACACCGGCCCTACGGTATGGATAACGTAACGGGCAGGCAGGTTGCCCGCTCCCGTTATTACGGCATCGCCTTCTTTACAGCCGCCCTGTCGCGCGCGGATCGCCCTGCACTCTTCCAGAATCGATTTTCCCCCGGCGCGATGTATTGCGCCATCCACGCCGCCGCCGCCCAGCAGCGACGAGTTAGCCGCGTTGACCATCGCCTCGACGGGAATTTGCGTGATATCACCCTGTAATAATTTGATTTTATCAGACATAAGCGCCTCCTTTTAGCTACCAGTATAGTCGGCCGTGGCCTCTCTTTCACCGCGGCACGATCGTAGACCGCCGCAAAATGCGCAAAAAAAAGCCCGCGCAGGGCGGGCTAAAAATACTGGAAGCAATGTGAGCAATGTCGTGCCCTTCTCCGGTAGAGCCACCGTTGAAGCGCAGAAGAATAATAATCATTCTCATACATAGCTGTAAAGTATTTATTGAGAATAATTCTCATTACCACACTAAGATCGGGCGTATTTCGCCAACCTGACCTTGCTCGCTGCCAGAAAACGCCTGACGTTTTTGACCAACGCTTCGCGACCTTTTATCAATAACAAAGGGGCATCAACCCCAAAGCACACAACGGCCCGCGTATGAAAAAACGTCAGTTGTCCCCGCAAACTTTGGGGGAGCACCAAGAGTGCGGTACACTGTGAGGATTGCCTGATATTTCAGATGACCTATGCGCAAACTACTCTGCACTTTTCTTGTCGGCCTTAGCCTGTTCAGCGCTATGGTTGCCGCCGCTCCGCCGGAAGACATCCGTCAGAGCGGTTTTGTCTATTGCGTGAACGGCGCGGCGACCACCTTTAATCCGCAGCTGGTCAGCGGCGGGCTGGTGGTTGATACGCTGGCTGCGCAGCTTTACGATCGCCTGCTGGATGTCGACCCCTACACCTATCGTCTGATCCCGGAACTGGCGGCAAGCTGGGAGACGCTGGATAACGGCGCGACCTACCGCTTTCATCTGCGGCACAACGTGCCTTTTCAGAAAACGGCATGGTTCACCCCTGGCCGACCTATGAACGCGGACGACGTGGTGTTCAGCTTTCAGCGTATTTTCGACCGCAAATCCGCCTGGCATGGCGTTAACGGCGGCAGTTATCCCTATTTCGACAGCCTGCAGTTCGCCGACAGCGTCGCCAGCGTGAAAAAGCTGAGCAGCGACACGGTCGAGATCCGGCTGAACGCGCCGGACGCTTCCTTTTTGTGGCACCTGGCTACCCACTATGCGCCGGTGCTTTCTGCGGAATATGCCGCGCAGTTGAGTAAAGTCGATCGGCAGGAGCAGCTGGATCGCCAGCCTGTCGGCACCGGGCCGTTTAAGCTTAGCGAATACCGCACCGGCCAGTATATCCGCCTCGCCCGCCATGCTAATTACTGGAAAGGCATGCCGCGCATGCCGATGGTGGTGATTGATATGGGCGCGGGCGGCACCGGACGCCTTTCCAAACTCCTGACCGGCGAATGCGACGTGCTGGCCTATCCTGCCGCCAGCCAGATTTCAGTGCTGCGCGACGATCCGCGCCTGCGGCTGACGCTGCGGCCCGGTATGAATATCGCCTATCTGGCGTTTAACACGCGCAAAGCGCCGCTGGATCGCGCCGAGGTGCGTCAGGCGCTGGCGCTGGCAATTAACAATGAGCGGCTGATGGAGTCCGTTTACTACGGCACGGCGGAAACAGCGGCTTCTATTTTGCCACGTGCTTCCTGGGCTTATGATAACAACGCGCGCGTCACCGAATACAATCCGCAAAAATCACGTGAGATGCTTAAGGCGCTGGGCGTGGAAGATCTCCAGCTGACGCTGTGGGTACCGGCCACCTCGCAGGCCTGGAACCCCAGCCCGCTGAAAACCGCCGAGCTGATCCAGGCCGATCTGGCGCAGGTTGGCGTTACGGTCAAAATTGTGCCCGTCGAGGGACGCTTTCAGGAAGCGCGCCTGATGGAGATGAATCACGATCTGACGCTAACGGGCTGGGCTACCGACAGTAACGATCCCGACAGCTTTTTCCGCCCGCTGTTAAGCTGCGCCGCTATCGGCTCGCAGACCAATTTTGCGCACTGGTGTGACGCCGCTTTTGACGAGACGCTACAAAAAGCACTGCTTTCGCAGCAGCTGGCGTCGCGCATCGAGTACTACGGCAAGGCGCAGGCTATGCTGGCGCAGTCGCTGCCGGTGCTGCCGCTGGCCTACTCGCTGCGGCTTCAGGCCTATCGCCATGATATTCACGGCCTGGTGCTCAGCCCGTTCGGCAATGCCTCTTTTGCCGGCGTTTATCGCGACCCAAGGACGAAGCCATGATTATCTATACGCTGAGAAGGCTGGTGCTGTGGCTGGTGACGCTGTTTCTGCTGACGGTGGTCGGTTTCAGCCTGAGTTACTTTACGCCCCACGCGCCGCTACAGGGCGCTTCGTTTAGTGATGCAATCCTGTTCTGGTATCAGGGGCTGATGCAGTTTGACTTCGGCGTATCCAGCATTAACGGCGAGCCGGTTTCCCTGCAGCTGTTAGAAGTCTTCCCCGCTACGCTTGAGCTGTGCATTCTTGCTTTCGTGCTGGCGATGGCCGTTGGCATCCCGTTCGGCATTGCCGCCGGCGTGATGCGCAACCGCTGGCAGGATAAAGCGATCAGCGCGCTGGCGCTGCTGGGCTTTTCAATGCCCGTGTTCTGGCTGGCGCTGCTGCTGACGCTGTTTTTCTCGCTGGATCTGGGCTGGCTGCCGGTTTCTGGCCGCGTCGATCTGCTTTATCCCATGAAAAACATCACCGGTTTTGCGCTGATTGACGCCTGGCTGAGCGATTCGCCCTGGCGGCACGAGATGTTGAAAAGCGTGCTGCTGCACCTGATATTGCCGGTAACAGCGTTGGCCGTAGCGCCTACTACGGAAGTGGTGCGTCTGTTGCGTATCAGCACGCGCGAAGTGATGGAGCAAAACTATATTAAAGCCGCCGCCACTCGCGGTCTTTCACGACTGACCATTATCCGCCGTCACGTGCTGCATAATGCGCTACCGCCAGTTGTGCCTCGCCTGGGACTGCAATTTTCTACCATGCTGACGCTGGCGATGATCACTGAAGTGGTGTTCAGCTGGCCAGGTCTGGGACGCTGGCTGGTGGACGCCATCAGGCAGCAGGACTACGCGGCGATCTCCGCAGGCGTAATGATGGTTGGCGGCCTGGTGATTACTGTGAACGTGCTGGCCGATATTCTGGGCGCGCTGACAACGCCGCTGAAGCATAAGGAATGGTATGCCCTCCGATAGGGCGTTGGTTTATTAAAACTTTAGGCTTTCAATTCAATGAGATATTAAATTTCACTGCATTTAAAGCCCTTAAAAACATGCTTTCATGTACACATTAATGAAAGTGTGTTTTACCTTTAGTTAACGCACCTAAATTAACTGTGTGCGGTGCAACGTAGGGCGTTATAATCTATCGTCGGCTATCGGCTTTTTTGCCGTTACGCACGAGCTGGCGCGGCATAGTGCAGTGCTGGACGGGTAGCGTGAGTGGCATGGAGGTATTTGACATTATTTAATCTTCTGATAGTTATAAAATTACCACCTGTCAGTTATTTAAGGATTTCTACAATTACATGGAGATAATAAAATACAAGAGGCACATCAAGGCTCACCAATAAGCTTGCTAATAATGCTGGTGGTATATTCCTTACTGGCAATACCTTCATTTAAAATTGCCAGAAAAGCTGGCTTTGACTGGAAAATGGGAGTGATGCTGGCTTTTCCAGGATTAAACTTTATAACTTATATAATTTTCGCATTCATCAAATGGCCTGTTGAATACATAACAGATCAATTAAAGAAATAGCGGGTGTTGATAAAATCTATTATGCAAGTGTTCCATTAAACTAGTTAAGTAATCCCGCTTTTACTGGCCTGGCTCCAGAGTCGCCGCCTGGCGTTGATATCGGCGACTTTGGCTACATGTTTATTCGGCATTCTCCCGATCCTTAGCAAACCGCGTGCTGTTACCAGGGGCTATTATCCGCGTAGCGTTACGAAATTCATGCGACGTAAGCAACTTGCCTGTGGCGACTGTAGGAACTGTTTTATCACGCACCATAGTTGATACGATAATGACACTCATCCAGCGCCAGGCAGGCCAGCAACGGTCGTCTGCTGCCGCTTTTTTGCAAAAAAATAAAACGATAGTCATTATAAATCGTTTTTTAAACAACATATATTTTTGCCCTTTAGTACTTAAAAAAGCACCAATAAATCTACTCTCAGGTCAGGTATTCTTCAAATATTTCAATTAGTTATTTGTTGTTCATGCATATTTCAATAAAATAAGTTAACAACAATATTAAAACTGCAAAAGGATATTTCCAAAGAAAATCAAATGATAACAAAAAAAACTGCCCGCCATCATATATTAAACCGACCAAGAATTAATGCGCAAGCGTATCCCGGCACGTCTGCCACAGGGCTAAAAGCAAAAAAATGCCAAAGCCAGCTTTTGATGATTAACAACACATGCCGTATTAACCACTTCTGGCAGGCTGTAACACCTTTTGCGTAACGCAGTAGAATTACTTATATTACCTACAGATTTTTCAAAGGCGATGGCGTTGCCACGCCTGTAGCAATCACTTAGAGGGAGCAAGGAAGCATGGCACGTAATGTCACCCCTGGATATTGTGTAGTTGAGAGGCCTGGAAATCTTGATTTTCAGGCGCGTGAATTGTTCAGAAATGTCCGCTCTCCGGCAGCAAGCCTGTTTATGAAGCTAAACGCCGGTACTCAATGGTTGAAACCTGGTCAGATTTTGATTGTAGCCGACCCGGAATCTCCTTTGACTAATCAGATGTTGCAGCCTTTGCAACAGGCGCGGCAAAAGACCAGTGACGCTGTTGCGGCCGTCAGTGTTGAAGAGGCAAAATTCATGCAAAAACACTATGGTATGATTGCAGGTCTGACCTATGCCGGTGATAAAATTTTCGGCACGGTTGGCGATGCGGGAGAAAAATATTTTTCTCAAATAGAGCAAACGCTGAAAAAAATCGAGGCCAGTTACCAGAATCAGTTCAGGACGCAGGGAACGCTAATCAGCCAGCAGTTTTTTGTCGAGCGTAATCAGTTGCTGAATCAGTTAAAGGAGCTGGTCAACAAGCCGCTATTAAAATCCCTTGCCCGACATACCGTGAAATTCCGGCAGTATGAAAATATGAAGCGGGCTTTGAATCTCTCCAGCCGTTCAATTGTGCATGAATGGTCAACTGTGGGTATGAGTGGTATTCCGGGTTATTCTTACTATGTTGGTAATGCGGCCAGAGCGGCAAAATTCCTTAAATATGGCGGCTATATAGGTATTGGATTCTCCTTTGCCGGAACCACTAATGATGTGGTTGATGCCTGTACTAAAGGGCGTGAAGGTGAATGTAGTAAAATAGCTTTTAAAAAATACAGTAAATTTACCAGCGGTACATTTGCTGGTATGACTGGAGGTACTCTGGGCGCATCTGCCGGTATCGGCGTTTGCGTTGCAGTAGGCGTTGTCACCGCGGGCGCCGGAGGTGTAGCTTGCGCCGCTGTAGGTTCATTAGTCGGCGGGGCTATTGCAAGTTCGGCAAGCGATCGTCTTATGGATCTTTGGTTAAAATAGCATGAACAATATTCTTTCTTACATCGCCCTTGGATGCGCCATCGTCCCTTTCTTTATTACCGTTCTGCAATTTATTATTTTTTCAATGAATAACAAAAAATACAATACTTTGTTATCCATGTATCAAGACAGCAAATTCGAACTACCCCCACTGTATAAATTCTACGGATCAATGGGTTTTTTTGGCTCTTTTGGCATGTCTTATTTTTTTTCAAGGCTAAAGAAAGGAAAGGGAATAATTTTTCAACCCAAAGAAAAAATCACTATTTCCAGGTTTTTGAGAGGCATTGATCTAAACCTCATAAAGTGGCTCGATACTTATTATTACCTTTCGATTTCAGCACTGTTTTTGTATGCAACTTTTGTTGTAATGAGTTTATTAAAAATGGTTATTACGCAACTCTAAGAGCCCACATAGTGGGCTGTTTCCTCCATTAAATCAACCGCCCATCTCCAGTTCTACATCCTGCATAGACAGGCATCCGTCTATGCACTCCTCAGCCCTTTGAAACCTTATCAGCATTGTGCCCTTTGACAGCTTCAGCTTTTTGCCCAGCGCCCGCTTTGAAATGTCTTTGATACAGGCTTACCCATACCTGCCGCCCTGTCAGCAAACAAGCGCTGCAGCTGCTCGTATTGCTCTCGGTTGGGTAACGGCGGGTCTCAGGACTCGCCAAAATTCATTCAGGAACTCATCCAGCCACGCCAGGTATTCCGACTCGCTCTCCCAATCGTACGCCTTCAGGCGGTAGTACGGCGGATCGGTGATAATGAGATCGACAGGGTTATCTGGAAGATTTTTAATGAATTGCTGTGAGTCAGCGTTTATAAGCTGAACATTTGTTAACCATCCGGATGAAGTAGCAACCGAACCTGATATTGCAGTAAGAACGGCTTGTGAATTCTGGCGTATGAAACATGTTAATCCTTGTGGCTTACGGTTACCCCCCAATAACCGTAAGCCTTTTTCACTGTAAGGGCATCCATATTTTTCAGCCTTTCCAGCTTTACCTGATGCCAAGGATCTTAGCGCTATGTACCAGGTTCAAAGTTGCCGCCACCGCTCCCTTGCCTGTGACAGAGATACAGAAGAATACTCGCCTATGCTAAGCTGTACGGGCTTGCCCTCCCGACAATGACGGTAAAAAAGGTAACAGTTCCGGTAGTTGAAAGTCGGACATTGAGGCCTGGCGAATCTGCCGTGAACTCAACCTTATCACGGCGTTTTCCAGGTGATTTTGTCAGCCAGATCGTTAATAAGCACTGTGTGTAAGCCATCTCAGATACGCTTTAGTAGGCACAAAATCCTGGATTGTAGGTAAACCAAGTGAATCAGCCTCACTTTAAAGCACAAATTAATCGCAAGGCCATGATATGAATGTTAAATTCACAGAAAATCAGACTATATTAAAACGCCTTAAAGTGAAAGATTATGCCCTCCGATAACATTTACGCCGAAAAACGGCTGCCCAGCACTTTCCGCACCACGTGGCGGCTGTTTTATCATGACACCACCGCGATGGTCGGCTTCTACCTGTTTATCGCGCTGCTGCTGCTGTGCCTGTTTGGCCGCCTGCTTGCGCCTTACGGGCTGGCGCAGCAGTTTTTAGGTTATCAGCTGCTGCCGCCCTCGTGGTCGCGCTACGGCGATGTTTCATTTTTTCTCGGCACGGACGATTTGGGCCGCGATCTGCTGAGCCGCCTGCTGAGCGGTGCGGCGCCAACGGTAGGATCGGCTATAGCCATTACCGTACTGGCCTCGCTTTGCGCCATGGTGCTGGGCGTTTTTGCCGGGCTGACCAGAGGATTGCGTTCGGCGGTGATGAACCACATTCTGGATACCTTTCTTTCCATTCCTTCGCTGCTGCTGGCGATCATCGTGGTGGCGTTTTTTGGCCCAAGTTTAAGCCATGCCTGGCTGGCAGTATTCCTGGCGATAATTCCTCGTCTGGTGCGCTCGGTCTATACCGCCGTGCACGACGAACTGGAAAAAGAGTATGTCACCGCCGCCCGTCTGGATGGTGCTTCCAGCATGAATATTCTTCGCTATGCGATTTTCCCCAATATCCTGGCGCTGCTGGTTTCGGAATTTACCCGCGCGCTGTCGATGGCTATCCTGGATATTGCCGCGCTGGGCTTTCTGGATCTGGGCGCGCAGTTGCCTTCTCCCGAATGGGGAGCCATGCTTGGTGATGCGCTGGAGCTGATTTACGTCGCACCCTGGACGGTGATGCTGCCCGGCGCGGCGATAATGCTCAGCGTGCTGATTGTCAATTTGCTGGGCGACGGTATTCGTCGCGCCATCGTTGCGGGAGTTGAATAATGCCGCTGCTCGATATTCGTAATCTGACCATTGAGTTTATGACCGCCGATGGCCCGGTCAAGGCGGTCGATCGCGTCAGTATTACGTTGACCGAAGGGGAAGTTCGCGGCCTGGTGGGCGAATCCGGCTCGGGTAAAAGCCTGATCGCCAAAGCGATCTGCGGCGTGACCAAAGATAACTGGCGGGTTACTGCCGATCGTATGCGCTTTGACGATATCGACCTGCTTAAGCTGTCGCCGCGCGAAAGGCGTAAACTTGTCGGGCATAACGTGTCGATGATTTTTCAGGAGCCGCAGTCCTGCCTCGATCCTTCTGAAAGCGTGGGTAAACAGCTAAAACAGGCTATTCCCCGCTGGACGTGGAAAGGCCGCTGGTACCAGCGTTTCGGCTGGCGGCATCGTCGCGCTATCGAGCTGCTGCACCGCGTGGGCATCAAAGATCATAAAGATATTATGCGCAGTTTTCCCTATGAGCTGACCGAAGGCGAATGCCAGAAAGTGATGATCGCCATTGCGCTGGCCAACCAGCCGCGCCTGCTGATTGCCGATGAACCCACTAACGCGATGGAGCCGACGACGCAGGCGCAGATTTTCCGTCTGCTTTCCCGGCTTAATCAGAACAACAACACCACGATTTTGCTGATCAGCCACGATTTGCAGATGCTGAGCCACTGGGCGAACCGCATCAACGTGATGTACTGCGGCCAGACGGTGGAAACCGCCACCAGCGAAGATTTGATCGTGCAGCCGCACCATCCTTATACGCAGGCGCTGATCAGGGCGATGCCGGACTTTGGCCGCTCGCTGCCGCATAAAAGTCGTCTGAACACCCTGCCCGGCGCGATCCCTTCGCTGGAGCACCTGCCCATTGGCTGCCGTCTGGGGCCGCGCTGCCCTTATGCGCAGAAAAAATGTATCGAAACGCCCCGCCTGGCGGGCGGAAAATCGCACCTGTTCGCCTGTCATTTCCCGCTGAATATGGAGAGTCAGTAATGGTTGAAACGCTGCTGGAGGTGCGCAACCTCAGTAAAACCTACCGTTACCGAACCGGCCTGTTTCGGCGTCAGCATGTTGAGGCGGTCAAAGAGGTCAGCTTTACTCTACGCGAAAGACAGACGCTGGCGATCATCGGCGAAAACGGCTCCGGCAAGTCGACGCTGGCGAAAATGCTCAGCGGCATGATTGAGCCGAGCGCGGGCGAAATCCTGATTGACGATCGGCCGCTGCAATATGGCGATTACGGCTACCGCAGCCAGCGTATCCGTATGATCTTTCAGGATCCGTCCACTTCGCTGAATCCACGCCAGCGCATCGGCCAGATCCTGGATTTCCCGCTGCGTCTGAATACCGATCTGACCGCCGAAGCGCGGGAAAAGCGCATTATCGCCACCCTGCGCCAGGTCGGTTTGCTGCGCGATCACGCCGCTTATTATCCTCATATGCTGGCGCCGGGACAGAAGCAGCGCGTCGGTCTTGCCCGCGCGTTGATCCTGCAACCTAAGGTCATTGTCGCCGACGAGGCGCTGGCCTCGCTGGATATGTCTATGCGCTCGCAGCTGGTGAATCTGATGCTGGAACTACAGGACAAGCACGGCATCGCCTATATCTATGTGACGCAGCATCTGGGCATGATGAAGCATATCAGCGATCAGGTAATCGTCATGCATCACGGCGAAGTGGTAGAGCGCGGCAGCACCGCAGATGTCCTCGCCTGCCCGCTGCACGATCTGACGAAAAGACTGATTACCAGCCACTTTGGCGAAGCGCTGACGGCGGACGCCTGGCGTAAAGATCGTTAGTCCCGCTCTTTTAAACGCCCGTTCTGCCAGGAATGGGCGAATTTCCAGCCGGTTCCGCTGCTTCTTTCACCATTATGCTTTTCCGCTATTTATTAGCACCGATCGGTCTTTGCCGGTTATTCCGCTTGCGCGAGGATAGGCTTGCCCTCCGGTCCGTACTCAGGGCCAGCCAACTTGAAAAGGAATGACTATGGAACGGCGTCGGCTTAAAAGCCATAGCCACTGGTATCACGAAACTCAGGCCACGCTCGCCAGCCGGGCAGAGCCTCTGGTGCCCGAGGCCGCTGATATTGAAGACCGTTTTTTGCTGGGACTGGCCGCGCTTTGTGAAGGCGGGCTGCGGCAGACGCTACAGGAAGCGCAGCCGGCGCTGCTGGCTTCCAGGGATCTCTACTCGCTGCTGTTTCCTTCGTCGCTGACCGCCTCGCTGACGCATACGCTGACGTTATACGATCGTCTCAGCACCGCACTTACCGTGGCGCAGGTTACCGGCGTTCAGCGCCTGTGTAACCATTACGCCGCACGCCTCAACCCGCTAAGCGGGCCGGACTCTTCACGTGAGAGCAACCGTCGCCTGACGCAAATTACCGAATATGCCCGCCAGCTGGCGATGCAGCCGACGCTGATTGACGAGGCGGCATTGCAGCGGCTGGATGAGGCAGGCCTGACCGCGCCGGATATCATCACCTTTAGCCAGATTATCGGTTTTGTCTGTTATCAGGCGCGAGTGGCGGCTGGCGTGCATGCCCTGCTCGCCCTGCCGGTTCGCTGGATCCCTGGCGTAACCGTTCCGCCAGATGCGGACGAATGCGGCTTTACCGACCAGCATAGCTGGCAGCCCCGGCTGACGCCCGTTGAGCTGCGTTACGCCACGCACAGCCAGCTGGAAGCGCTGACCTTCTGCCAGCCGCAGCAGGCATTAAGCCGCAGCGCCTGGCTGCTGGCGCACGACGGGGATGCCCTGTACGGCTGGGGTCAGCTGATTAAGGTACTGGAAGAGCAAACGACGACGCCGGAAGGCCAGCTTGCCGCCGCTGTAGCCGCACGGATCAACGGCAGTGCAGCCTGCTTTAACCGGTACGCGCCGGAAGCGCTGCGTAGCGCGTTAAAAACAGGCGTTGATGACGCGATCGGAAGCGCCAGCGCCGTCGATCGGGCAGTGATACAGACCGCCGCGCAGCTGACCCGCTCGCCGGAGCGCTTCAGCGCCGCGCATTTACAGCCGCTGAAAGAGGCGGGTTTTTCGCTGCAGAGAATGATGAACGTGATTTTCAGTACGGCGCTGGCAGGCTGGAATAACCGGCTGATGCAGTCGCTGGGGAGTTAGCGTTCGTCGCGGCTAACGTTCGCTAAGCCAGCGGCGTACCTCGTCAAAAAAGTGCTGGGACAGCGGCGTCGCTCTGCCCGGCTCGGCAATAACCACTGCGGCCTGGCGGCTCATCGGCGCAATGGCCAGCGGGCGCGACTGCAATTCCGGCGTCATGGCCGGCAGCAGATGGCCGCGAGGCGAAATCAGGCAGCCCAGCCCTACCTGAACGCCCTGCGCCAGTTGAAACACGGAGGTGGTTTCCAGTATCACCCGCAGATGGATATCGGCTTCCCGAAAGTGGGTATCCAGATAGCGTCGGAAATAGCGCGTCTGCTCCGCCAGACACAGCGGGATCTCTTTTAGTTCGTTCAGGCTCAGCGGCGCTTCGCCCACCAGCTGCGGAAAATGTTCGGGATGGAAAACCACTTCCACGCCGTTGTCCGCCAGCGGTTCGGCCTGGAAATGCAGCTCGCGCAGCGTGACCAGCTCAAAAAAGCCAATGCCGACGTCCACCGTATAGCTGTTCAATGCGTCAAGCAGCTGATCGGCGCTGAGCACCGAGACGCGATAGTTAAGCTGCGGATAACGTTCCTGGATGCCTTTCAGCACCAGCGGCAGCGAGATGCTGCACTGCGGCACCACGCCAATACGTAGCGTGCCCGCAACGCCATGTTTTAACGATTCGACTTCCAGCTTGAGGCCCTGATAGACGGAGACGATTTCCCGCGCCCACGTCAGCACCCTTTCGCCTTCTGGCGTAAAGCCGTCGAAGTTATTGCTGCGGTTGATCAGCGATAGCCCCAGCTCGCGCTCCAGGTTTTTCAGACGCATCGACAGCGTCGGCTGGCTGACGAAGCTCGCCTCCGCCGCACGGCCAAAATGGCGCTCGCGCTCAAGGTTACACAGGTAAATAAGTTGTTTTATATCCATTTTTCTTATTTTTCAGAAGGTTATGTCAGACAGGCTTTATTGACTGGTAAGCAGGCATCCGGGCGCAAAATCAGCCCGGTCCACAGGCATTGCTGACTAAAGAAGATCTTCAGCCAGCGCGCCTGAGATGTCAATTTAAAGAGCCCTAAAGGCTAATGTCGTGCTGCTGAACGTCAATAATGGCTGTTGTCCGCGCTCATTCAGCAAAAGCATTTGTATGCAAGTTTCCCTGATAAAATTCCGTCGGAACAAATTTCAGGCTCAGGTACGTGCCTCCAGCCATTTTATAACATTGGGATTAATTTAGTGTGCCGGGTCAACCGGCTCTGATTATTTGCCTGCATACCTTACAGGCTTTTTTTACCTTCAGGCCAGATAGCTCGTTAATAATGGATTTTTATTATTGCAGCCCGACAATTGCGGCATTTTTTTTGGTGCGTAATAAAGTTGCCCGGCATCTCTTTACTGAAATGGTTAACGGTAGCTTTAGTTTTACGACAGAAGCCGTACATAAATACCGGGCCGCTCACAAAGAGATAAAGCCCTGAAGAGATATGCCGATGAACAACAGGGTTTAATTTCAGGAGAAAGAGATGGAAAACAAGTTCACCACCGCTAAAGATTTTAACGATGACGGCTTTTGGTAAAAATTGTTAAGTACGTTAAAAAAGCGGGGCATGAAGTCATTGAAAAAGCGCTTTGGTTCTATTTTTCTGCGCAGAGACCAGACACGCCAATTTGGGCAAAATGACGATTTACGCTGCGCTTGCTTATTTCGTTTTGCCGATTGATGCCGTCCCTGATGCTTTGCCCGTTGTTGGCTTTACGGATGACCCTGGTGTCCCGGCTGGCGCGCTGGCTGCTGTGTCGATGTATATCAACGAAGATGTAAAAACCAGGCTACAGAAAAAATGGCAGACTGGTTCGACTAAACGTTATTGCTGATGACTGGTGACGATATCAGCCCAACGAGCACGCCCGAAAGGGCTATCGGCGCTGCATTGGCTGTGGATCAAGAGCGTGGAAAATGACTTTAACGCCAAAGCCCCCATTACTGGGGGCGAACCACATTAAAAACTTTCCCAATCCCCGGCTGTTACAGCGGCCGCCTTCGCGGGCGTACGGCTCACGGATGGCTTAACAAAGGTCTCGGTTTTTTTGTACATCCGCGTATCTGAAGTTAACTTAAAGGCAGACACCAGTTGGCTGAGCGTTTCCGCCTGATCCTGTAGCGATCTGGACGCGGACGAGGCTTCCTCGACCAGCGCAGCATTTTGTTGCGTCACTTCGTCCATCTGCCCGATAGCCAAATGAACCTGCTCAATACCGCGGCTTTGTTCCGCTGCCGAAGTAGCAATCTCATTGACAATAGTCGCGACCTGGTTGATTGAGCTGGTTACTTTTGCTGAGTTTTCACCCACGCTGGCTGCCTGCAACGCCCCGCTTTCGACGTGCATAACGGAGGCGTTGATCAGATCTTTAATCTCTTTTGCCGCAGAGGAAGAACGCTGCGCAAGATTACGCACTTCGCTTGCCACCACTGCAAAGCCTCTGCCATGCTCGCCGGCTCTTGCCGCCTCAACGGCAGCGTTCAGCGCCAGAATATTGGTCTGGAATGAAATCCCCTCGATCAGCCCCGTTATTTCGGAAATTTTTCCGGAGCTGGTGCGGATATCTTCCATCGTATTCAACATATTCCTCACGGACTGACCGTTTTCTGTCGACAGCTTATTAGCGCTATCGGCCAGCGTGCTCGCCTCGCTGGCACTGAAGGAGTTATTTTTTACCGTTTCGCTCAGTGCAGCCATACTCGAAGAGGTCTCTTCAAGCGAAGCCGCCTGCTGCTCGGTACGAGAAGACAAATCTTCATTACCTGCGGCAATTTGTGAAGATCCTGAGCTTACGGATAACGATGCGCTATTAACAGCCGTTAACGTCTCTGAAAACTTAGTCAGTAATTTATTAAACGCTGAAGCGGTTTTTCCTATTTCATCAGCGTGGCTGTCGTCAGCCTGGCGAGTAAGGTCTAACGTGTTGCTGACTTCCAGCATTGTCTCTTCTATATTCAGAAGGCTTCTTCTGATATTCAGAATGGTTTTTATGGCAAAAAAGCTGAGCAGCACAATCACCAAAATAACCGCAGTTGACATCATCCAGATTGTTTTTGAATAGATTTCTTTATTGATTTTTTTTAGCTCATTGCCAATCTGGATATTAAGTTCAATCTGCTTATTCAAATCTGATGCTAATTTTCTACCTGCAGCACCTATACCTGATTCACCCTGAAGCAAGGCCAGCGTTACGCTCTCATTTTGCGCGCGGGAAGCGTTAAGGAACGCCGGTAAGTCAGCCCGTACTGCGTCGATGTCACGGTAGATCTGCTCTGTCATACTACGATCTTCAGCACTGGAGATATCATTAGCCATGTAGTAATCAGTCAGCTTTTTCAATTCATCCAGCGTGTCGTCGATATGGCGTTCAGCGGCAGGCAGCTTTGTATCATCGGTAAGCGCCTGGTGCTTGTATAAGGCCAGGCCCAAACCGCTGGAAGCACTAATGGATTTGTTAAGATCCTTAATGCTGGGGATAGCATTATTCTGTACATATTCGAAGCGGGATTGAAAACCCGATATAATTGAGAACGATACCGCTGCCAGCGTGCATAAAGCCAGCGCCAACAGGGTAAACGTCAGGAACAAACGCTGCGTAATATTCATACCTACCTCAAACCTGATAATTTAATAAGCCCTAAGAAGACCTTTTGTCCCCAGGGTAGGGTTATCGGTATGCCATTGAAAAAAATTAGCCCTTGTATCAAGTTTAAATTTTTTTTCGTGCAGGGCAATACAACCTATTATTAATATTGATTTTATTACTTAAGTTACATTTGTTCACGTAATACTGACGTGCAAAGGATCCGTATTGTGCTATCGGCTTTTTATCGTTTTGGTCACCCGGCCCTTTTAATCTTCAGCCTGTAAGCCAAAACTCACTGTATGTGTTAATTAATTTAGCAAGTTATGTTTCATGTTTTAAGGATAAATCATCTGGACGCCCCTGTTTCTGGCGCCGTAACAGCCATTCCTGGCGCGGTCAGTATTAAACACGCCGATAAAAACCGCCCGGAGGCGGCTTAGCTTTTCAGCACTATTTAACCGTGAATAACAAAAAGGGATTTGCAATGTGGGCAGAGCAATGCCTGCTCTCGAGAAATTTTTGCAACTGAATGCTTAGAGCTTTTTCCGCATATAGGGCATTTGGCGTCAGCGTTTATTCTGGCGATACGGTCCATCATCTGAGCGAAAAAGGACATGGTATTTGGCCTTGTGAGAAGTGAGCCTGATTATACCATCCCTGCGCAAATTTTACTCAACTAACCTGCATTTTCGATCTGGATTAGGCTGCCGCACTTTAACGCCTGGCTTTCTCTGTGGGGAAACCTTGATCATTTGACTGTCTCAATAGTTGAACCGTGCGAATTCATCACGTAGACCTTGTCTCCCGGATAGATGTATTGATACAGCGTTCCATCCGCTTCTTTAAGGCCAGGCATTTTCACGCTATCCACCTCGCTGATAAGCACAGCTACAGCGTCCCCGACCAGTACGCCATCCCTTTCACTGATCATAATGGCCTCTTGCTGTAAGACTTTGCTTTTCTCTTCATTTTCATAGATAGCAGGCATTACCTCAGCAAAATCGGGATTGGGATGCTCTTTGGTCAGCGTCAGAACATAGCCGAAGGTTTCCGAACCGCGTCTTGCAATAGTGATATTGTTCACCTCACAGATATGCGTCACACCCCCGATGATACTTTTAACGGTCAGCATAGTGTTCTCCTTCTTCCGGACGTAAAAAAGCCCCGCGTTGGCGAGGCTCAGGTTGTTTGCGCACCTTATTCCAATAACGGACAGACAACGCTCAAAACGTTATCTCTTACGCTGATCCCCCTATAATACCCTTTATATAAAAAGGTTAATAAAGCGCAGGCGTAAAAAAAGGCCACCCAGGGTGACCTTCAGAACAAGTACTGGACCGCCGTCAGGGATTCGAACCCCAAACCTTCAGCTCCGTGGCTGATGCTCTCTCCAGGTGAGCTAACGGCGGTTTAATCCTGATGCCGGTTACGTTCCGGTAACCTGATGCCGGTTACGTTCCGGTAACCTGATGCCGGTTACGTTCCGGTAACCTGATGCCAGTTGCGTTCCGGTAACCTGATGCCGGTTGCGTTCCGGTAAAATCGTTAGCGCAGCTTGTCCACCCGTCTCCCTGAGGAGAAGCATGGTTGAAACGTCCCTCGCGCAGGAGCATGTTCTGGTAGTGTAGTACACCGCAGACAGAAAAAAGGCCCTGCCTGAGCAGAGCCTGAAATTTGGTGCGCCTGTTTATCATCACTGATTAAGGGTCAGTCCGTCGGTCGGGCGGCGCATTGGCGACTACCTGATTAAGCATAGTTATGGTTCAGCAAATAGCAAATTAATAGCCGATGGCCAGGCGCTGTGGTTCAGGCGAGATGACCAACCGCCGTGCCGGTAACAGCTGTATAAAGTGGCCTGATGGCGGCACTTATGCTGCTAAACCTCTCTCCATACTTTGGTTCGCACGGCGGTATTGGCAGCATTTCAGGGTAAACTTCCCTTAATAAGATTCGTCTCAGAACAAAATTTAACCACCGGGATGTGATTCGGATCACTTTATGGTCTGCGTATTACTTTAGGGTGGTGAGGCAAAACAGAGTTAACTTCGTTTTTTTGCCCGCGGCTCCCTGCGGGCTTTTTTTATATAAATAATCCTGAATAACGCCTTACCTGTCCGTGTCAGCACAGAGATGAGTATGATATAGCTGCTATTTTTACCAAAAGCGCGCACGATTCAGGTTTAATAAGTGCTGATAAAAGCGCTAATATTTTCTATAGAGAGGTTACACTGAAAGCGAGCCAGAAAGCAGATAGTTAATTTAAAGCGAGGACAGATATTATAATAACCGTATTCAGCGGCACGAGGCCTTAACTATCCGTGTGCCATAAGATGGTTTCAGAATACTAGTTTTTTAGTGCCACTGTAAAATATAGAAAAGCTCATTAATTTCACCGCCTTTGTCTTTATTCCTTCACGGCGGCTAAGCCTTTAAAATTGATACCGGCACTGATATCCAGCTGCCTATTGAAGCGTGAACCACGGCGCGGTACACCGCCTCCGGTAAGGTTTTGCCCACGGAGGGCGCTCTTTCGTCCAGATAAGCGATAAACATCTGTTTATGGCCGCCGCTGCTCAGGAATATATTCAGATTGCTTATCAGATATCCAGCCTTGTCCCACGTCGTAGCCGCGCCTTTCGGCCAGGCGCCGCCTATAGCTTTAAGCACGGCCCATTCCAGGGCTTTGCCTTCCAGTTCGTCGGTTTGAACGGTTTCAGTCTGCATTATATTCCCCGTAAGCCTGCCTTGCCTGGCAGAAAAGCGTTAGCTGCTAAATTGTTGCCAGTTATTCCATACTTCGGTAACGAATGCACCCTGATAATGCTTCTGTCGCTTATATTCAGAATCAGGCCATGCCTGGCCGCCGCTCTTTATTATTAATACCCTAAGGACAAAGCAGACTATTCTTATTTATTGACATCCCGGCTTATATTCAGAATTGGCCCCGGTGTTAATTACCGCTGTAATAAATATCAAGCCAGCATCGTCTTTTAGTGACGCCGTCACCTGCCTGCCGGTCCCGGTCACGACCGGCAGGCAGAATTGCTCAGCCGTAATGCCGCTTTTTGCGTTGCCTTCAGCCTTTTAGCAATGAATCCCGCCGCCTGTGCGCTGGCTCTTGCGACCTGCTCTGCTGAAGCCACGCGAGGGGAGCCGCAGTCAAACGGCGGCGCAGGATCGTATTCCATCTGCAGCTGGATAGCCTGAGCGATTTCGTCGCCGTAGAGCGCGGCCACCACGCTAAGCGCAAAATCGATGCCGGAAGTCACGCCAGCGCCGGTAATAAGATTACCATCCCGCACTACGCGCTCGCCTACCGGCTCGGCACCCAGTAACGCCAGCTGCGACAGCGATCCCCAGTGGCAGGTCGCTTTGCGTCCCTGTAAAAGCCCGGCGGCGCCCAACACCAGCGAGCCGGTACAAACGGAGGTAAGCAAATTAACCTCTGCGCTTTTGCGGCGGATAAATGCCAACGTATCGTTGTCTTCCATCAGCGCGATCTGCCCTGGGCCGCCGGGCACGCAAAGGACATCCAGTTTTGGGCAAGCCTCAAAGGTTGTGGAAGGCAGGATCGCCATGCCGCGATCGGACACTACCGGTTCCCGCGTTTTCCAGATGAGATGCACCTGCGCGCCAGGTGCCCGGGTAAAAACTTCAAAAGGGCCGGTAAGATCTAGCTGGGTTAAATCGGGGTAAAGCAAAAGGCCAATGGCAAGGGTTTGGGCAGACATGCTTTTCTCCTGAAAAAATGAAGTCCGTTTTTCGCATATTCACAGACAGGCGGCAAGCGTAAAAAAGCCGTCTTATACGGCGCACGCCCTTTCTCGCGATCTGAATTTTCTCCACCTGTTCCAAAAGAAGGATATAAACGAAGCGGCAAATCTGGAACCATGCAGATATAAAATTATCGGCAAAAGCGAAAATGAAGCTCCCACTTCTGAATAAGTTGTAGAAATTAATAATAATGCATAAAAAAACCCGCCACCCCTGAAACAGAGGGATGCGGGTTTTAGCCGGTTACGGGACAACCTTAAATTACTTTCTTCGGCCAACTTAATCAATCGGCTAATAGTTGAGCCAATTTAAACGGCCCGATACTACCTGTGGTCATCCCATACTACTTAGCTGCGGTGGCTGTTCTGCCCACCTTTTTTACCGGCTTCGGAGGCCTTATCACGGTCGTTTTTGAAAGAACCGCTGCTGCTCTGGCCGCCTTTCTTACCTGCTTCTGATGCTTTTTCACGATCCTCGGCGAAGTTGCCGGAATTTCCACGATGCTGAGTCATAATAGCTTCCTCTTCGTGTATTCAATTTCTCACCGGATAATATAGCTCGGCTACTGCTGTTTTTACCGAACGCCGGTGAACGTCGTGCATGAATAACTATAGCAACCTCTCATCAGCCTGCAAGAAAAAACCTTTATTTAATGGCGGATCGCCTGTTTCATTTTATATTCAACAGGCTTTCTCATACGCACCCTGAAAAAGCCAGCCAAATCAGTAAAATATATAGACGCGAAAAATATGACATAATTTTTCAGGATTATTAATAATGTTTTAAAATAACAGTTAATAAACCACAGCAGGCTTAAGCCTTTATCTCTGTCATGAAATATACCCATTGCAATAGCAAGACGGCAGAAGGGCCGTCTGTCCCTGTCTGATTACGGCTCGTCGCTGAACAGAGCGGTAAACAAGGCTCGCAGCCAGCGGTGCCCGGCGTCACGATGCGTACGGTCGTGCCACGCCAGGGTTTTGGTAAAGCCGGGAATGACCAGCGGCGGCGCCTGTATCGCCATTTTCTCGACGCCCACGGTCAGTCGATAAGGCGTTACCGCAATCAGATCGCTGAGCTGCAAAATTTCCGGCAGCATCAGAAAGCTGTTGATCGCCATGACCACCCTTCTTTCTCGTCCCAACGCCGCTAAAGCGCGATCGGTCACGCCGGAAAATCTGTCCCCGGTAAAAGAAACCAGAACCTGGTCCAGCTGGCAGAAACGGTCCAACGTCAGCGGCCGGGGGCCGGCATCAGGATGATCTTTGCGCATCATGCAGACATAGCGTTCATCAAAAAGGTGGCGGGTGTGCAGCTCCTGCGGCGTGGTTTCAGGCGTGACCAGGGCGAAATCGATTTCGCCCCGCGCCAGCTGATCTGCGAGCTGGCCGGCCTCAACCGGCACCACAGCCACGCGAATGCCCGGTGCCTGTCGACGCAGCGCGGTCACAAACGGCACGATAACCGCTTTTAAAGCATAATCCGTGGCGGCGACGGTGATCGTCATCTCTGCGCTGGCCGGGTTAAACACTTTTCTTTGTAATAACGCTTCCGTTTCGCTGAGGATCCTTTTCACCGGCGCAGCCAGCTCCAGCGCGCGTGGCGTGGGCACTATCCCTCTTTGCGTTCGGCTGAACAGCGGATCGTCAAAACAGTCGCGCAGCCGCGTCAGCATTCCGCTGACGGCTGGCTGAGTAAGCGACAGCCTGGCTGCCGCACGCGTAACGCTGCGTTCATCCAACAATGCATCCAGGGTTTTCAACAGATTCAAATCCATTGTGCGGATATCCGTTTTCATCTCGCTTCGCTTCCCCTTTAGATATCATTCTTCATGATATCAGTAATAACAAACCCTGATTAGCCTTATATCAGCACTCTCCGCATACTCGCTTTACCAACAGCGACTGGCGCTGTGCTCTGTTTTTATGGGTGACTAATGAACGCTATTATCTGGCCTGAAGGCTATATTCCGGGTTTTTGTGATAACTTCGCCTCGAACGAGGTTATTGTGGCAGGTCTGTCCACGGCGGAAGTCTGGCCGCTGTTGAATACCCCAGCGCTGTGGCCAACCTATTATGAAAATGTTGCTGATATTCGTTTCTGTCACGGTAAAGGTCCGCAGCTGGCGCAGGAGGTGCGTTTCTACTTCACGACTTTTGGTTTTCCTGTCGAGGCGCAGGTAACTGAATGCGTAGCGCCATCCACCGGCGAACCGGCGCGCGTGGCGTGGCATGGCTGGTCCGGCGAAGGCGAAACGCGGCTGGATGTGCATCATGCCTGGCTGCTGGAAGATTTGGCCGGCGGACGCGTACGTATCCTGACCCAGGAAACCCAGAACGGCCATCCGGCTAAAGCACTGGCGAAAACCACGCCAAACCCGATGATTAACGGCCATCAGGCATGGCTGGATGGCCTGGTCGCCGCCGCCCTCGCCCGGAAAGCCTGACACGGCGAACGTTCTGTAAATGCGGCCTGCCAGGGACGGCAGCAGTCAGGCCACGCCCAGGGCAGCTTTCACCTCGCTGGCGATTTTTTCAACCTGCGGCCCGTAAATGACCTGGATATCGTGGTCGCTGACGCGGTTGATGCCGTTGGCGCCCGTGGTCATCAGCGTTTGATCGACGACCTCTTTCATCTCTTTTACCCGCACCCGCAGTCGGGTAAAGCAGCAATCGACGTCCTCTATATTGCCTTCGCCGCCCAGTCCGCTAATGATCACCCGAATACGCTGATCGGCCGCGACCGTTTTGCTTTCCGGCTCCGTCTCTTCCGCTTCCCTGCCCGGCGTTTCTACCCGCATACGCAGGATAACAAAGCGAAAACCGTAGTAGTAAACCGGCACGTAGATGGCGCCAAGCACCAGCGTCCACCACCATTGAGTTTTGCTGCCGCCAAGAATACCAAACACCACGAGATCGATAGCGCCGCCCTGAATATTGCCGATCATCAGGTGCAGCATCGACATCAGCATAAAAGACAGGCCGCTAAGGAGCGCGTGCAGCAGATAAAGAATGGGCGAAACAAAGATAAAGCAGAATTCCAGCGGCTCGGTGATGCCGGTCGTAAACGAAGTGAGCGCGCCCGCCAGCATCAGCGCTTTGACCCGCTGCTTGTGCTCCGGCCTCGCACAGTGATAGATCGCCAGCGCGGCCGCCGGCAGGCCAAACATCATCACCGGGATTTTTCCCTGCGCCAGGAACTGCGTGGCGTTTCTGATAATGTCATCCGGTACGGAGCCGGGATGGGTCAGCGCGGTATTAAAGATATTCAGCGCGCCCACGATGGTCTGATTATCCACGGTAGCGACGCCACCAATAGGCGTGAAGCGCACCGTTTCGTTAAGGATATGATGCAGGCCGGTAGGGATAAGCAGGCGTTCGCTGGTGCCATATAAGAAAGCCCCATACTGCCCGCTTTTGCCGATTAGCTCGCCAACCCAGGCGATACCGGCGCCGATAGTGGGCCAGATCGCCGCCAGCAGCACGCCCACCAGCGGCAGCACCAGCACGGTCACGATCGGCACAAAACGTCGCCCGCCGAAGAAGCTGATAGCGGTAGGCAGCTGCGTGGTATAGAAGCGGTTATGAATGGTCGCGGTCAGCAAACCGGCGATGACGCCGCCCAGCACGCTCATGTTATAGGTAAAGATACCCAGCATCGGGATATATTCCGCCGAGGTCATCATGGCGGCCGTTTGCTCCATGCCTTTCGCCTGCAGCGCTTCCGGCGTGGTCGTAGCCGCCGTCAATCCCTGCGCCGCAAGCGTGGCGCTGACGCCGACATGCATGGCGATAAAGCCGATAACGGCAGCAAAGGCGGCGGTCGGCTTTTCCGCTTTCGCCAGGCCAATCGCGCTGGCAACGGCAAAAAAGAGCGGCAGATTGGCAAACAGCGCGCCCGCCACCTTGCGGATAAAGCCAATAATCAGCTGTGGAACGTGCAGGCTGGCAAACGCATCGCCGGTTATCGCCGGGTTTTGCAGCGCGGCCGCCACGCCCAGAAAGATACCGGCGGCGGCGATAACGGAGATCGGCATCATCAGCGCTTTGCCGAAAGCATGAATTTTACTGGCAAATTCTTTCACAGGCCCCTCGTCTTTCCGGCTGAAAGCCTGAGTATGATCCAGCGCAAGACGGGACGCGGAGAAATGCATATGCTTCCGTATGATTCTTTGATATGTCTCACGCTTTAGCGATAAACCCCACCTATCGCATGATTAAAGCAATCAATTAGACAATTTTGTTAAGAAGTCACAGACTGTGCCGATAAAAGAAGTAATAACTTCTTAACAAGACAAAAACATTGTAACCACCTGCGAAGCACTATGAAATTTAAAACTGCAATAAAACCCTACCAGGCGGCGGCGGGCGGCTGGGGATCACTGGAAGCGACAACCCGTTTCGTTTTTGACAGCAAACAAGTTCTGAAAAATATGCGCAACCTGATGCGCATGAACAAAGCCAAAGGCTTTGACTGTCCCGGCTGCGCCTGGGGCGACGATAACAAAAGCACCTTCAGCTTTTGTGAAAACGGCGCCAAGGCCGTGACCTGGGAAGCGACGCGCCGCTTTATCGACGCCAGCTTCTTTGCTCAACACAGCGTTTCCGCCCTCTATAAGCAGAGCGACTACTTCCTGGAATATCAGGGTCGCCTGACCGAGCCGCTACGCTACAATCGTGAAACCGACCATTACGAGCCCATCAGCTGGGACGACGCGTTTGCCCTGATCGCCCGCCATATCAAGGCGATGGACAATCCTGACCAGATGGAGCTTTACACCTCTGGCCGCGCCAGCAACGAAGCCTCCTGGCTTTATCAGCTGTTTGGCCGTATGAACGGCAGCAATAACTTCCCGGACTGCTCAAATATGTGCCACGAGGCCAGCGGCACCGGCCTGAAGCGCAGCATCGGCGTGGGCAAAGGCACTATTCGCCTGGATGATTTCGATCACGCGGACGCTATTTTTGTTTTCGGCCAGAACCCCGGCACCAACCACCCGCGTATGCTGCACAGCCTGCGTCACGCCGCCGATCACGGTGCAAAAATCGTGACCTTCAACACGCTGCGCGAACGTGGCCTGGAGCGCTTTGCGGATCCGCAGAAGCCGCTGGAAGTGGTAACCAGTAAAGCGGGCACCATCAGCTCTACCTATTATCAGCCGAACCTCGGCGGTGATATGGCAGCGGTGCGCGGCATGGTGAAAGCGCTGGCGGAAACGCATTATGCCCGTCTGGCTGCTGGCGAACCTGGCCTGTTTGATGAAGTCTTTATCAATGCCAAAACCGAAGGCATGGAAGCTTACCTGGCTGCCGTCGAGGCGACGGAATGGTCGCATATCGTTCAGCAGTCCGGCCTGACCGAACAGCAGATCCGTGAAGCGGCCGCTATCTACCAGAGCGCCGAGCGCGTGATCTGTACCTGGGCGATGGGCATCACGCAGCACAAGCATTCTGTGGATACGGTGCGCGAGATCGTTAACCTGCAGCTGCTGTTTGGCCAGCTGGGCAAAAAAGGCGCAGGCCTTTGCCCGGTTCGCGGCCACAGCAACGTGCAGGGCAACCGCACCATGGGCATTGACGAGAAGCCTTCTCAGGCCTTCCTCGACAGCCTGGGCAAACACTTTGGCTTTGAGCCACCGCGCGAAATCGGTCACAACACGGTTGAAGCGCTGGAAGCGATGCTGCGTGACGAGATCAAAGTGCTGATCGCGCTGGGCGGCAACCTGGCCGCCGCCGCGCCGGACAGCCCGCGCACCGAAGAGGCGCTGCGTCGCTGCGGCCTGACCGTGCAGATCAGCACCAAGCTGAACCGCAGCCACCTGTGTCCTGGTGCCGTTGACGCGCTGATCCTGCCGACGCTGGGGCGTACCGAGCAGGATATCCAGGCGACCGGCCCGCAGTTTATCACCGTGGAAGACTCCTTCAGCATGGTTCACGCCTCTGAAGGCGTGGGCAAGCCTATCGCCGAGACGCAGCGTTCCGAAACGGCGATCGTTGCCGGTATCGCGCACGCCGTGCTGGGTTCGGAAAAAGTGGACTGGCTGGGCCTGGCAGCGGATTACAATCTGATCCGCGACCATATCGCCGCTACCATTCCGGGCTTTACGGATTTCAACGCTAAGTGCGATATCAAGGGCGGTTTCTATCTGGGCAACGCCGCGGCAGAGTTCCGTTTCAATACGCTGAACAATAAAGCGCAGTTCAGCGCCGCCAGCCTGCCGGACTCGCTGTTCCCGCAGCTGGATGTGGAAGTGCCGTTTACGCTGCAAACGCTGCGCTCGCACGACCAGTACAACACCACGATTTACGGCCTTGATGACCGCTACCGTGGCGTGTATGGCCAGCGCGAAGTGCTGTTTATCCATCCGGAAGATATGGCGCGTCTGGGCTTTGCGGCGGGCGACAAGGTGGATATCGAAACGCTGTGGAACGACGGGATCACCCGTAAAGTCAGCGAGTTCAAGCTGGTGCCTTACAACATTCCAAAAGGCAACCTGGCGGCCTACTATCCGGAAACCAACCCGCTGGTGCCGCTTTCCAGCTTTGGCGACGGCAGCGGCACGCCAACGTCTAAATCGGTGCCGGTGAAAATCACCCTGTCCGAAGTGAAGCCAGGCTTGCGTATCGCCTGAGTCACAATGCGCTAACACCAGGCCGGGATTTTCCCGGCTTTTTTATTTCTTACGGCTGGCGACAGGCATTCGCGGCTGGAAAATTCTTCCGCCCTTTTGCCGCCGCCAGCCGTGCCAAAAAAAGCGCGGCAATTCAGCGCACAGCCTCGCAAAGCCCGCGATTTTCCGGGCTTTTTACTTGCCGCGGGGCGGTTAATCGCGTAAAACTGTCTGCCGCTCTTAGGCCACGAAAACGTTGAGATTATGTTCCAGGATAACCCGCTGCTCGCGCAGCTCAAAGAGAAACTCCACTCCCAGACGCCGCGTGTTGAAGGGGTGGTAAAAGGCACCGAAAAAGGCTTCGGCTTTCTGGAAGTTGATGCCCAGAAAAGCTATTTCATTCCGCCGCCGTTCATGAAAAAAGTGATGCACGGTGACCGCATTGTTGCCGTGCTGCAAACCGATAAGGATCGTGAAGTCGCCGATCCGGAAAAACTTGTTGAGCCTTTCCTGACGCGTTTTGTCGGCCGCGTGCAGAAGAAAGACGATCGCCTTTCTATCGTGCCCGATCATCCACTGCTCAAAGACGCTATTCAGTGCCGTCCCGACCGCAACCTGAATCATGAATTCCAGGCTGGCGACTGGGCCGTGGCCGAGATGAAGCGCCATCCGCTGAAAGGCGATCGCACTTTCTACGCCGAGCTGACCGCTTTTATCACCACCGCTGACGACCATCTGGCGCCGTGGTGGGTAACGCTTTCCCGCCACAATCTGGAGCGCGAAGCGCCGGAAGCCGTGGCTGGCGAGATGCTTGACGAGCAGCTTGAGCGCGAAGATCTGACCGCGCTGGATTTTGTTACCATCGACAGCGCCAGCACGGAAGATATGGACGATGCGCTGTACGTAGAAGCATTACCGGAAGGCCAGCTGCGCCTGACTATCGCTATCGCCGATCCGACCGCTTACGTGGCGGCGAACAGCGAGCTGGATGCTATTGCCGCCGAGCGCGCGTTCACCAACTACCTGCCGGGCTTTAACATTCCGATGCTGCCGCGCCAGCTTTCCGATGACGTCTGCTCGCTGCGTCCCAACGAGCGCCGTCCGGTGCTTGCCTGCCGCGTAACGGTAGCGGCCGACGGCACGCTGGGCGAAGATATCCACTTCTTCGCGGCCTGGATTGAATCCAAAGCCAAGCTGGTTTACGACCAGGTTTCCGACTGGCTGGAAAACAGCGGCGACTGGCAGCCGGAAAACGACGCGATCGCTACCCAGATCCGTCTGCTGCACAAGCTGTGCCTGGCGCGCGGCGAGTGGCGTAAAACCCACGCGCTGGTGTTTAAAGATCGCCCTGACTTCCGCTTCCTGCTGGGCGAAAAAGGCGAAGTGCTGGATATCGTTGCTGAACATCGCCGCATCGCTAACCGCATCGTGGAAGAAGCGATGATCACCGCCAACATCTGCGCTGCCACCGTGCTGCGCGAGAAGCTGGGCTTCGGGATCTACAACATTCACCTCGGTTTTGACCTGGTGAACGCCGAGCAGGCCGCCAGCGTGCTGGAAAACCACGGCGTGAAGGTCGATCCGCAGGCTATCGCCACGCTGGAAGGTTTCCGCGTGCTGCGTCGCGAACTGGACGCGCAGCCGACCCAGTTCCTGGACAGCCGCATCCGTCGTTTCCAGTCGTTCGCCGAAATCGGCATCGAGCCTGGTCCGCACTTCGGGCTGGGACTGGAAGCCTATGCGACCTGGACGTCGCCTATTCGTAAGTACGGCGATATGATCAACCATCGCCTGCTGAAAGCGATGATCAAAGGCGAAGCGGCTTCCCGTCCGCAGGATGAGATTACCGTGAAGATGAGCGAGCGCCGCCGCCTGAACCGTATGGCAGAGCGTGACGTGGGCGACTGGCTCTATTCCCGTTTCCTGCAGAAAGCGGCGGGCACCGACGAGCGCTTTGCGGCGGAGATTATCGATGTGTCTCGCGGCGGCATGCGCGTGCGCCTGACCGCTAACGGCGCCGTTGCCTTTATCCCTGCGCCGTTTATTCACGCGGTACGTGATGAGATGGTATGCAGCCAGGAAAGCGGCACGGTGCAGATCAAAGGCGAAGTGGTTTATCGCGTGACCGATCTGATCGAAGTGACCATCGCAGAAGTGCGGATGGAAACCCGTAGCATCGTGGCTCGTCCGGCAGCCTGATGCTCTGTCAGGCGGGACGCCCTGTCCCGCCTGCTTCTGTCGCCCTTGCTCTCTGAGGTCGCGCGGAGAAAAAAACCTCTTGCCTCACACTTCTTATTCCCCCTGCTTTCACTAACAAAATATCAACATTACTTTAGCGTTATCTCGCTGGGAGATAACAAGGAGTATTGTGATGATCAAGGTAAAATCGGCCATTGTCTGGGCCGGCGTGGCGATAGTCGGCGCGATCGCCTTCGCCATGCTGGCGCTCAGCCGCGGTGAACAGGTTAACGCGCTCTGGCTGGTGGTGGCCGCCGTGGCCTGCTACAGCATCGCATGGCGGTTCTACAGCCGCTTTATCGCCAAAAACGTGTTCGAACTGGACGACCGTCGGCTCACTCCCGCCGAAAGGCTCAACGACGGGCTGGACTACGTGCCCACCAATAAATGGGTACTGTTCGGCCACCATTTTGCCGCTATCGCCGGCGCCGGCCCGCTGGTCGGCCCGATTCTGGCGGCGCAAATGGGCTTTTTGCCCGGCACGCTGTGGATCCTGATCGGCGTAATGCTTGCGGGTGCGGTACAGGATTTCCTGATCCTGTTTATCTCCACCCGCCGCGACGGCCGCTCGCTGGGCGAAATGGCGAAACAGGAGCTGGGCGCGTTCGCAGGCGTTGTAACCATGCTGGGCGCGCTGGGCGTAATGATCATTATTCTTTCCGCGCTGGCGCTGGTGGTGGTCAAAGCGCTGGCCAACAGCCCCTGGGGATTGTTTACTATCGCGGCCACCATCCCTATTGCCCTGTTTATGGGGATTTATATGCGCTTTCTGCGTCCGGGAAAAATCGCAGAAGTATCGCTGATTGGTTTTGTGCTGATGATGGCGGCAATTATCTACGGCGGCAACATCGCGCAACACGAGTTTTGGGGGCCGTTTTTTACCCTCAAAGGCACTACGCTGACCTGGGTGTTAGTTATTTACGGTTTTGTCGCTTCCGTGCTGCCGGTGTGGCTGCTGCTGGCGCCGCGCGATTACCTTTCCACCTTCCTGAAAATCGGCGTGATTGTTGGTCTGGCTATCGGCATTTTGTTTGCCATGCCGGAGATGAAAATGCCCGCCGTGACGCGTTTTATTGACGGCAGCGGCCCGGTGTTCGCCGGCAGCCTGTTTCCTTTCCTGTTTATCACTATCGCCTGCGGCGCTATCTCCGGCTTTCACGCGCTGGTCTCCAGCGGCACCACGCCCAAGCTGATTGAACGTGAGAGCCATATCCGCATGATTGGCTACGGCGCGATGCTGATGGAATCGTTTGTCGCGATTATGGCGCTGATCTGCGCTTCGGTCATTGAGCCTGGCGTCTATTTCGCCATGAACTCGCCTGCCGCACTAATCGGCACTACGGTAGAATCCGCCTCGCAGGCTATTAACGGCTGGGGCTTTGTGGTGACGCCGGAAATGCTGAGCGGCATCGCCAGAGATGTTGGCGAAGGCACTATCCTTTCTCGTGCCGGCGGCGCGCCTACTTTTGCCGTAGGCATGGCGCATATCATTACCGAAGTGTTTAACAGCCGCGCCATGATGGCGTTCTGGTATCACTTTGCCATTCTGTTTGAGGCGCTGTTTATTCTGACCGCCGTGGATGCGGGCACCCGCGCCTGCCGGTTTATGGTGCAGGATCTGGTGGGCACCGTGGTGCCGTCGCTGGCGAACAACCGTTCCTGGCTGGGCAATATGGCGGGCACCACCGTGGCGGTAGCGGGCTGGGGATTCTTTGTCTATCAGGGCGTGGTCGATCCGCTTGGCGGCATCAACACGCTGTGGCCGCTGTTCGGCATCGGTAATCAGATGCTGGCCTCAATGGCGCTGATCCTCGGCACCGTTGTCCTGTTTAAGATGAAAAAACAGCGTTACGCCTGGGTGACCATCCTGCCGACGGCGTGGCTTTTTATCACCTCAATGTATGCAGGCTGGCAGAAGATTTTCCACGAAAAACCGGCCATTGGCTTTCTTGCTCAGGCCAGAAAGTTTTCTAAAGGCATTGAGGACGGCATGATTATCGCGCCAGCCAAAACTGTAGCGGATATGCAGACTATCGTGTTCAGCAATCAGATCAACGCCGCGCTCTGCGCCTTTTTTATGCTGGTTGCCGTTACCATGCTTATCGCGGCTTTTTTCGTCATTCGTCGCGCATTAAACAGTCAAAGTCCGACTGTGCACGAAGCCGATATTTCCCTGCGAAGCGAGGCGCGTCATGGCTAGAGCGATTTTTTCCCGACCTGCAAGAAACCGGCTTCAGGTGATCCGCTGTCGACCTTTAGCCACAACGGTATTAAAAGAATCACTAACGTTACGTTTGTTAATGTCGCGGCTGGCGCAGTGTTTTCGCCTGATGGTTGGCGTTCAGGACTATCAAACCTACCTGCGACATATGCAGCAGCATCATCCCGCTAATAAGGCCATGACGGAGAAAGAGTTTCACCGCTACTGCCTGGAAGCCCGCTTTCCTTCCGTGGCAGGAAAAGTCGGAAAATGTCCCTGCTGATCTCCGCCCCGATCGCGCGGTCGGGGCTTTTTTCGCCATAGTTAATTTCCGACATAAAAAATATCTTAAACATTGCGCTTGTGATTATCCTGTTTGCCGAATACTGTTGCTAAAATAAGAAGATACAGCCTGTATTGCATCCTCCAGGGAGAAATCTGATGACCGATGAGCAAGGGCAATCACTACTTTATACCTGGTTTGGTACTAACAGCCCTCATTGGCGTTTAAAGTCCGACAGCGATGCGCTTTTATTTGCAGAGGATGAATCGGCCGATACGCACGTCGTTATCCCCTTAACGCCTACGCAGGCGAGCCTGCTGCGCGCGATGACCGTGATCACCTCCAGCGTGAACCTGACGGTGTCGCTGTATGGCGAGCCGCTTTCCATGCATCTGGTTGGCCGCCGCGTTAACCAGACCGAATGGGCGGGCAGCGCCTCCGCCTGGGGCGATACCGCAAGCGTGGCGCGCGATCTGGCGCTGGGCCTTTCGTTCGCCGAACAGGTGGTGTCAGAAGCCAACTCGGTAATCGTCATCCTGGACCAGCGCGGCAATATTCAGCGCTTTAACCGCAAAAGCGAGGAGTATACCGGGCTGAAAGAACAGGAAGTTATCGGCCGCAACGTCTTCCAGCTATTTATGACCCGCCAGGAGGCGGCTTCGTCACGTCGCAACATCAGCGGTTTTTTCCGCGACGGCAACTCTTACGAAGTGGAAAGATGGGTGAAAACCCGTCAGGGACAGCGTTTGTTTCTTTTCCGAAACAAGTTTGTCCACAGCGGCAGCGGGAAAAATGAAATCTTCCTGATCTGCTCCGGCACCGATATTACCGAAGAGCGACGGGCGCAGGAGCGTCTGCGGGTACTGGCGAACACCGACGGCATTACCGGCCTGCCCAATCGTAATGCGATCAATAACGCTATCGCAGAAGCGCTGGCGGAAGAGGTGCAGCAGCAGATCGGTATCGTCTATCTCGACCTGGATAATTTCAAGAAGGTTAACGACGCCTATGGCCATATGTTCGGCGACCAGCTGTTAAAAGCGGTGTCGCTGGCTATCTTAAGCTGCCTGGCAAAGAACCAGACGCTGGCGCGCCTGGGCGGCGACGAATTCCTGGTGCTGGCGGTCGGCGCGACGCAGCAAGAGCTGGAAGCGATGGCTACGCGCATTCTCGACAGGCTCAGACAGCCCTTCCGCATCGGGCTGATTGAAGTCTATTCCGGCTGCTCTATCGGCATCGCGCTGAGTCCGCAGCATGGCGAAGATCGCGAGAGCCTGATCCGCAATGCGGATACGGCCATGTATACGGCAAAAGAGAACGGGCGCGGCAAGTACTGCATTTTTGCGGCTGAAATGAATCAGCGGGTATTTGAATATCTCTGGCTGGATACCAATCTTCGCAAGGCGCTGGAGCAGGATCAGCTGATTATCCACTATCAGCCCAAGCTGGATCGGGCCGGTGAAGTGCATAGCGTAGAGGCGCTGGTACGCTGGGTGTCGCCGGAACGCGGGCTGGTTTCACCGGCGGACTTTATCTCCTATGCCGAAGAGTCGGGGCTGATCGTGCCGCTGGGCCGCTGGGTCATGCTGACCGCGCTTGAACAGATCCTGGCCTGGCGCAAAAAAGGCATCAACCTGCGCGTGGCCGTTAACGTCTCGCCGCGCCAGCTGCTTGATGAAAGCATCTATATCGATCTGAAGCGCGCGCTGGGCAAAGCGAACCTGGCGAGCTGCCCGCTGGATATTGAGCTGACCGAAAGCTGCCTGATTGAAAACGAGCAGCAGGCGTTGACGCTGATGAATCAGTTCCAGGCGCTGGGAGCGGAAGTGCATCTGGACGATTTCGGCACCGGTTACTCCTCCCTTTCGCAGCTGGCGCGCGTGCCGATTAACGCCATCAAGCTGGATCAAAGCTTTATTCGCGGCGTTAACAGTCAGCCGGTTTCACAATCGCTGGTGCGGGCGATTGTCGCGGTCGCGAAGGCGTTGAATTTGCAGGTTATCGCGGAAGGTATCGAAACGACAGAGGAAGAGACATTTATAATGGCGAGCGGTGTGGACGCTCGCCAGGGATTTTTATATGCCAGGCCTATGCCCGCAGACGCGCTGGAGCAATGGCTGGCAAAACGTTACGCCGGTGCTTAACCCGCTTTACGCATAACCTGCGCGCTGTGGCGGTTCTGCAGCTGTACCAGCCTTTCCATATAGGCTATATCCTTGGGTTCGATAGAAAAGGCGAATTCCACCCAATCTTCGGTGATATCCATCAGCTCTGCCCGCGTCAGCTGCAATACTCGCTGACGCGCCTTTAACATCGCTCTGACGCCGTTGAGTTTCGGTTTCATCGTGTCGATAAAGGTGCGGGTAGTCTGGTAGCCCTCGCCCGGCTGGAACAGCCGATCGACCAACCCTCGCGTTTCGAACCATTCCGCCGAATGCGACTCTCCTTCGCAGATCAGCTCTTCCGCCAGCTTCATGCCCGAACGCCGGGCCACCAGCGAATAGCCGCCCATGCCCGGAAACAGGTTGAACGCAATTTCCGGGAAGCCCATGCGCGCCGTGTCCTGCGCCAGGATAAAGTGGTGCGCCAGCGCGGCCTCAAAGCCGCCGCCCAGCGCGCTGCCCTCGATCATGGCGATGGTCACCGCGCCGGTATCAAACCCGCGCGCCGCCGCATGAATGCAGTCCACGCAGGCGCGCGCGTAGGCCCGCAGCGCTTCACGACGCCCGTTTTTAATGCATTCCACAAAAAATCCGAGGTCGCCGCCCGCATTAAACATCGTCGGCACCAGCGAGCCGGTTACCCAAAAGTCGATGGGCAAGCCGGAACGCTGCGCGGCATAGCTAAGGTTCATTATCTCTTCGATAAGCTCATGGTTAAAGCTGGGGCGCGGCTGCGCGCGTAGCATCATCCATAACGTGCGTCGTCCTTCTTCGTAGTAGGCGGAAAGCTGAGTGGTTTGTCCAGCTTCGCTAAACAGCCGGCAGGTGGTCTGATTAATTACGGTCATATTCTCATCCTCTGTTTATGGGTGCGCTTAAGCGCGCTCCAAGCGTAATGCAGAGTGCGAGACGGCTGTACTTTCGTTTGATTTTAAAGGTAAATTATTTTCACCCCGCCGGCCTGAAAGCCAGCGAGGTGCTAATAACTGACGGTTTTTACCGCAAAGACCGGTGGAAGGAAATAACGTTATGATTTCTGATTAAATTATTTTATCTGACCATACCAGGCATTGCTGCCGTGCTTGCGTAAATAATGGCAGTCCAGCAGCGGCTGCTGAATGGCGGGCAGCGACGGCGTTAACAGCTGGCTGTAAATGCCCATATAGGCGACTTCTTCCAGCACGACCGCCGAATGCACGGCTTTTTCCGGCGTTTTTCCCCAGCAAAACGGGCCGTGGGAATTGACCAGAACGGCCGGCACAGCCAGCGGATCCAGATCTTTTTCACGGAAAGTTTCGATAATCACCTGCCCCGTTTCCCACTCATAGCGGGAGCCGATTTCTTCCGGCGTCATTTGGCGACTACAGGGAATGGCGCCGTAAAAATCATCGGCGTGGGTAGTGCCCCAGGCGGGGATCTCTCTGCCCGCCTGCGCCCAAATGGTGGCATGGCGGGAATGCGTATGGACAATGCTGCCTACCTCAGGCCAGGCCAGATAGAGCGCGCGGTGCGTGTCGGTATCGGAAGAAGGCCGCATATTGCCTTCCCGCACCTCGCCGCTGTGCAGATCGACCACGACCATATCTTCGCGTTTCATCGCCTCATAGCTGACCCCGGAAGGTTTAATCACTATCAGGCCCTGCTCACGATCGACCGCGCTTACGTTACCCCAGGTGAACACCACCAGACCGTGGCGAGGCAGCGCCAGATTGGCTTCCAACACCTGTTGTTTCAGTTCTTCCAGCATTTGGTTTCTCCCACTTTTTTCTACATTGTCCCCGCTGGCCAGCCATCAGGGTATGGAGGCAATCGCTGGATGCGTGGCAGAAATTAGCTGGGTGACGGTAAAAAGCGTGGGAAATTAAGATTTTTTACCTGTGAAGACGATCGTCTATGCTTAGAATACGTGCCAGCAATACCTTTACAGAAATAAGTCTGAAACTTAACAAATGTGTAAGTGTTGCTTCACGAGTACGGTAAGAACGACGTGATATATGATGGCAATGTTTTATTTACGTGAGATAAATCGCTAAGAAACGGGCGTATCCGGGCCAAAAGGCAAGGTAAACCTCTATACTTATAGCGTTATTCCTGCAGCAGCAATGATGGAGAAGTGACTATGTCAGTAACAATTAAACGTATTACCGCTGGCCTGCTGGCCGCCACTCTGGTGCTTTCCTTAAGCGGATGCTCAAACTGGTCGAAACGCGATCGCAATACCGCTATCGGCGCGGGCGCGGGTGCTATCGGCGGGTCTATTCTTTCTAACGGCAGCGGTCTGGGCACCGTCGGCGGTGCCGCTGTGGGCGGGATCATCGGTCATCAGATCAGCCGTTAACGGCTGACCGTTAAGCAAAGAAAGCACAAGGCCGCGACAAAACGCGGCCTTTTTGCTTCAGCCGCCCGCCAGCTTCACTTTCAGTCCTTTAGCTTCCAGCAGCGTTTTCAGCAGATCGCGCTTGTCGCCCTGAATTTCAATCACGCCCTCTTTAACCGATCCGCCGCAGCCGCATTTTTTCTTCAGCTCGGCCGCCAGCTTTTCCAGCCCGGCATCCGGCAGATCGACGCCCGTGACCAGGCATACGCCCTTGCCTTTACGGCCGCTGGTTTGCCGCTGTATGCGCACGATGCCGTCGCCTTTTGGCCGCTGTACCGCCGCTTTGGGTTCATCGATGCGTCCGGTTTCGGTGGAATAGACCAGACGGCTGTTGTTATCGGCCATTATGCCTCCTGAAGTGATGCGATGATGTTCTTCAACGCGGCTGCCGGGTCAGCGGCCTGGGTGACGGGACGACCAATCACCATATAATCCACCCCGGCCTGTAGCGCCTGCTGCGGAGTCATAATGCGCCGCTGATCGCCCGCCTCGCTGCCCGCAGGACGAATGCCCGGCGTGACCAATTTAAAATCGCTGCCCAGCGTCTGTTTGAAGCGCGCCGCTTCCTGCGCTGAGCATACCACACCGTCCAGGCCGCACTGCTGCGTGAGCCGCGCCAGCCTTTCAGCATGCTCCGCTGGCGAAAGCTCAATGCCAATCCCGCGCAGATCCTCCGCTTCCATACTGGTCAGTACGGTCACGGCGATCAGCAACGGCGCGTCTTTACCAAAGGGCTTTAGCGCCTCACGAGCGGCCGTCATCATCCGCGCGCCACCGCTGGCGTGGACGTTAACCATCCAGACGCCCAGATCGGCCGCCGCCGCAACGGCATGTGCGGTGGTATTGGGGATGTCATGGAATTTCAGGTCCAGAAACACCTCAAAGCCGCGCTGCTGTAAATCCCGCACCAGCTGGGGGCCAAACAGCGTAAACATCTCTTTGCCGACTTTCAGGCGGCAGCTGCGCGGATCGATACGGTCAACAAAGGCCATGGCGCTGGCGTGATTAGCGTAGTCCAGCGCCACCAGGATCCGGGAGCCGTGAGATGATTGCATGTTGAAACCCTCTGAAATAGCGCACCGCAGGGTGCAGGAGATAAACGGCAAGCATTCTACCTGCGACGTCGTTAAATTCACAGTTTAGCGGCAAGTTTTCCCTTTTCGCCTGCCAGACCATGCGGCTCTCATTGCTGCTGAAACCCTGATATGAAGTTTACTCATTAGTATGTTGTAACTATTTTTCACCTGTTTAAAAAGCCAGCGCTCCACAACAGGAGCCGCTGGCCGGTTTATTGCCCGTCCAGGCCGCGGATAGGTTTAACCGAGGACCAGGCGCGACAGGAAGGACAGTGCCAGTAAAGCGCATGGGCGGTAAAGCCGCACTTGTGGCAGCGGTAGCGCGGCTTGGTGCGGATCTGTTCGCCGACCATATCCCGCAGCACCATCAGGCTCTCTTTTGCCCTACCGTCTTCCGCTTCATGCAGGTGGTAATCCATCAGACGATGGAAAACGCGCATGGTAGGATGGCGCTGCAGCTGGCGATTAATATAGATCTGCGCCACTTCGCCGCCCTCGTCTTTTTCAATGACGTCAGAGAGGTAAAGCTCGGCCGCCGCGCCGGTATTTTCCTCAACGCAGCGCTTCAGATACTCGGCCCAGGCGTTGGGCTGTTGCAGCTGTTGATAGCAGGTTTCCAGCATCGCCAGCGTTTCACTGACCAGCTCTTTATCCTGTTCTATCACGCGCTGTAAAAACCCAACCGCTTTTGCATAGTCGCCTTTCGCCATGTGGATACGCCCCATCATGATCGAGACGCGGGCGCTCTGCCTGTCGGCAGATTCGCCTTTTTTCAGCAGGCCCATAGCGCGATCCAGATCGTCGCTGCCCATCGCCTGGAGCGCCAGCTCGCAGTAGAAATGCGCAATTTCCATACGCTGCTTTTCTTTGCCCAGCTTTACCAGCCGTTCGGCCACCTCGATGGCTTTTGGCCAGTCGCTGGTCGCCTGATGAATAAGCAGCAGCTGCTGCAGCGCGCCGACGCGGAAGTCCGTCTCATCGGTCAGCTGGCTGAACATTTCTTCCGCCCGATCGTAAAAACCCGCGGCCATATAGTCGCGGCCCAGCTGCTGCACGGCCAGCAGGCGCTGATCGTAGGTCAGCGAAGCGCTTTCCATCAGGGCCTGATGAATGCGGATAGCCCGGTCAACCTCGCCTCGCGAGCGAAACAGGTTACCCAACGTCAGATGCGCCTCTACCGTGCCGCTGTCTTCCTTCAGCATATCCAGAAAGAGATCGACCGCTTTATCCTGCTGATTGGACAGCAGGAAATTGACGCCGGCGACGTAATCGCGCGACAGGCGGCTCGCTTCCTGTTGCTTATCCTGCTGCGCGCTCCTGCGCCCCATATACCAACCATAGGCAGCGGCAACAGGCAGCAACAGAAACAGCAGTTCCAACATAGGGGATTATTCCTTAACGGCAGGCACGGCTGGCTGAGCCGCCGCTTCTTCTGCCTGCCCCAGCTTCTGCTGGAGACGTTTCAGTTTACGCTGGGAATTAGCCAGCGCCACGCGCAGACGGAGCCAGAACAGACCGCAAATCGCCCAGCCGATTAAAAAACCCGCAGCGAACAGCGTAGCCAGCAGCGTCGAAACGCGATATTCGCCCTGCGCCAGCAGATAGTTAAAGGTAACCACCTGATCGTTATGCGCGCCAAGCGTAATAGAGATAATGAAAATCACTAAAACCAGTAAAAAAATCAGCAAGTATTTCACAGTCCGTCCCATAGTCTGGTGATAACCAGATGAATTATGCCAAAAAATTAGCCCTGTTGCTTGCCTGATGCGCGCAGGGCGCATGAAATGCCTGCCCAATCCTCAGGTTATGGGGGCAAACGGCGCGAACACAATCACGCCTCGTCGCGTTCGCTTATTTCCTGCTCTTCCGCCGGCGGAACGGTGAGCGGCCCGCTGTAGCGCTGCACCAGCCAGGTCGCCAGCGTGACCAGCACCCAGCTGATAAGCGTCGAGGTGATCAGGTCGCGCGGCCAGTGCATTCCCAGCACCAGACGGCTTGCCATCACGCCAATCGCCCAGGCCACCAGCACGCACAGCGTGACGATACGGCGGCGAGGCCATAACAGCCCTACCGCCAGCAGCGCCCAGCTGGCTGCAAACATGGTATGACCAGAAGGGAAAGCATAGCCGGTTTCAAATTCCCAGTGCGCCTTCAGCCAGTCAGGCAGGCGAGGATCTTCCGCAATCGCTTCCCGCACCATTACGCTGCGCTGCTTGCGGGTCTGCTCGTAAAAGTATTTTTCATCAAGCCCGTGGTTTTGCTCCAGCCACAGCACATAAGGGCGCGGCTCGCGTACCTGATCTTTAATAAACGTTTTGGTGTACTGCCCGAGCAGGATTGCCGACACCACGATCAGCAACAGAATAATTGCCGACTTAAGGCGATAGCGCAGGCACCACAGGAACCACGCGCAGAGGATCACGCTGGTTAAGGTTCCCCATGGACTGGTCACGGTTTCGGTCAGCCAGAACAGCAGCTGATGGCCCCACCCTGTTTCTACCGGCTGCCAGCGCCAGCCGGACAGCAGCACGCCGAACGGCATAATCAACAGCAACAGAGCACCCAGCGTGGTGCGTTTGGCGATCTCAAACATGGCTTTCCCCGGCGATTCAGTAAGGCATTGATTTATTTCTGATGACAACGTGATAAAAAATAATAACATATTGATTGAGATGGCGATAATTGTGCGGTATTAAAACAATCGCTCGAAGAGGTTAACCGCCCGACGCCCGATTGTGGCAAAATAGCTATTATGAATGGTCGGCGCAAAGGTTAGCGCAGCCCCTGATGTATCTGGAGAGTCACATGCAGCTTAAACGGGTAGCAGAAGCCAAACTGCCCACGCCGTGGGGAGATTTCCTCATGGTTGGTTTTGAAGAACTGGCAACCGGTCACGACCATGTGGCGCTGGTTTATGGCGATATAACGAACAGCGAGGCGGTGCTGGCGCGCGTGCATTCCGAGTGCCTGACGGGCGATGCTCTGTTCAGCCTGCGCTGCGACTGCGGTTTCCAGCTGGAGGCGGCGCTGAACCATATCGCGGAAGAAGGCCGCGGCGTTCTGCTTTATCACCGTCAGGAAGGCCGCAATATCGGTCTGCTGAATAAAATCCGCGCCTATGCCCTGCAGGATAAAGGCTACGATACCGTTGAGGCTAACCACCAGCTTGGCTTTGCGGCCGACGAGCGCGATTTTACCCTTTGCGCGGACATGTTTAAGCTGCTGGGCGTTAATGAAGTGCGTTTGCTGACCAACAATCCGCGTAAGGTCGAGATCCTTAGCGAGGCGGGGATTAATATCATCGAGCGCGTGCCGCTGATTGTCGGGCGCAATCCTGAAAACGCGCACTACCTTGATACCAAAGCCGAGAAGATGGGTCATCTCTTGCCAAAAGAGTAACGGATACGGGGCCGACAGCGTCCCGTTTTGTTTTTCCGCGCGGCGCTTTCCCCCTTCCGCGCAAAAAAATGCCCCTTATCAGGGGCATTTTTATTTTAGCTCTCGACCAGCATGTTACGTATAACGTAGTGCAGGATGCCGTCGTTGCGGTAGTAGGTCAGCTCATTGCCGGTATCGATACGGCAGCGCGTTTGCAGCGTTTCCTGACTGCCGTCCGCACGGGTCAGCGTGACTTTCACCGTGCCGCCGGGCTTCAGCTGGCTCAGGTTTTCCACGTCGATCTGCTCGTCACCGGTCAGCCCCAGCGTTTTACGCGTTACGCCTTCCGGGAACTCCAGCGGCAGTATGCCCATCCCAATCAGATTTGAACGGTGGATACGCTCAAAAGATTCGGCGATGACCACGCGCACCCCCAGCAGCCGCGGGCCTTTAGCCGCCCAGTCGCGGCTGGAGCCGGAGCCATATTCTTTCCCGGCGATCACCGCCAGCGGCGTCCCCTGCTGCTGATATTTCATCGCCGCATCGTAGATCGCCAGCTGCTCGTCGCCGGGCACGAAACGCGTCATGCCGCCTTCCACGCCCGGCACCATTTCGTTGCGGATGCGAATGTTGGCAAAGGTGCCGCGCATCATCACTTCATGGTTGCCGCGTCGCGAGCCATAAGAGTTAAAATCGCCCCGCTCGACGCCATGCGCAAGCAGATAGCGCCCGGCCGGGCTTTCCGCTTTGATACTGCCGGCAGGCGAAATATGGTCGGTAGTGACCGAGTCGCCCAGCATCGCGAGGATCCTGGCGCCCTTGATATCAACAACCGGCTTCGGCTCTTTTTCCATATCATCAAAGAACGGTGAAAGGCGAATATAGGTAGAGCCTTCGTCCCAGTCGTAGGTGGCCGCTTCGCTAACGCTGATGGCCTGCCAGTCCGGCGTGCCTTCAAACACTTCCGCGTACTCTTTATGGAACATATCGGTGGAAACCAGCTGTACCGCTTCCGCAATCGCCTCCGGTGACGGCCAGATATCTTTCAGATATACCGGCTTGCCGGTCTTGTCAGTGCCAAGCGGATCCGTTTCCAGATTAACATTCATATTGCCGGCCAGCGCATAGGCCACCACCAACGGCGGCGAAGCAAGCCAGTTGGTTTTGACATAAGGATGGATTCGGCCTTCAAAGTTGCGGTTGCCGGAAAGCACCGCGCCAACCGTCAGGTCGCCTTTTTTAATCGCGCTCTCGATAGCGTCAGGCAGCGGGCCGGAGTTACCGATACAGGTAGTACAGCCGTAGCCAACAAGGTTAAAGCCCAGCTTGTCCAGATAAGGCGTCAGTCGCGCCGCCGCCAGATAGTCGGAAACCACTTTGGATCCCGGCGCCAGCGACGCTTTTACCCACGGCTTGCGGTCCAGGCCAAGCATTACCGCGTTTTTCGCCAGCAGGCCCGCCGCCATCAGGATACTGGCATTGGAGGTATTGGTGCAGGAAGTAATGGCTGAAATCACTACTGCGCCATCTTCCAGCTGATGCTCCTTGCCCGTGGCGCTGTCGCGATAGCTGACCGACTGGTGCTGTTTCTGCGCCCGATTGACTTCCAGCTCGTTACTGGCCTGGAAAGCCTGCGGCACTTCGCCCAGCGAAACGCGATCCTGCGGCCGTTTCGGTCCGGCCACACTCGCTTCAACGGTAGCCATATCCAGCGCCAGTGAACTGGTAAATACCGGCTCATCGCCGGGATTACGCCACAGCCCCTGCGCTTTGGCGTAGGCTTCCACCAGCGCCACCTGTTCGCTGCTGCGGCCGGTAAGTTTCATATAGCCCAGCGTGACGTCGTCCAGCGGGAAAAAGCCGCAGGTTGCGCCATATTCCGGCGCCATATTGGCGATGGTAGCGCGATCCGCCAGCGGCAGGTCAGCCAGGCCATCACCATAGAATTCAACGAATTTCCCTACCACGCCGTGTTTACGCAGCATCTGGGTCACAGTCAGCACTAAATCCGTGGCGGTAATGCCAGGATTGAGTTTACCGTTAAGCTTGAAGCCAACCACGTCAGGGATAAGCATTGACACCGGCTGCCCCAGCATAGCGGCTTCCGCCTCGATACCGCCCACGCCCCAGCCCAACACGCCCAGCGCGTTAATCATGGTAGTGTGCGAGTCCGTGCCAACAAGCGTGTCGGGATAGGCAACTTCCTCACCGTCCTGCATTTCATGCCATACCGCCTGGCCGAGATATTCCAGGTTGACCTGGTGGCAAATCCCGGTGCCCGGCGGCACCACGCTAAAACGGTTAAAGGCTTTCTGCCCCCAGCGCAAAAAGACGTAGCGCTCATGGTTACGCTCCATCTCCAGACGCACGTTTTCTTCAAAGGCGTCGTCGTCGCCGAAACGGTCAACGGTAACCGAGTGGTCGATAACCAGATCGACTGGCGAAAGCGGATTCACTTTAGCCACGTCCCCGCCCAGTCTTTTCACCGCTTCGCGCATAGCGGCCAGATCGACCACCGCGGGCACGCCGGTAAAGTCCTGCATCAGCACGCGGGCGGGCCGATAGGCGATCTCGCGGTCGGCATGCGCCTGAGCCAGCCAGCCTGCCAGCGCGCGGATGTCCTCATCGGTAACGGAATCTTCATCCTGCCAGCGCAGCAAGTTTTCCAGCAGCACTTTCAGGGATTTGGGCATACGGGAGAGATCGCCAAGCTGCCCGGCGGCTTTGGCCAGGCTGTAATAGTGATAACGTTGACCTTTAACTTCCAGCGCGTCTTTTGTTATTTCACGTAGGGTAGACGACATTACTCCTCCTTCGTTTATCTTCGCATAACCTGAATAAAAGCAGGGTTTGATTTAAAGATAGTACAAAGTTGGCGTAACGTTTTGATAACATCGATGAAGCATAAAAGAAAAACGCCCCGCTGATTGCTCAGCGAGGCGTCGTTAATATCTGTTTAAATATGCTTTATTAATGCATGACCATGCTCAGCCAGAGCAGGCTAGCCCAGAATAAGGCTGAAAACGTCCAGGCACTGAACCATGTCATTTGAGTTAAATTCATTTTTGCCCTCACTCAGGTCTTATAAGACCAAACGTATTACTTCAAAACCTCACGCCTTTGCGAGCAGGTTTTACCGTTTATCAATGGGTTGCCATTGTGGTTTCCCATCGTTGGGCCGACAGCGTGCCCTGACCAGAAATAGCTGGTCCGTTAAATAATGTTAATATTTATATTTGTCATGGTTAAAACAAAGAGTGAATATAAGCGTAAGGCTTAAGCTTTATTCGTTTTATCCGTCATAAAATCAATAAAGTTACGTTGCACTTCGCTCAGCCCCCAGCTTTCCGGGATGATGCTCTCTCTCGCTTTGCTTTTACACTCTACTTTTTTCAACTTAACAGCTTGCTGTGGTTTTTGATCCGAATACTGCAGGTGCATCGCTACCCCCATATCTGCCAAATCACGACTGCAACAGCTCCCCAAAACAGCGCCGATGCGGCGAATACCGCTAACCAGGCCTTGCGTCTCAGATTGCTGTTACGCTGAACCTTCAGAGCTTTGTGACCGAAGTCGGTTTCTACAGAAATTCTGCTAGCCATAGTTTTTGATAATCACTCTCATTGAAACGATTGTTTTGAGCAATCAGAAATTAGGAGGAATCCTAAACATTTTATGGCGTGAAATCCAGCTATTTTTATTACGCCGAACGATTAATAGTATTCATTAAAGTTTATGAAATCTATTGATCGTACTTAACCAAACTCGCGTTAACAAATTACCCTTTAAGCCAAATTTACTGACAATAGCTGTTTTTTCGCACCATTGATAAATCAGCATTTATTGAAACCTCCTTGCCGTTCGCGCCCTGTCGCGCCTTGATAACCAGAGTATGAGAATCATCCTGGAGGTGCGCAAAGATGCCCGCTGAAAAATGTGTACTGTTTCTCATTTAATGAATAACTTTGGAAAAACATGTGATGGGGGCGGCATTTACGTAAAAAGAATAAAAAGATTTTATCAATTGCAGTAACAGGCAGGACCAATGATTATCGCAGAGCCGCGTCGCGGCTCTGAATAGGGATGCAGGGACGGAAAATTATTTGGCGGGTAATTTAATATCTTTAAACATTGCTTCAATATCTTCGTTCGAGCGCAGCCCCACGGCCGTATCGACGACGTCACGGGTCAGGTGCGGCGCGAAACGCTGAATAAAATCATACATGTAACTGCGCAAAAAGGTGCTGCGGCGGAAGCCGATTTTGGTGGTGCTGAAGCTAAAGACGTCCGTAGCTTCTATTCTGACCAGATCCGGATCCGAGACCGGATCGACCGCCATGCTGGCGATGACACCCACGCCCAATCCTAAACGTACGTAGGTTTTAATCACGTCCGCATCCGTCGCGGTGAAAACGATACGCGGCGTCAGGCCAGCCCGATTAAACGCCGTATCCAGCTCTGAACGTCCGGTAAAGCCGAAGGTATAGGTAACCAGCGGATACTCGGCTAACTCTTCGATAGAGACTTTTTCTTTGCCTGCCAGCGGATGATCCGGCGTCACCACGATGGCGCGATTCCAGTGATAGCAAGGCAGCATAACCAGATCGTCATAAAGATGCAGCGCTTCGGTAGCGATAGCAAAATCCGCGTTGCCTTTAGACACCGCTTCTGCAATTTGCGTAGGCGAGCCCTGATGCATATGCAGCGAAACGCGAGGATAGCGTTCGATAAAGCCTTTAATCACGTTGGGCAGCGCGTAGCGGGCCTGCGTGTGCGTTGTAGCAACATACAGCGAGCCTTTATCCGGCCAGGTATGTTCCCCGGCGACTGATTTGATGGCTTCGACTTTTGACAGCACTTCGCGGGCGATACGGATAATTTCCTGGCCTGCGGGCGTGACCTGCGTCAGATGCTTGCCGCTGCGGGCAAAGATCTGAATACCCAACTCGTCTTCCAGCATACGTACTTGCTTACTGATCCCGGGTTGCGATGTATAAAGCCCCTCAGCCGTTGAAGAGACGTTCAGATTGTGATTGACCACTTCAACGATGTAACGCAGCTGCTGCAATTTCATGTTTGATCCGTCCAGTTTGGCGCCGCGCGCCGACGGGCTGTGCTGACAGAGCACAACGTATCGGCCTAATGCGATTTTATAATAAGGAAAGGTATATCTATAACAATCATATCAAAGATGGGTGGAATGTATAGCAGGGCTGAAGCCGCAGGAGAAAAACGGGCCAGCTGAAACGCCGGCCCGACAGGTTATTTCTTACTGGCTTTCGCCGCTTTTTCGGTGACGGCCCATTTGCCGTCGACGTAGAACGCCGTCCAGCCTGTAGCCTTACCTTCTTTTTCCGTACTGACGTACTGCTGCTTCGTTTTGCGGCTGAAGCGCACTACCGTCTTGTTGCCTTCATCATCGGCAACCGGCGCGTCGGCCAGATAGCGCAGCTTTTCCGGCAGGCGATCGCGGAAACGTTGCAGCTCTTCCACCAGCGGCGCGCGCGTTTCCCTGGATTTAGGGAAGGTGTTGGCCGCCAGGAAAACGCCTGCCGCGCCGTCGCGCAGTACAAAGTAAGCATCCGATTTTTCGCACTGCAGCTCCGGCAGCGGAACCGGATCTTCTTTCGGCGGCGCAACATCGCCGTTACGCAGGATCTTACGGGTATTTTTACAGTCGTCGTTGGTGCAGGCCATGTACTTGCCGAAACGCCCCATTTTCAGGTGCATCTCCGCGCCACACTTTTCGCACTCTACGATCGGCCCGTCATAGCCTTTGATACGGAATTCGCCCTGCTCGATTTCGTAACCGTCGCAGCTTGGGTTGTTGCCGCACACGTGCAGTTTGCGCTGGTTGTCGATCAGATAGCTGTCCATCGCCGTGCCGCATTTGCCGCAGCGACGGCGCGCGCGCAGCGCGTTGGTTTCCGCATCTTCGCCTTCGAGAATATTCAGTACTTCATTCTCTGGGATCAGATTGATGGTTTGTTTACAGCGCTCTTTCGGCGGCAGCGCATAGCCCGAGCAGCCGAGGAACACGCCGGTGCTGGCGGTACGGATACCCATCTTACGCCCGCAGGTTGGGCAATCGATGGTGGTCAGCACCATCTGGTTCGGCTGCATGCCGCCCTCTTCCGGATCTTTATCCGCCTTTTCCAGCTGCTGGCTGAAGTCGGCGAAAAATTTATCCAGCACGCCTTTCCACTGCGCTTCGTTGTTGGCAACCTGATCCAGGCTGTTTTCCATATGCGCGGTGAAGTCGTAGTTCATCAGCTCGCGGAAGTTTTCTTCCAGCCGGTCGGTAACGATTTCGCCCATCTTTTCCGCATAGAAGCGACGGCTTTCCACGCGCACGTAGCCGCGATCCTGAATGGTCGAGATAATCGAGGCGTAGGTAGAAGGTCGACCGATGCCGCGTTTTTCCAGCTCGCGCACCAGCGAGGCTTCGCTGAAGCGTGCCGGCGGTTTGGTAAAGTGCTGGCTTGGCTTCAGCTGCTGCAGCGCCAGCTCTTTACCCACTTCAACCGGCGGCAGCGTGCGATCTTCATCGCCCTTGCGCAGCGCAGGCATCACGCGGGTCCAGCCGTCAAAGCGCAGCGTGCGCCCTTTCGCCTTGAGTTTAAACTCGCCGGCGCTGACGGTCAGCGTCGTGGAGTCATACTGCGCCGGCATCATCTGACAGGCAACGAACTGACGCCAGATTAGCTGATACAGCTTCTGCGCGTCGGCTTCCATATCCTTCAGCTGCTCGGCCAGGACGGCGACGTCCGAAGGACGGATCGCTTCGTGCGCTTCCTGAGAGTTATCTTTGCTGGCATAGGCATTGGCGGCCTTCGGCAAATATTTTTCGCCAAATTCGTTTTCAATGTAGCCGCGCACCATGCTGACCGCATCCTGACTCAGATTGGTCGAGTCGGTACGCATATAGGTAATGTGGCCCGCTTCATAGAGGCGCTGTGCCATCATCATGGTTTTTTTCACGCCGTAGCCCAGACGGGTACTGGCCGCCTGTTGCAGCGTTGAGGTAATAAACGGCGCGCCGGGCTTGCTGCTGGTCGGCTTATCTTCACGGTCGGTAACCTGATAGCGCGCTTTTTCCAGCAGGCTGACGGCGGCCTGGGTCTGCTCGCCGTTAACCGGACGGAAAGGCTTGTCGTGCTGATGAGTCACTTCCATCGGCAGCAGCGTGCCTTCCGGCGTATTCAGATCGGCATGCAGTTCCCAATACTCTTCCGGCACGAACGCTTTGATTTCGCGCTCGCGCTCCACCACCAGCCGCACGGCGACCGACTGCACGCGCCCGGCGGACAGTCCGCGAGCGATTTTCTTCCACAGCAGCGGCGAAACCATATAGCCCACCACGCGGTCCATAAAGCGGCGCGCCTGCTGAGCGTTAACCCGATTGATATTCAGTTCGCCCGGCTTGTCGAAAGCCTGACGAATAGCATTTTTGGTGATTTCGTTAAACACCACGCGGCTGAAGCGCGAATCATCACCGCCGATCACTTCCCGCAGGTGCCAGGCAATGGCTTCCCCTTCGCGGTCAAGGTCGGTTGCGAGATAGATGTGGTCGGCATTTTGCGCCAGCGCTTTCAGCTCGGAGACCACTTTCTCCTTGCCGGGAAGGATCTGATAGTTCGCTTCCCAGCCGTGATAAGGATCGACGCCCATCCGGCTGACCAGCGCGGCCTTCTCGTCCTTTTTCACCTTTTTGGTGGTCTTACTGGTTGTAGAGTCAGCGCTCTTTTTAACTGTTGATCCACTGGTCGGCAAATCGCGGATATGACCGACGCTGGATTTCACCACGTAGTCGTTTCCGAGATATTTATTGATTGTTTTGGCTTTTGCCGGGGACTCAACTATTACGAGAGCTTTGCCCATATTTACCTTTACCTGATTAAAACATCCGAGAGTAAATTGTGCCGAAAGCCTGCGGGCAATCCAGCGCGTTAAAACCTTCATGGCCGACGGCAGAATCCGGCACTTTCCCTGTTAACGCTTCCCGCTCAGGAAGCCAACTCACTGATTAACGACACCTTTTACAAACTGTTAAGCGCATCACTAACAAAGCGTAAAGCCAGTTTTACGCCCGGAACCCGAAACGCCCACACTCTACCTGATAAAATCTGTTACGCAACTTAATTAGCATCCACAACGGATTTACGCCAGAAAGTCATAAAAAAGCGTGTGGGCAGGCAAGCGCCCATCGGCATTGAGTTTTTGCGGCAGCGCGGCGTAATATACTGCTCATCTGCCGTCTCTATAAAGGAGAGAATTCTGTGAAGCATACCCAGGCTATTGATAAATCCGCACTCCTGCAAAAGGCGAACGAGCTCATCGCGGAGCACAAGGATTTTTTTCCCGGACTGAGCGCCACCGACGTGGAGCAGAAAGGCGACGTGCTGGTTTTTTGCGGCGACTATTTTCTGGACGAGCAAGGCTTGCCCGGCAGTAAAAGCACGGTGGTGTTTAACGTTTTTAAGTTTCTCGCCACGGAGCTGTCGCCGCTTTATCACTTGCAGGAATAGCGCCCGCCAGGCAGGCGCTAACAGGACTACAGCAGCGGCTTCTCGCCACGCTGCCACAGGCGCAGCAGCAGGCGTTCGACGCTGACGCTGGCGCTTTGCGTAAAGCGATCCATCATTTTTTTGCGCTTCACGTAGTGCACCGCAACCACTTCCCGCGCCTGCATCTGGTCGATAATCAGATCGTCGCTGGTGCCGATAGCGTCAACCAGGCCTTTTTCCAGCGCCTGGGTGCCGAACCAGTGTTCGCCCGTCGCCACGCTGTCGATGTCCAGCGTCGGACGCATCTGATGCACAAACTCTTTAAACAGCTGATGCGTCTCGTTGAGATCCTCGCGGAATTTTTCGCGGCCCTGCTCGGTGTTTTCGCCAAACAGCGTCAGCGTGCGCTTGTACTCTCCGGCCGTATGCAGCTCTACGTCAATTTCATTGCGCTTCAGCAGGCGGTTGAAGTTAGGGATCTGGGCAACCACGCCGATCGAGCCAATGATAGAAAACGGTGCAGCCACGATGCGATCGGCCACGCAGGCCATCATATAGCCGCCGCTCGCCGCTACCTTATCCACCGCCACGGTCAAACGGATGTTCTTATCGCGCAGCCGCTGAAGCTGGGAAGAGGCCAGCCCGTAGCCGTGCACCACGCCACCCGGACTTTCCAGACGCAGCAGCACTTCATCCTGCGGTCTGGCGACGGCCATAACCGCCGAGATCTCTTCACGCAGCGAGGCGACCTCGTGCGCGTCCATGCTGCCTTTAAAATCCATCACGTACAGCGTGGGTTTGCTTTCGGCTGGCTTAATACCTTGTTTCGCCTCGGCTTTAGCGGTTTTCGCCTCCAGCTTGTCCTTTTTTTTCTGCTCTTTATACCAGCGTTTTTTGTCATGCGGCTTCATGCTCGCCAGGCGCATTTCATCCTTTATCTCCTGATACGCCTCATTCAGCCGCGTCAGGCGCAGCTGGCCGCCCTGAGCGCGTTTACGCATGGCCAGATGCGTAATCAAAATAGCAATGGCCGCGATCGCCACGACCACCGTGACCGTCTTGGCCAGAAAAAGTCCGTAGTAAGAGAGTAGTTCCACGCATTCCGCCTTATTTAACATCCAATTAGATCAGCAGCTAGTGTAGCCGAGTCGCTGCCCGTCGTCGCCCGGATCCGTTGAGTACGCAAAGATAGCGCTGCGCAGAGACCAGGCATTCGGGCGGTTTACTGTTGCGGTCAATGGATTAGCGGCGTTACCCTGTTTCCCTTCCGCACTAAGCATCGCCAGAGGCGCATCAATGAATTATCAACCTGCCAGTCAATTGCTCAACGATCGTATTATTCTTGTTACCGGCGCCAGCGACGGCATTGGCCGCGAGGCTGCTGTCACCTACGCTCGCTATGGCGCGCAGGTTATTTTGCTGGGACGCAACGCGCAGAAGCTGCAAAATGTGGCGGATGAAATCGCCGCTGTCGGCAAGCCTTCGCCGCTTTTCTTTACGCTGGATTTGGACAGCGCCACGCCCGAAGCGTGCCGTCAGCTGGCCGATGAAATTTCCCGTCATGTCTCCAGGCTGGACGGCGTGCTGCATAACGCGGGCCTGCTGGGCGACGTGGTGCCCATGACCGAGCAGGATCCCGCCGTCTGGCAGCAGGTGATGCGCGTAAACGTTGACGCCACTTTCTTCCTGACTCAGGCGCTGCTGCCGCTGCTGCTGAAGTCACAGGCCGGCTCGCTGGTGTTTACCTCTTCCAGCGTGGGCCGCCAGGGACGCGCGGGCTGGGGCGCCTACTCCGTCTCTAAATTCGCCACCGAAGGCATGATGCAGGTGCTGGCTGAAGAGTATCGCGGCCAGCTGCGCGTCAACTGCATTAACCCCGGCGGCACACGCACCAAAATGCGCGCCAGCGCCTTCCCGCAGGAGAACGCAGGCAAGCTGAAAACCCCGGCGGATATTATGCCCACTTACCTTTACGTGATGGGCGATGACTGCACGGAAAGCGGCGTCAGCTTCGATGCGCAGCCAGGACGCAAACCGGGAGCAGCGGAATAATGGCCGACGATCGCCACCAGCAGCGTCAACAAAAGCTGAAGGAAAAAGTTGACGCGCGCATTGCCGCCGCGACCGAAACGCGCGGCATTCTGATGGTGTTTACCGGTAACGGCAAAGGCAAGACCACGGCCGCTTTCGGCACTGCCGCCCGTGCGGTGGGCCATCAAAAGCGCGTGGGCGTCATTCAGTTTATTAAGGGCGAATGGCCAAACGGCGAACGCAATTTGCTGGAGCCGCACGGCGTGGAGTTTCAGGTGATGGCCACCGGCTTCACCTGGGATACGCAGAACCGCGAAACTGATACCGCCGCCTGCCTTGAAGTCTGGCAGCACGGCAAACGGATGTTGCAGGATGCGTCGCTGGATCTGGTGGTGATGGATGAGCTGACCTATATGGTGAGCTTTGACTATCTGCCGCTGGAAGAGGTCATGGCGGCGCTGCGCGCCCGTCCGCCTCAGCAGAGCGTTATCATTACCGGCCGGGGCTGTCATCGCGATTTGCTGGCGCTGGCGGATACCGTAACCGAAATGCGTCCGGTTAAACACGCTTTTGATGCGGGGATCCAGGCGCAGCAGGGTATCGACTGGTAACAGGCCAAAAAAAAGGGCGAATCGCTTCGCCCTTTTCTGTTAACGCTTGCTGGTCGTACGGCGGTTGCCGCTGACCTGAGTGTGGCGCTTGACGGCGCGACGGATCTGATTGGCCTTGGTACGGCGACGATCTTTTTCCAACGCCACTTTGCTGGTGGTTTCCGGCGGCAGCCCAACCAGCTCGCGCAGATAGTTGGTCGGCGGCAGATCCAGCTCCGTCCAGCCGCCGCGCGGCAGCCCTTTCGGCAGCGTGATGTCGCCGTAGCGGGTACGGATCAGACGGCTGACCTGCACGCCTACCGATTCCCACAGGCGACGCACTTCGCGGTTGCGGCCTTCGGTCAGCGTAACGCTATACCACTGGTTGATGCCTTCGCCGCCGGTAAACTTCAGCGTTTTAAACGACGCCGGGCCATCTTCCAGCTGTACGCCACGGCTCAGCTGCTTCAGCTTATCGTCATCGACCTGCCCAAACACGCGTACGGCGTATTCCCTTTCCACTTCCCGGCTTGGGTGCATCAAACGGTTAGCCAGCTCGCCATCCGTTGTGAACAGCAGCAGGCCGCAGGTGTTAACGTCCAGACGCCCTACGGCGATCCAGCGTGCGCCACGCAGCTTGGGTAAACGGTCGAATACGGTAGGACGGCCTTCGGGATCGTTACGGGTGCAGAGTTCGCCTTCCGGTTTGTAATAGGCCAGCACGCGGCAAACTTCATTAGTGGATTCCGCTACCGAAACCAGATGGCCGTCGATACGGATTTTTAATGCTTTACTCGGCTCTACGCGGTCGCCCAGCGTGGCCATTTTGCCGTCCACGCTAACGCGTCCGGCAGAAATCATGGTTTCAATTTCGCGGCGGGAACCATGCCCGGCGCGCGCTAAGACTTTCTGTAATTTTTCGCTCATGGCGCTGCCTCTTTGTCGCCTTCCCAGGCGTCATAAAATGAATGGGCCGTTACTCAGGAGGCGGGGCTTTTTGCGGCTGAATGCACGCGACGCCCGCCCCATTTTCAGGGGAAGCGCATTCTACACTAAGTTATCGGCTATTGATAACGCTACCGGGCCGTTTGCCAGGGAAAAGATGCGCCATCCTGAAAAGCGGCGGCGTCGCCCGCTATCGACGGACGGTCACTCATTCCCTGCGCTTACCAAAGCGGCCGCCCTAAGCCAATTTAACGCCGGGCCGCGCCGCGTTATTTAAGGCAAATGTTATCGCCTTGTTGATATATATTCACTTATTTTAAGTTAAATTAAAGTTAATGTATTTTCTGCCGATACTGCGCCGCGCCTGAATTTCACCTTAATTAAACCCAAATAGCCACCTCAGCAGAGGGTGAATCCATTAAGCAAAATGTTTCTCCGATGTTAAAACCACTTTTTTACGCCACACCAGTGATTCAAACTGACTTAACACAAATGACCCACACAAATGCTAAATCCCTCTCCAAACAAATAGCTTATCGCCATTTTAGATTGAGTTAATTCATCGTAATTGCGGTTTTAATTATTTTCGGCTGTTTATTTATTTGATCCACTAATTAGTTTGTGTAGAATTCACTCAGGCCAAAAAGAGCCTGCACAGTGAACTGTTAAACAGTCACAATAAAAATTTTAGTTAAGTCGTAAATTATTTTTGCAGTAAACGTCAGTTAAAAAACAGAGGGGAGCACGACTCCCTGTATAACGCCGATTTCAATCGGCATCGGCCTTGCACGTCGTCAATCTTCACCAGGGATTTACTGACGTGTCCGACAAAGTGTAACTATTATGAAAAGAATAATGCCCCTCGCGGCGTTGGCTTTGCTGACGCTGACCGGCTGCTCTGTAGGTAAATATGAGTACAGCAGAGAAGCACTGAAACGTGTCGATATGAACTTTACCGGCATTCCTACCGTGCTGGGCGTCGGCTCGCTGGGTACCAGCATTCCGATTACGCCCGAGTACAGCCTGACTGCCGCTCACGTGGCTAAACTCTCCGTACAGCGCGTTAAGGCTTATCATCCTTACTGCGACCTGGCGATTATCTATCATAAAAACGACATGAAAACCCTGCCGAAATTTCGCGAAGGTGAAATTGGCGCGCCGGTGAAAATGTACGGCTACAGCTTTATTACCGCCATGCCGGTGGAATCTTCCGGCGTGAACCTGGCATTGACCGGTATTCGCAATGAGTGGAATAAACGTCCCTGCGTAGCGATGGCTTCCAATGCGGGCGTGGTGAAAGGCATGTCGGGCGGCGCGGTCTATAACGGCGATGATACAATCGGCGGCGTGATAGTCGGTTTTACCAATCAGATTAAGAGGCATAAGGCCGGTAGCGGACCGTTGAAAGATGTGTCACTTTATATTCCTTATGCGGACTTTAAAGACTGGCTGCAAAAAACAACGTCGTGAGAATAATATGCTCGCGTATTAATATCTGAAAAGTAATTATCTATGTTTATTTATTAAGGCTCGCCTTTTTGACGAGCCTGATATTATTCAGAGAAAAGGTTTAACGTCGCCTGCGCCTTCGCGCACGACCTGCGGCGTACTTTCGGTTAAATCGATAACCGTAGTAGGTTGCTGTCCCAGATAGCCGCCGTGAATAATTAAATCAACCTGCTTGCCGATCGTCTCCTGAATCGCTTCCGGATCGGATTCGGTAAAATCGTTGCCCGGCAGCATCAGCGAAGTGGACATTAAGGGTTCGTTCAGCGCCTCCAGCAGCGCCAGCGCCACCGGATTGGAAGGCACACGCAGACCAATCGTCTTACGCTTATCGCTCATCAGACGGCGCGGCACCTCTTTGGTCGCCTTCAAAATAAACGTGTAGTTGCCTGGCGTATTATTTTTAATCAGGCGAAACGCGGTATTGTCCACGTACGCATAGGTAGACAGCTCTGAAAGATCGCGGCAGACCAGCGTAAAGTTATGGTCGCTGTCCAGCTGCCTGATGCGACAGATGCGCTCCATCGCGTTTTTATCTTCCAGCCTGCAGCCCAGCGCATAGCCCGAGTCCGTAGGATAAACGATGACCGACCCTTTATGCAGCAGCTCTACGGCCTGTTTGATCAGCCGGGGCTGGGGGTTTTCCGGGTGTATATAAAAGAACTGACTCATAATCGACCTCATGCCTGTCGCGCGACGGGCGAACAGGATCAAATTTCAGGAAAGCGCAGCCAGACGGCTTCCACACCGGCCGGAAGCCATAATTTTTTTCCCAGCTCTATCCACGGACAGGGCTGATGGAAATCAGATCCCTGCGACGCGGCCAGCTGGTAGTCCTGCGCGTAACGCGCCAGCTGCGTGCGCTCGTTGGGCGCCTGCTGGCACTGTGCGACCTCCATTGCATCCCCCCCTTCTTCTTTAAAGTGGGCGATTAAACGCTTCAACCATTTTGCGGAAAGGCCGTAGCGGCCCGGATGAGCCAACACGGCACGCCCGCCAGAATGATGAATAGCATCAATGGCTTGTTTAATTGTACACCACTGTGGCGGCACGTAGCCGGTTTTGCCGCGCGCCAGGTAATTTTTAAAGACCTGCGCCATATTATCGGCCTTGCCCTGCGCAATTAAGAAGCGGGCAAAATGGCCTCGGGTGATCGCGCCGCCGTCGGCCAGCGCCAGCGCGCCTTCCAGCGCACCGGGAATGCGCGCTTTCTCCAGCCGTTCAGCTATCAGCTGCGCGCGAACCATTCGACGATCGCTCTGTGCCTGCAGAAACTGCTTCAGCACGGGATGCTCTTCTTCCACGCCCAGTCCGACAATATGAATTTCGTGATTTTCCCATAGCGAAGAAACTTCGACGCCCGCTATCAGCCGCAGCGGCAGCTGGTGTCTGGCGATGGCTTCGCGGGCGGGTTGCACGCCGTCAACCGAATCGTGATCGGTGATAGCAAGGACACCGACGCGTTGCTCCACGGCTCTGAGCACCAGTTCTTCAGGCGTTAACAGGCCGTCAGAGGCGCGGGTGTGGCTGTGTAAATCGTAGATGGGCCAGGGATTAAGCGGGGTTGCAGACAAAACGACTCCGGAAAGCGCTAAAAAGGTCGCTGCATGATACCCGCAATTGCGGGCAAGAGAAAAAGAGTATTGACATTTCCGCCACGAACCAGTTAACTAGTACGCAAGTTCACACACAAGGTAGCGAAAAATGAAAAACACAATGACAACGAACGGCTGGTGGCGTACTTCTTCCTGAACGGGCGGAGAAGTCGTGCACGCAGCTGTCGCTGTAACGCTACCCAGGCCCGCCGCAAGCGGGCCTTTTTTTTAGCCAAATTTGAGAACTGACCTTATGCAAACGCAAACTACAGTGAAGTTGATTACCGGCGCCGCGCCCTACCGTGAGGATCCGGCCGCGCTCTTCCACCAGCTCTGCGGCGCGCGTCCCGCTACGCTGCTGCTGGAGTCGGCGGACATTGACAGCAAACGCAACCTGAAAAGCCTGCTGATTATCGACAGCGCGCTGCGCATTAAGGCGCTGGACGATACCATTACCGTCCAGGCGCTGTCGGAGAATGGCCGCGCGCTGCTGCCGCTGCTGGATGCCGCGCTGCCGGAGTCGGTTATCAATACCGTACGTCCCGACGGCCGCGAGCTGCGTTTTCCGCAGGATAATGCGGTGCAGGATGAGGATTCCCGTCTGAAGACGCTGTCGGTGTTCGACGCGCTGCGCCTGATCCCGCATTTGCTGAAAAGCCCGGCGGACGAGCGCGAGGCGATGCTGCTTGGCGGCCTGTTCGCTTACGACCTGGTGGCAGGATTTGAAGATCTGCCCGGGCTGGACAACGACCAGCGCTGTCCCGATTACTGCTTTTATCTGGCCGAAACGTTACTGGTGATCGACCATCAGAGCCAGAGCGCACGCTTACAGGCCAGCCTGTTTACGGCAGCGCCCGGCGAATTTTTACGCCTGCAGCGCCGTATCGAACAGCTGCACGGCCAGATGCTGCAGCCCGCGTCCGCTATTCCGGTGCAGCCGCTGGAGACAATGTCGCTTGCCGTCAGCCAGAACGACGAAGAGTATTGCGCCGTGGTGCGCAAGATGCAGGAAGCCATCCGCAGCGGCGAAATCTTCCAGGTGGTGCCGTCGCGCCGCTTCTCGCTGCCCTGCCCGTCGCCGCTGGCCGCCTACGACACGCTGAAGAACAGCAACCCCAGCCCCTATATGTTTTTTATGCAGGATCAGGATTTCAGCCTGTTCGGCGCCTCGCCGGAAAGCTCGCTGAAGTATTCGGCCGACAGCCGCCAGATCGAAATTTATCCGATTGCCGGAACCCGCCCGCGCGGTCGTCATGCCGACGGCTCGCTGGATCGCGATCTCGACAGCCGTATCGAGCTGGAAATGCGTACCGACCATAAAGAACTGGCCGAGCACCTGATGCTGGTCGACCTGGCGCGTAACGATCTGGCGCGCATCTGCGAGCCGGGCAGCCGCTACGTGGCCGATTTAACCAAGGTCGACCGCTACTCTTTTGTGATGCACCTGGTTTCCCGCGTGGTAGGCAAACTGCGTGAGGATCTGGATGTGCTGCATGCCTACCGCGCCTGTATGAATATGGGCACGCTGAGCGGCGCGCCGAAAGTTCGCGCCATGCGCCTGATCGCCGAGGCGGAAGGCACCCGGCGCGGCAGCTACGGCGGCGCGGTCGGCTACTTTACCGCCAGCGGCGATCTGGATACCTGCATCGTGATCCGCTCAGCCTACGTCGAGGACGGCGTCGCTACCGTTCAGGCCGGCGCGGGCGTGGTGCTGGATTCCAACCCGCAGGCGGAAGCCGATGAGAGCCGCAATAAAGCCCGCGCGGTGCTGCGCGCCATCGCCACTGCCCATCATTGCAAGGAGATTTTCTGATGGCTGATATTCTGCTGCTCGACAATATCGACTCTTTTACCTGGAACCTCGTCGACCAGGTGCGCGCTTTCGGTCATAACGTAGTGATCTACCGCAATAACGTGCCTGCCGACACGCTGATCGCCCGTTTGCAGGAGATGGACAATCCGGTGCTGCTGCTGTCGCCAGGCCCTGGCGCGCCGTCCGATGCGGGCTGTATGCCGGAACTGCTGCGGCGCCTGCGCGGACAGCTGCCGATTATCGGGATCTGCCTGGGCCATCAGGCAATTGTGGAAGCCTACGGCGGCCACGTCGGCCAGGCGGGCGAGATCCTGCACGGTAAAGCCTCAGCCATCGCCCATGACGAGTCGGCCATGTTCGCCGGGCTGAGCAATCCGCTGCCCGTGGCACGCTACCACTCGCTGGTCGGCAGCAACGTACCGATTGAGCTAACAATTAACGCGACTTTTAACGGCATGGTGATGGCGGTGCGTCACGAGGCCGACCGCGTCTGCGGTTTCCAGTTTCACCCGGAATCGATTCTGACCAGTCAGGGCGCACGCCTGCTGGAGCAGACCCTGGCCTGGGCGCTGGCGAAATAAGGAGAGCATGATGAACGCAATACTGGAAAAACTGTACCAGGCGCAGACCCTGACCCGCGACGAGAGCCACCAGCTGTTCTCCGCCATTGTCACCGGACAGCTGGAGCCAACCCAGCTGGCCGGCGCGCTGATCGCCATGAAGATCCGCGGCGAACGGCCTGAAGAGATCGCCGGGGCCGCCACGGCGCTGCTGGCGGACGCCAAACCCTTTCCGCGCCCGGAGTACGCCTTTGCCGATATCGTCGGCACCGGCGGCGACGGTAGCAACAGTATCAATATTTCTACCGCCAGCGCCTTTGTGGCGGCGGCCTGCGGGCTGAAGGTGGCAAAACATGGCAACCGCAGCGTCTCCAGCAAATCCGGATCTTCCGATCTGCTGGCAGCATTCGGCATCAATCTGGCTATGCCAGCCGAACAGGCGCGCCAGGCGCTGGACGATCTTAACGTCTGCTTCCTGTTTGCGCCGCAGTACCATACCGGGTTCCGCCACGCGATGCCGGTGCGCCAGCAGCTGAAGACCCGCACGCTGTTCAACGTGCTTGGCCCGCTAATCAACCCGGCGCGGCCGCCGCTGGCGGTGATCGGCGTTTACAGCCCGGAGCTGGTGCTGCCGATTGCCCAGACGCTGAAAGTGCTGGGCTATCAGCGCGCGGCGGTGGTGCACGGCGGCGGCATGGACGAAGTGGCGCTGCACAGCACGACGCAGGTGGCGGAGCTGCGTGACGGCGAAATCACCAGCTATCAGCTGACGCCAGAAGATTTTGGCCTGAGCTATCATCCCCAGGAGGCGCTGGCGGGCGGCTCGCCGGAAGAAAACCGTGACATTCTGACGCGATTGCTCCAGGGTAAAGGCGAGCAGGCGCACGAAGAGGCCGTGGCCGTTAACGTCGCGCTGCTGCTGAAGATTTTCGGCCAGGAAGACTTACGGGAAAATGCGCAAAAGGCGCTGAAAGCGATCCGCAGCGGCCAGGCCTATGAGCGCGTGGTCGCGCTGGCAGCAAGAGGATAATATGGAAACCGTACTGAACAAAATTGTGCAGGATAAGGCGATTTGGCTGGCCGAGCGCCAGCAGCGCCAGCCGCTGGCCTCGTTTCAGAACGAGATCGAACCGGCGACCCGCAGCTTTTATCATGCGCTGTCAGGCGCCAGAACCGTTTTTATTCTGGAATGCAAAAAGGCCTCGCCCTCAAAAGGCGTGATCCGGGAAGATTTCGATCCGGCCGCCATTGCGGGCGTTTATAAAGACCACGCTTCGGCCGTTTCGGTACTGACCGACGAAAAATATTTCCAGGGCAGCTTCGATTTTCTGCCGGTGGTCAGCGCCGCCATTACCCAGCCCGTGCTGTGCAAAGATTTTATTATCGATCCGTATCAAATTTATCTGGCGCGCTACTACCAGGCAGACGCGATCCTGCTGATGCTTTCCGTAGTGAATGACGAGCAGTATCGCCAGCTGGCCGCCGTGGCGCACAGCCTGAATATGGGCGTACTGACTGAGGTGATCAGCGACGAAGAGCTGGCTCGCGCCACCGCGCTGGGCGCCAAAGTGGTTGGCATCAATAACCGTGACCTGCGCGATCTCTCTATCGATCTCGACCGCACGCGTCGTCTTGCGCCTAAAGTTGCCCATGGCGTAACGGTGATCAGCGAATCAGGCATCAATAACTATGCTCAGGTTCGCGAGCTGAGCCACTTCGCCAACGGCTTTTTAATCGGCTCCGCCCTGATGTCGGAGGCGGATCTTTCCGCCGCCGTGCGTCGGGTCATTATTGGCGATAACAAAGTGTGCGGCCTGACCCGCGCCGGGGATGCGCGGAGCGCGCTGGAAGCCGGGGCGGTCTACGGCGGCCTGATTTTCGCCGAAGGCTCGCCACGCAAAGTGACGCCGGAGCAGGCGAAAACGGTGATGGCGGGCGGCGCGCTGAAATACGTCGGCGTGTTCCGTAACAACTCCCTTAGTGACGTTGTCACTATCAGCCGCGAGCTGGGCCTTTCTGCCGTACAGCTGCATGGTGATGAAGATCGGGATTTTGTCGCCGAGCTACGCCGTCAGCTGCCGGATGAGGTAAAAATCTGGAAGGCGTTCAGCATTCGTTCCGCGCTGCCTGCCCGCGACTGGCCGCACGTCGATCGCTACGTCTTTGACAACGGCAGCGGCGGCACCGGCAACCGTTTCGACTGGGCACTGCTGGAAGGCGAAAAGCTGGATAACGTGCTGCTGGCGGGCGGCCTGGGCGCCGACAACTGCGTCAGCGCCGCCCGACTTGGCTGCGCCGGCCTGGATTTTAACTCCGGCGTCGAAAGTGCACCCGGCCTGAAGGATGCGGACAAAATCGCCTCGGTGTTTCAAACGCTGAGAGCCTACTGACCGTCTGGCGTCGCTACGGCGGCGCAACTGCGAATAAGGAAGCGAAATGACTTTATTAAATCCCTGGTTTGGCGAGTTCGGCGGTATGTACGTGCCGCAGATCCTGATGCCCGCGCTGCAACAGCTGGAAGAGGCCTTTGTCAGCGCCCAGCGCGATCCTGAGTTTCAGGCGGAATTCCTCGGCCTGCTGAAAAATTACGCCGGTCGCCCCACTGCGCTGACGCTGTGTAAGAACCTGACCAAAGGCACCAAAACCCGTCTTTACCTGAAGCGTGAAGATCTGCTGCACGGCGGCGCGCACAAAACCAATCAGGTGCTGGGCCAGGCGCTGCTGGCGAAGCGCATGGGCAAAACCGAAATTATCGCGGAAACCGGTGCGGGCCAGCACGGCGTCGCTTCGGCGCTCGCCAGCGCCCTGCTGGGTCTGAAGTGCCGCATCTATATGGGCGCCAAGGATATTGAGCGCCAGTCGCCCAACGTGTTCCGCATGAAGCTGATGGGCGCAGAGGTGATCCCAGTGCACAGCGGCTCCGCCACGCTGAAAGATGCCTGTAACGAGGCGCTGCGCGACTGGTCGGGCAGCTATGAAAACGCCCACTATATGTTAGGCACGGCGGCGGGCCCGCATCCTTTCCCGACTATAGTGCGCGAATTCCAGCGCATGATCGGTGAAGAAACTAAAGTGCAGATCCAGGAGCAGGAAGGCCGCCTGCCGGATGCGATTATCGCCTGCGTGGGCGGCGGCTCCAACGCTATCGGCATGTTCGCGGACTTTATCGACGAGGCTTCCGTCGGGCTGATTGGCGTGGAGCCTGCCGGTCACGGTATTGAAACCGGCGAGCACGGCGCGCCGCTGAAGCATGGCCGCGTCGGCATCTATTTCGGCATGAAAGCGCCGATGATGCAGACGGAAGAGGGTCAGATTGAGGAGTCCTATTCGATTTCCGCCGGTCTGGATTTCCCTTCCGTGGGGCCGCAGCACGCGCATCTGAACAGCATCGGCCGCGCCGACTACGTTTCCATTACCGATGACGAAGCGCTGGACGCGTTTAAAACCCTTTGCCGCAGCGAAGGCATTATTCCCGCGCTGGAGTCTTCCCACGCGCTGGCTCACGCCCTGAAAATGATGCGTGAAGCGCCGGAAAAAGAGCAGCTGCTGGTGGTGAACCTGTCCGGCCGCGGCGATAAAGATATTTTCACCGTGCACGAGATTCTGACAGCGAAGGGAGAGATCTGATGGAACGTTATGACCAGCTTTTTCAGCGGCTGAACGCGCGTAAGGAAGGCGCCTTTGTGCCTTTCGTCACCCTGGGCGATCCCACGCCCGAGCTGTCGCTGCAAATTATCGATGCGCTGATCGCGGGCGGCGCCGACGCGCTGGAGCTGGGGATCCCCTTCTCCGATCCGCTGGCCGACGGCCCGACCATCCAGAACGCCACGCTGCGCGCCTTTGCCGCCGGCGTGACGCCCAGCCACTGCTTTGAGCTGCTGGCCGCCGTCCGCCAGAAGCATCCGACCATCCCGATCGGGCTGCTGATGTACGCCAACCTGGTCTTCGCCAACGGCATCGACAACTTTTATGCGCGCTGCCAGCAGGCGGGCGTGGATTCCGTGCTGATTGCAGACGTGCCGGTCGAAGAGTCCGCGCCGTTCCGCCAGTCGGCAATGCGGCATAATGTTGCGCCGATCTTTATTTGCCCGCCGAACGCCAGCGACGATCTGCTGCGCGAGATCGCTTCACACGGGCGCGGCTATACCTATCTGCTTTCCCGCGCGGGCGTAACCGGCATGGAAAGCCGTGGCGTCAGCCAGTCATTGCATCATCTGGTGGACAAGCTGACCGAATACCACGCCGCGCCGCCGCTACAGGGCTTCGGGATTTCTGAACCGTCTCAGGTGAAGGAGGCGCTTGCCGCTGGCGCAGCGGGTGCGATTTCCGGCTCCGCTATCGTCAAAATCATCGAGCGTCATCACAATGAACCGGCCACGATGCTGGCCGAGCTGGAAGCTTTCGTCGCGAAGCTGAAGGCCGCCACGCGCTAACCGTCCGCCCTGTCGCTCTGGCAGGGCTTTGCCCCTCCTGTACTTTTATTATTTTTGCGGCTCAGTCGTGATTGCTGAGCCGTTACGCCCGCCCGATCGAGAGCAGGCCAGCCGCGTAGCCTCAGGCAGCCGCTTTACCGCCCCGTAAACAAGTAACACGCTCTTTTTGCGCTGTTTTGTGGAAAATTCGCCGCCCAGGTCTACGCTTCTTTTACAGAGCGAATCTGTAATCACGGCCCAGGCCATTCGGAAATAACAGGGAGATTTACCATGAAGCTGTTTAAAATGTTGACGGGTATGGTTATCGCAGCCGTTGTGGCTGTTTCAGTTAGCGCCTGCGCGCCAACGGCAAAGCAGGAAGGCACAGGCGGCTATATTGACGACACCGTCATCACCACCAAAGTTAAAACGCAGCTGCTGAACGATGAAGCGCTGAAGTCCCGTGAAATCAACGTGGAAACCTTTAAGGGTCGCGTACAGCTCAGCGGTTTCGTCAGCTCGGCCCAGATGGCCAGCCGTGCCGTGCAGGTGACCCGCAGCGTGAAAGGCGTGAAGTCCGTAGTAAATAATATGCAGATCAAATAACGCTTTTCGGGCGTAACAGGATCGACAAAAGGCGCAGCGTATGCGCCTTTTTGCTGTCTGACGGCGGCGATCAGAAGCGGTAACCCGCGCCAAAGAAGAACACGAACGGGTTGATATGGGTGTCGATACTCTGGCGGCCTGCGCCCGCCGCGTCAAAGCGCACTTTGGTATTAATATCCATGTACCACAGCGAGGCGTTCAGCATCCACTGCGGCGTTAGCTGATAGTCCAGGCCGACCTGGCCCGCCACGCCCCAGCTGTTTTTTACGCTCAGGTTGCTCAGGCCCGCATCGCGGCCGGTCTGGTTAAAATCGGTGTCATAAAACATGGTGTAGTTCACGCCGATACCGGCATAGGGCTGCAGCTTGCTGTTGTTATCCATGAAATACCACTGCGCCATCAGCGTTGGCGGCAGCTGATGCACGGTAGCCAGCGTGCCGGTAGAGGCCAGCCCGACCTTGTGACGGAACGGCGTGGCGCCCAGCAGCTCAACGCCGACGTGATCGGTCAGCATATAGGTAAACGTCAGGCCCAGCTGGGTATTGTTGTTGATGTCGAATTCGCCCAGTCCCAGGACGTTATCCGAGCCGCCGGTTGGACGCACGGTCGCGGAACCCGCACGCATAAAGAAATCGCCGGCCTGATGTGCCGAAGCGGCTACCGGCGCGCAGGCCGCGACCAGCAAGGCCAATACTGAAATTTTCATAATCACTCCTGTGTACATAGAAAAAAGCGCAAATTGTCACCCTTATTTTTAATGCGCTGATTTTATCTTTATTTTCAGAAAGATCACCCTCACAGAAACACAATAAACGGCAAATCCACTAAAAATTGATCTGGATCAAAACCACCTTTATTTCATAAAGAAAAATTAAGTTAAAAAGTGATCTGATGCGGGTTTATTGGCCAGATAGTGTTATATGAAGCGTGCAGGCGGTGTACGTCAGACGGCACGAGAAATCGCCAAAGCGAAAGTTGTGTAAGCCAGGGTGCCAGGTTGGCTTAAGACCATGTACAATCGCCGGATCGCTAAATTCGGCTCTCAAGGAGTGTACATGTCATTCACGGCGGCTTCGTTATACCGTGACACGGGAAATTTCTTTCGCCATCAGTTTGTTACCATCGTACTGATCGCGCTGTTAACCTCTTTTATTACGGTACTGATCGGCCATGCGCTGACGCCTGATATTTCCGGGCTGGCGGATGGCAACAGCGGCTCAATGAGCCTGATGGAGTGGATCCGTACCATGACGCCAGAACAGCAGCAGCTGCTGCTGCACGCTTCCGCTGCGGGTACGCTTGCCTCGCTGGTCGGCAATACGCTGCTGCTGGGCGCGATGCTCTGCCTGATCCCTATGGTTACCGCCGGCGAGCGCGTCAGCGCCCTGCGCGCCATGGGCGCTTCCGCGCCGATGCTGCTGCGACTGCTGCCGCTGGTATTTTTTATGACGCTGATTATTCAGCTCGGCTTTATGGCGTTGATGGTGCCCGGCATTATTTTCGCTATCATCCTGTCGCTGTCGCCGATGATCATGACGGCGGAAAAAGTCGGCATTTTCGCCGCGATGCGCGCCAGCACTCGGCTGGTGTGGGGACATGTTAAGGTGGTGGCGCCCGCTATCCTGGGCTGGCTGCTGGCGAAGGTGCTGGTGCTGCTGATGGCCTCGTCGCTGACCGTGCTGCCGGCCAACGTCACCTCGGTGCTGCTGAACGCGCTAAGCAATCTCGTTTCGGCGCTGCTGATCATTTACCTCAGCCGCCTGTATATGCTGTTACGTTAATCAGTCGCTGCGCGCTTCACCGGCGCGCAGCCGATGTGTTGATCTGATAACCGGAAGCCCTTATGAAGCAGTTACTCGATTTTCTTCCTCTCGTGGTCTTTTTCGTTTTTTATAAGCTCTACGATATTTTCGTCGCCTCGGGCGCGCTGATCGTCGCCACCGCGCTGGCGCTGGTAGCCAGCTGGCTGCTTTATCGCAGGCTGGAGAAGATGACCATCGTCACTTTTGTGCTGGTCGCCGTTTTCGGCACGCTGACGCTGGTTTTTCATAATGACGAATTTATTAAATGGAAAGTCACGGTTATCTACACGCTGTTCTCTGCCGCGCTGCTCTACAGCCAGTTCTGGATGAAACAGACGCTGATCCAGAGCATGTTGGGTAAAGAGCTGACGTTACCGCAGGCCGCGTGGCGCAGGCTGAACGTGGCCTGGGCGATATTCTTTCTGGCCTGTGGCCTGGCCAATATCTACGTCGCCTTTTGGCTACCGCAGGATTTCTGGGTTAACTTTAAAGTGTTTGGCCTGACCGGCCTGACTCTGCTCTTCACCCTGCTCAGCGGCGTCTATATCTATCGCCTGATGCCGCAGGAAGAAAAATAATTCAGCGCCGGATACGGCGTTTTTATGCGGAAGCAAGATAATGAGCGACGAACAACGACAGCCTGAGGGCGAAATGGTGCTGCGCACGCTGGCTATGCCTGCGGATACTAACGCCAACGGCGATATCTTCGGCGGCTGGCTGATGTCGCAAATGGATATGGGCGGCGCCATTCTGGCAAAAGAGATCGCGGGCGGCCGCGTGGTGACGGTGCGGGCTGACGGCATGACCTTTCTGAAGCCGGTTGCGGTAGGTGACGTGGTCAGCTGTTATGCGCGCTGCATTCGTACCGGCAGCAGCTCGATTACGATTAACGTAGAAGTCTGGATTAAGAAGGTGTCTTCAGAACCGATTGGCCAGCGCTACTGTACCACCGAAGCGGTATTTATCTACGTTGCCGTTGACAGCGAAGGCAAATCGCGACCGCTGCCACCGGAAAAAAGCCATTTTAGCGAAGCGTAACGGCATAAAAAACGGGAGCAAAATTTGCTCCCGTTTTTTTATGATGGGCAACATCACCCGTTACTCAATGCTGCTGCCGCCGTTGATTTTAAAGACAACGTTCATTTTCAAATCCTTGCCCGGCTTGCCCGCCTCATAGCGCCACTTACGCATGGCGTTTTTCACTTCACGCTCGAACATATTGCGCGGCTCGGCCTCGAGAATGCGGATATTTCCCACCTGCCCCGAGCTGTCCACGTCAAATTGCACGCGAACATGCCCTTCCAGACGCAGCGCAAAGGCGCGTGACGGATAGGCCGGTTTGCCAATGCTCATCGCTTTCGGGCCGGAAGAGACGGCCGTTGAAGGCGCTGCCGATGTTTTCGGCGCGGTAGAAGGTTTGGTCGCGGTAGCCGTACGATCGTTATTCAACGGCGCGGCCTGGCGAGGCTCCTCGCGCGGCTTCACCTCTTTCTTCGGCTTCACCACTTCCTTTTTAGGCTTAGGTTTGGGTTTAGGCCTGGGAACGGGTTTCGGGATCGGCACCGGTTCCGCTTTAGGCGGCTCCGGCTCCGGCACGGGTTCAGGTTCGGGTTCAGGCTCCGCTACCGGCTGCGGCGCAGGCTGGGGCGCTGGCTGTGGCTCCGGCTGCACTTCCGGCGCGACCAGAGAGACGCTGATAGGCTGAGACGCTTTTGGCACTTCCACGGTCTGGTGAAAAGAAGCATAAAGTATTCCGCCAATCACCACGGCGTGCAGACCCACGGAAAGCAGGGTCGGTAGCGAAAGTCGGCGAGGAAATGAAGTTTCTGTCAGCGTCGTCATAATCTTTCTGCTGTAAAAGTTGAGGCGTAAGTTTAAATGCAAATAGCAATCAGTTTCAACAACTCGCCTCTTTTCAGGCGTGAATTTGTCAGAAAATCGGTTAGCCTTACGCGCCGCGCCTGCAAGAGCATCTTTCATTTGCAGAATAGCGAACGATGCCTTAACGTGATCGCCAATCATTAGCGATGGACAGGAGTTAACGTGCTCTACGTAATTTATGCAGAAGATAATGCGGATTCACTGACAAAGCGGCAGGCGGTTCGCCCCGCGCATGTGGCACGTTTGCAGCTGTTACAGGATGAGGGACGCCTGATTATCGCCGGGCCGATGCCGGCGGTGGACAGCAACGAACCTGGCGTGGCGGGCTTTACCGGCTCTACCGTGATCGCCGAGTTCTCGTCGCTGGAAGAGGCGCAATCCTGGGCGCAGGACGATCCTTATATCGCCGCGGGCGTGTATAAGCAGGTTGCCGTTAAACCATTTAAGCGCACGTTTTAACGCCTTCCGCCTGGAACCCTGATGAAAATTGGCTATCTTTTCCCGGCCGCGGTCGGTATAGCAGGCGCGGCGCTGCTGATATGGTTTATCGCCAGCGGCGCCTGGATGCCGGGCGCCTGAGGCGCCTGGATGCCGGGCGCCTGAGGCGCAGGCAGTAAAAGAAACCCGGCGCAAGGCCGGGTATTTACGCTCAGACCAGCTGGGTAATAAACAGAATAGAACGACGCTGCTGTTGGCTTAGCTGATGGCGAATGGCGTGCATCCGTCCGTAGCGTCTCGACTGCCCTTCCAGCCAGCGCGCCCGTCGGCGCTGAATTTGACGCGACATGCGCCAGCGTGCGACTTCATTTCTACTCCGTCTCATATTACCCTCTTCGCTTGCAAAAACTCGCGCCGCATTATAAAGACTTCTGTCTCTACGCCAAGTCCGATGACTTGAGGAAAAGGTTTCGTCCGCTCCGATCTGCACGTAAACTCCTGTAATCAGAGGTGAACAGGACTTCCGCTTTTATGACGACTTTTTATACTTTAATGAGCTGGCTGCTGCTGTTTGGTTACTGGCTGCTGATTGCCGGGGTCACGCTGCGCATTCTGATGAAGCGCCGCGCGGTGCCTTCGGCGATGGCCTGGCTGCTGATTATTTATATTCTCCCTCTGGTAGGCATCGTCGCCTATCTTTCCTTTGGCGAGCTGCATCTGGGGAAGCGTCGTGCCGAACGCGCCCGCACCATGTGGCCTTCCACCGCCAAATGGCTGAACGATCTGAAATCCTGTCACCATATTTTTGCCCGTGATAACAGCGACGTGGCGCGCTCGCTGTTTCAGCTTTGTGAAAACCGTCAGGGTATCGCCGGGGTAAAAGGTAACCAGCTACAGCTGCTCACCTCTACGGACGATACGATGCAGGCACTGATCCGCGATATCCAGCTGGCTCGCCATAATATCGAGATGGTGTTTTATATCTGGCAGCCCGGCGGCATGGCGGATGAAGTGGCGGAAGTGCTGATGGCGGCGGCGCGGCGCGGCGTTCACTGTCGGCTGATGCTGGACTCCGCCGGCAGCGTGCAGTTTTTCCGCAGCGACTGGCCCGCGATGATGCGCAACGCGGGCATTGATGTCGTGGAGTCGTTGAAAGTCAGCCTGCTGCGCGTCTTTTTACGCCGCATGGATCTGCGCCAGCATCGCAAAGTGGTGCTGATCGATAACTATATTGCCTATACCGGCAGCATGAACCTGGTCGATCCGCGCTTTTTTAAACAGGATGCGGGCGTGGGCCAGTGGATTGACCTGATGGCGCGCATGGAAGGCCCGGTGGCAACCACCATGGGCATCATTTACTCCTGCGACTGGGAGATTGAAACCGGCAAGCGCATTCTGCCGCCGCCGCCGGACGGCACTATTATGCCTTTCGAGCAGGAAAGCGGCCACACCATTCAGGTTATCGCCTCCGGGCCGGGCTTTCCTGAAGATCTGATTCACCAGGCGCTGCTGACCGCCGTCTATTCGGCGCGCGAGCAGCTGATTATGACCACGCCCTATTTCGTGCCCAGCGACGATTTGCTGCACGCTATCTGTACCGCCGCGCAGCGCGGCGTCGAGGTGAGCATTATCGTGCCAAGACATAATGATTCACTGCTGGTAGGCTGGGCGAGCCGCGCTTTTTTTGCGGAACTGCTGGAAGCGGGCGTCAGAATTTATCAGTTTGAAGAAGGCCTGCTGCATACCAAAAGCGTGCTGGTTGACGGGCAGCTGAGCCTCATCGGCACGGTTAACCTGGATATGCGCAGCCTGTGGCTCAATTTCGAGATTACGCTGGTGATTGATGATGACGGTTTCGGCGGCGATCTGGCGCGCGTACAGGATGATTATATCGCCCGTTCGCGGCTGCTGGATGCAAAACAGTGGACGCGGCGCGCCTGGTGGCAGAGGATTGTCGAACGACTGTTTTATTTCTTCAGCCCGCTGTTGTAAAACGAGCGGCATTGCACAGCCCTGACGGGCATTATGGGAAATTTTATGGATTTAAATAACCGCCTTACCGAAGATGAAACCCTGGAACAGGCCTACGATATTTTTCTGGAGCTGGCGGGCGATAATCTCGATCCGGCTGATATCCTGCTCTTTAATCTTCAGTTTGAAGAGCGCGGCGGTGCAGAGCTGCACGATCCCGCCGAGGACTGGGCCGAGCATGTGGATTTCGATCTGAACCCGGACTTTTTTGCCGAGGTGGTGATTGGCCTGGGAGAAAACGACGGCGACCCGGTGACCGATATCTTCGCTCGCGTCCTGCTGTGCCGCGAAAAAGACCACAAGCTCTGCCATATTCTGTGGCGTGAATAAACCGCAGCCGCATCCCGTCGCCGGGATGCGGTCTGGTTTTTATAACGGATCGACCTTCAGGCAGGAGACCGCATGACGGAAGCTGCCTTCCAGCAGCGGACGCGTTTTGGCACACTCCGGCCCGGCTATCGGACAGCGGGTGCGAAATACGCAGCCCGACGGCGGATCGATCGGCGAAGGCAGCTCCCCTTCCAGCAGCTGGATAACCTTGTTTTTCTCCAGGTCGGGATCGGGGATCGGCACGGCGGACATTAAAGCCCTGGTGTAAGGATGCTGCGGGTTCTGATAAACCTCATCATAGGTGCCCAGCTCTACCGCATGACCCAGATACATCACCAGCACGCGATCGGAGATATGTTTTACCACCGCCAGATCGTGGGCGATAAAGATCAGCGACAGCCCCATCTCGCGCTGTAGCTGCTGGAGCAGGTTGACCACCTGCGCCTGGATAGAAACATCCAGCGCGGAAACCGGCTCGTCGCAGATAATCAGTTTGGGCTCCAGAATTAACGCCCGGGCAATGCCGATACGCTGGCACTGGCCGCCTGAAAATTCGTGCGGGTAGCGGTTAATCAGGTTCGGCAGCAGCCCCACCTTCATCATCATTGTTTTGACCCGCTCTTTGACTTCCTGACGCGCCATTTTGGGATGATAGGTACGCAGCGGTTCAGCAATAATATCGCCGATGGTCATACGCGGATTCAGCGAGGCCAGCGGATCCTGAAATATCATCTGGATATCGCTACGCGCCCTGCGCCACTCCTCTTCGCTTTGTCCCAGCAGGTCGCGGCCCAGCCAGGCGACGCGCCCTTCCGTGGCCTTGACCAGCCCGATGATGGCGCGGGCCAGCGTTGATTTCCCGCAGCCGGACTCGCCCACCACGCCCAGGGTTTCGCCTTCGTACAGGCGCAGGCTGACGCCGTCCACGGCCTTCAGCGTTTTCGGCGGCTGCCAGAACCACTGCCCGCTGTCTTTGATCGCGAAATGCACTTTCAGATCGGCGATTTCCAGCAGAACGTTCTTTTCTGTCGTGCTCATACCAGCTCCTCCGCAGGTTTAAAGCAGGCGCGCAGCCGCTCCTGTCCAAACGGCTCCAGCGGCGGCATCGTGGCGCAAATTTCCATCGCGTGGGGGCAGCGAGGCTGAAACGGACAGCCTTTTGGCAGCCGCAGCAGGTTGGGTGGATTGCCGGGAATGGTGGTCAGGGATTCGCCCTCCGCGTCGAGGCGCGGCACGGCGTTGAGCAAACCAATCGAATAAGGGTGCGTTGGCTGATAGAAGATATCGCGCGCTTTGCCGTACTCCATCGTACGTCCGGCATACATCACCAGCACGCGATCGCAGATGCCCGCCACCACGCCCAAATCATGGGTGATCATAATAATCGCGGTGTTGAACTCTCTTTTCAGATCGTTGAGCAGCGTCATAATTTGCGCCTGCACGGTGACGTCCAGCGCCGTGGTCGGTTCGTCGGCAATCAGCAGCTTAGGCCGACACAGCAGCGCCATCGCGATCATCACGCGCTGCCGCATCCCGCCGGAGAACTCGTGCGGATACATCTTCATGCGCTTGCGCGCCTCGGGCATTTTCACCGCATCCAGCATCCGCACCGATTCTTCAAAAGCCTGCGCGCTGCTCAAGCCTTTATGCAGCTGCAGCACTTCCATCAGCTGCTCGCCCACCCGCATATAGGGATTTAACGAGGTCATGGGATCCTGAAAAATCATCGCGATCTGCTCGGCCCGCAGCCGGTTAAGCTGCTTTTCCGGTAGATTAAGGATCTCATTGCCGCGAAAACGCGCCGAGCCGCCGATGCGCCCGTTGCCCGCCAGCAGCCCCATCAGCGCAAAAGCCGTCTGCGACTTGCCGGAGCCGGACTCGCCGACGATGCCCAGCGTTTCGCCCGCCCGCAGGTCAAAATTAAGGTCGTTAACGGCGGTCACATCGCCGTCCGGCGTGGTGAAAGTCACGCGCAAATCTTTTACCGACAGCAGCAGTTCGCTTCCCGCCTGCGTGGCCATCGCTGGCTGTAATTGTGTAACGTTCATCGGGAAACTCCTTAGCGATCTTTCGGGTCGAGGGCATCACGCAGACCATCGCCGATAAAGTTGAAACAGAACAGCGTCACCACCAGAAAACCGGCCGGGAACAGCAGCAGCCACGGCGAGACTTCCATCGAGTTGGCGCCGTCGCTGAGCAGCGCGCCCCAGCTGCTCAACGGCTCCTGCGTGCCCAGGCCTAAGAAGCTGAGGAAGGATTCAAACAGGATCATGCTCGGCACCAGCAGCGAGGCATAAACCACCACCACGCCCAGCACGTTAGGCACGATATGGCGCAGCACGATGCTGGCGGTAGAGACGCCGCCGACATGCGCCGCCTCGATAAACTCTTTGCGCTTCAGGCTCAGCGTCTGGCCGCGCACGATACGCGCCATATCCAGCCAGGAAACCAGCCCAATCGCCACGAAAATCAGCAGGATATTACGGCCAAAAAAGGTCACCAGCAGGATCACGAAGAACATAAACGGAAAGGAGTTAAGGATTTCCAGCAGGCGCATCATCACCGAATCGACTTTGCCGCCCAGGTAACCGGCCAGCGAGCCGTAAAGCGTGCCCACCAGCACCGCCACCAGCGCGGAAGCGATGCCGACCATCAGCGAGATCCGTCCGCCGATCGCCACGCGCACCAGCAGATCGCGTCCCGACGAGTCCGTGCCGAAGTAGTGCTTAGACACCATATCCGGCGCGCTGGACATCATGCCCCAGTCGGTATCATCGTAGGTGAACGAGGAGAGCATGGGCGCGAAGATCACAAAGAGCGCAATCAGCACCAGCACGCTCAGGCTGGCCAGCGCCGCCCGGTTATGAATAAAGCGACGGCGGGCGTCCTGCCACAGGCTGCGGCCTTCGATCTCCAGCTTTTCGCTAAAGGCGTCGAGAGCTTCGCTGTTTTTCTTACTCAGTATCATGGCGAACTCCGCGATTAATAACGAATTTTTGGATCGATAACCGCATAAAGCACGTCAACGATCGCGTTAAAAAGAATGGTCAACACGCCGACCAGAATGGTCAGGCTGAGCACCAGCGAGTAGTCGCGGTTCAGCGCGCCATTCACGAACAGCTGCCCAATGCCCGGCAGGCCGTAAATGGTTTCGATAACCATTGAACCGGTAATAATGCCGACAAACGCCGGGCCAAGGTAGGAGAGCACCGGCAGCATCGCAGGCTTCAACGCGTGGCGCAGAATAATGCGGCGCATCGGCAGCCCTTTCGCGCGCGCCGTGCGGATAAAGTTGGCGTGAAGCACCTCGATCATCGATCCGCGCGTGATGCGGGCGATACTGGCGATATAGGCCAGCGACAGCGCCACCATCGGCAAAATCATGTACTGGATAGCCCCGCCGTTCCAGCCGCCGCCCGGCAGCCATTTCAGCACGATGGCGAACACCAGCACCAGCAGCGGCGCCACCACAAAGCTGGGGATCACCACGCCGGTCATCGCCACGCCCATCACCAGGAAATCCCATTTGCTGTTCTGCTTCAGCGCGGCTATTACGCCCGCCGTCACGCCCAGCACGATCGCCAGGATAAAAGCAGCAAAACCCAGTTTGGCCGATACCGGAAAAGCGTGTCCGACCAGGTAGTTGACCGAATAGTCTTTGTATTTAAAAGACGGCCCGAAATCGCCGCGCGCCAGCTGGATCAGGTAGTCCAGGTACTGTTTCCAGATGGGATCGTTTAAATGATATTTGGCCTCGATGTTCGCCATCACTTCGGGCGACAGCGTACGCTCGCCGGTAAAAGGGCTGCCGGGTGCGAGGCGCATCATAAAGAAAGAGATAGTAATCAGGATCAGTAACGTCGGAATCGCTTCCAGAAAACGACGAAAAATAAATTTTAACATTGCCCGTACCTGCTGGCCTGTGCTTCAGCACTGCTCAAAAGAATTACGTGGGGGAAGCGTCCCTCCCCCGATTTTTTTTAGTGTTTGATGATGTAGAGATTTTTGTCGTAGAGATAGTTCAGCGGATCTTTGCCGGTATAGCCGCCGACGTAAGGCTTAACCAGGCGCGTATTGGCGTAGTAGAACACCGGCGCGATGGTTGAGTCTTTATCCAGCTGCTGCTCCGCCTGGGTATAAGCTTTGCTGCGGGCCGCTTCGTCGCTGGCCGCCATGGCCGACGCCATAATTTTGTCGAAGGCTGGCGATTTATAGTGCGAGGTATTGTTGCTGCTGTCGGAGAGCATGGTGTTCAGGAACGAGGTCGGCTCGTTATAGTCCGCACACCAGGCGGCGCGCGCCACGTCAAAATTGCCCTGATGACGGGTATCCAGGAAGGTTTTCCACTCCTGGTTATTCAGCTTGATATTGACGCCCAGGTTTTTCTTCCAGATCGACGAGACGGCGATAGCCAACTTCTTATGCAGATCGGAAGTGTTATAAAGCAGCTCGAAGGTCAGCGGCTTATCGGCAGTGTAGCCTGCTTCCGCCAGCAGTTTTTTCGCCTCTTCGTTACGCTTCTCTTGCGTCCAGCTCATCCATTCCGGCTTGACTAAATCGGCGCCGTCAATGGCCGGCGGTGTATAGCTCCAGGCGGGCTGCTGACCCTGCGCCAGCACTTTATTGACCATGATATCGCGGTCCAGCCCCAGCTTCAGCGCGGTGCGGACTCGAGGATCGTTAAAAGGCGCTTTCTGATTGTTGAGTTCGTAATAATAGGTGCAGAGATAAGGATCGACGCGCAATTCCTTCGGATTCTCTTTTTGCAACTTTTTAAACAGCTCGATCGGCAGGTTGGTGTAGGTCATATCGCTGCCGTTGCTGCTGAAGTAGCGGTTAACGTCGTTAACTTCAGAAGGGATCGGCAGGAAGGTAACCTTATCGAGCACGGTATGCGCGTTGTCCCAATACTGCGGGTTGCGCACCACGACGATGCGCTCGTTAATAATGTGTTCCTGTAGCTTATAGGCGCCGTTGCCGATCCAGTTTTCCGGCTGCGTCCACTTTTCGCCAGCCTTGTCGATAGCGGGTTTATAAACCGGCGACATGGATGGATGGATCAGCAGCTTATAAAAATAAGGCACCGATTCGGTCAAAGTGACCTGAAGCGTGTGGGCGTCAAGCGCCTTTACGCCCAGCTGGTCGGGCTTCTGCTTGCCCGCGATAATATCGTCGATATTGGCCAGATGCCCGTATTGCAGGTAGCTGGCGTAAGGCGATGCCGTTTTAGGGTCGGCCAGGCGCTGCCAGCTATAGACGAAATCCTGTGCGGTGACCGGCTCGCCGTTAGACCATTTAGCGTTGTTGCGCAGATGGAAAGTCCAGACTTTGCCGTCCTTGTTTTCCCAGCTTTCCGCCACGCCCGGAATGGGATGGCCGTTGGTGTCGTTGATCAGCAGCCCTTCCAGCAGGTCGTAGCTGACGTTAGATTCCGGCACGCCTTCAATTTTATGGGGATCCAGCGACTGCACTTCGTCGCCGTTGCCTTTAATCAGCTCCTGCTTAGCGGCAAGCTGCACGCCTGCGGGCACCGTAGCGGCCGATGCCATGCCGGTCAGCGCGCTCAGAATACCCAGCGCCAGCAGGCGCTTTTTCGTGATGTTGGTCATTTTGCTACTCCAGTTTTTATTATTACCGGGACGCTTTAGCTATCCCTCTTTGCCGGGCCACGGCTCATGACGGGGAACGAATACGTCACGGCCGTTTTTTATTTGCCCTGGCTGCTGTCATCACTAGCTATTACCTTCCTTACAAATCAATGCTTTATAATATATAAATATTTTATATCCGGCTGATCCTGCGGATCTTTACCGGTAAAACCGCCAACCCAAGGCTTGATCAACCTTGCGCTGACGCGGTAATAGACGGGAACGATAGCGGAATCGCGATCGAGCTGCTGCTCGGCCTGCTGATAAAGCGAGGCGCGCTGTGCGGCATCGTCAGCCGACAGCGTTTTTGCCAACAGCTCGTCGAATTTATCGCTTTTATAGAACGCCGTGTTGTTGGAAGACTGGCTCTGCATGGCGTTAAGAAAGGTGGAAGGTTCGTTGTAGTCGGCGCACCAGGTAGCGCGAGCCACCTCAAAATCGCCCTGATGCCGGGTATCCAGCATGGTTTTCCACTCCTGATTATCCAGCGTGACCTGCGCGCCCAGGTTTTTCTGCCACATTGAAGCCGCAGCGATAGCCTGCTTTTTATTTAAATCGGACGTGTTATAAAGCAGCCGGAAACGCAGCGGTTTTTCCGCGCTGTAGCCTGCCTCGCTCAGCAAGGCCTTCGCCTGTTCGTTGCGCTGTTGCTGCGTCAGCTTCATCCAGGCCGGTGGAGGTAAATCCGCGCCGTCAATAAAAGGCGGCGTAAACCCGCCCGCCGGGATCTGCCCCTGCCCCATAATCTTGTTGGCGATAATATCGCGATCCAGAGTCAGCTTGACCGCTGTACGCACGCGCGGATCGTTAAACGGCGGTCGCTTATTATTCAGTTCATAATAGAAGGTGCACAGCAGCGGGCTGACGCGCACCTGAGTGCCCAGCGTTTTCTTCAGCATGGGGAAAAGCTCGGGCGGCAGCACGCTGTTGGTCATATCGATTTCGCCGCTGCGATAGCGGTTAACATCGGTCGCTTCAGACGTTATGGGCAGAAAGGTGGCCGTTTCGATAGTGGTCTGCGCATTGTTCCAGTAGTGAGGATTGCGCTTCAGCACGATTTTTTCGTTGATTACCCAGTCGCTGAGGGTATAAGCGCCGTTGCCGACGTAGTGCGCAGGCTGCGTCCACTTCTCGCCCCACTGTTCGACGGCTTTACGGTTTACCGGCTTCAGTGCCGCGTAGGCCGCCAGCGCGATAAAATAAGGTACCGGCTCGCTCAGCACTATCTGTAGATGAGTGTCGTCAACCGCGCGGATGCCAAGACTTGTCGGTGGTTTTTTTCCGGCCAGGATCTCGTCAATGTTTTCAATATGCGCGTATTGCAGATAGCTGGCATAGGGTGAAGCCGTATGCGGATCGGCCAGGCGCTGCCAGCTGTAAACGAAATCCTGTGCGGTTACCGGCTCGCCATTGCTCCACGTGGCCTTACGCAGCGTAAAATTCCAGACCTTGCCCGCCTCGCTGTGCCAGCTCTCGGCCATACCCGGCACGATATGGCCATTGTTGTCGGTCGCCACCAGCCCTTCCAGCAGGTTGATCACCACGTTGCTTTCCGGCACGCCCTCAATTTTTTGCGGGTCGAGCGTGGAGACTTCGCCGCCGTTATTAATCGTGATGCTTTGCTGCGGGGCCAGTGCAATGCCTGCGGGCGCAGCGCTCAGGGAGGAAGCGGTCAACGCGCTACAGACAGCGACGGCCAGCTTCAGAGGCTTCAGCAATAATCTCATTAAACGATTTCTACCTCTGTACGAAAATTTCTGACGTAAACGTTGCCTGACAGGCTTTGCACATCTGATGCCAGTTTTGTCCGCTGCAGCAAAACCTATCAGATGCCGACTTTTCGCGCCAAGGTAAAATAACGAAAATGTTAACCAATTCTCTTTTATTACGCAGAAGTTAACGAATACATAACTTATTTTGAACAAAAAACAAAAAGCAACCCTTTGATTTGGAAATAATTTCTTTAAAAATCCGCTATTTCTTGCCGTTATTGGTATGTTGCAGCAGAGATGAGGCTTTAACCCCTATTTCAAAGCATAAAATAATAGATGAAACCTTTATCATGATATTTACTGTGTGATGCACGCATCATAACAGCGATAAAATTTGTTATTGAAATAACATTTTCTGATGAGCTTCTGAAAAAAGGTTATTTTTCAGTAATTACATTAATAATCTGCGCGGCTGGTTAAGCCAGAAGAATACTCGCACCAAAAAAGGGCAGCGCGGCACTCTTTTGCACAATTTTGGGGCGCCATTTTATTGCATCGGTGAATTAAGCGCAGATTATGCCTCTACAGGCCCGTTTTATAGTGAGGAGTTTTATCCCACCAGCCCCGGAAACAGCGCCCTGACGCCGGTGACGATAAATTCGATACCCAACGCCATCAGCAACAGCCCCATAATACGGGTGATAACGTTGATTCCTGTCTGTCCCAGCGCCCTGACCATCAGCGGTGCCGCGCGAAACAGCAGCCAGCAGCAGACGGCGAAAAGCGCAATCGCCACGCTAAAGCCAAGCAGGTTTACCCAGCTGTGATAGCGGGTGCTCCAGACAATGGTCGAGCTGATGGCGCCAGGCCCCGCCATTAAAGGCAGCGCCAGCGGCACTACGCCCACGCTTTCGCGCACGGCGGTTTCTGTTTTTTCCTGCTTGTTCTGTTTATCCTCGCCCAGCTTGCCGCTGATCATCGACATCGCGATAGTCACCACCAGTATTCCGCCCGCAATGCGGAAAGAATCAATCGAGATACCGAACAGATGCAGAATGGCGTCGCCTAAAAACAGCGAGGTCCAGAGAATAATGGCGACGGAAAGGCTGGCCGTCAGGTTGGTTTTGTTACGGGCTGCCGGCAGCTGATAGCTGGTCATACTGATAAAGACGGGAATAATGCCGACCGGGTTTACCAGCGCAAAAAGCCCGACGAAAAATTTTATATAGCCTGAAAGATCGAGGATGGTCGGGTTCACGCTTTACTCCAGTAAGGGGGATGTCGCTTAACGCGTCGGTCAAGCCCGGGCTGCCGTAGATTTGCTCTCTCCGACAGCTGTTTAAGCAGTTAATTACTCTAATAATTCATATATTAGCAAACTATAGCGCTAATAATTTAGCCTGTTCGGCAAATCTAGCCTATTGAAAATTCAGGTAACAGGCCGCAAGGCTGATGCTGAAAGGTGTCAGCATGAATGCTTCTTGATCTACATCAAAATCATCGGCCAGACCTGTGCGTACTATTGTACTCAGTAAACGGAATTACCCGCAGATTCACCGCCTGTAACGGTAATGATGCGTAGACTCTTTTAGTAAACCTGTAGAACCTGGAAACCAAAAAGCCAGCACGTTTCGGTAACAACCAGGCGCCCTTGTCTATAATTGACAGTTCTGACTTGTTTACTAACAGAGTTTAACTTTCATCAGGAGAGCATTATGACCGTTACTAACGTTGCTGAGCTTAACGCACTGGTCGAACGTGTAAAGAAAGCCCAGCGAGAGTACGCGAATTTCACTCAGGAACAGGTCGACAAGATTTTCCGAGCTGCCGCTCTGGCTGCTGCCGACGCCCGCATTCCTCTGGCTAAAATGGCCGTAGCGGAATCCGGAATGGGGATTGTTGAAGATAAAGTCATCAAAAACCATTTTGCCTCTGAATATATCTATAACGCTTATAAAGATGAGAAAACCTGCGGTATTCTCGACACTGATGACACCTTCGGCACCATCACTATCGCCGAACCTACCGGCCTGATCTGCGGCATTGTACCCACCACTAACCCAACGTCCACCGCTATTTTTAAAGCGCTGATTAGCCTTAAAACCCGCAACGGTATTATCTTTTCTCCGCACCCGCGCGCTAAAGACGCCACCAACAAAGCGGCGGACATCGTGCTGCAGGCAGCTATTGCCGCCGGTGCACCAAAAGATATTATCGGCTGGATTGACGCGCCTTCCGTGGAGCTTTCCAATCAGCTGATGCACCATCCGGATATTAACCTGATCCTTGCGACCGGCGGGCCAGGCATGGTGAAAGCGGCCTATAGCTCCGGTAAACCGGCTATCGGCGTCGGTGCCGGTAATACTCCGGTCGTGATTGACGAGACGGCGGATATCAAACGCGCCGTAGCTTCCATCCTGATGTCTAAAACCTTCGATAACGGCGTAATCTGCGCCTCTGAACAATCTGTTATCGTGGTGGATTCCGCCTACGACGCCGTACGCGAACGCTTCGCCAGCCACGGCGGCTATCTGCTGCAGGGCAAAGAGCTGAAAGCGGTACAGGATATCATCCTGAAAAACGGCGGTCTGAACGCGGCGATTGTGGGCCAGCCAGCGGTGAAAATTGCCGAAATGGCAGGTATCAGCGTACCGCCCAGCACCAAGATCCTGATTGGCGAAGTGAAGCTGGTCGATGAGTCCGAACCTTTCGCGCATGAAAAACTTTCCCCTACGCTTGCCATGTACCGTGCAAAAGATTTTGAAGACGCGGTCAGCAAAGCGGAGAAACTGGTGGCGATGGGCGGTATCGGTCACACCTCCTGCCTGTACACCGATCAGGATAACGAGCGTGAGCGCGTTAACTACTTCGGCGACAGAATGAAAACCGCGCGTATTCTGATTAATACCCCGGCTTCGCAGGGCGGCATCGGCGACCTGTATAACTTTAAACTTGCTCCGTCACTGACGCTCGGCTGCGGCTCCTGGGGCGGCAACTCTATCTCCGAGAACGTAGGACCTAAACATCTGATCAACAAGAAAACCGTGGCCAAGCGAGCAGAAAATATGTTGTGGCATAAACTTCCTAAGTCTATCTACTTCCGCCGCGGTTCCCTGCCTATCGCCATGGAAGAAGTGGCGACCGACGGTGCCAAACGCGCCTTTATCGTTACCGACCGTTACCTGTTTAACAACGGCTATGCGGATCAGGTGGTATCGGTATTGAAATCTCACGGCCTTGAAACCGAAGTGTTCTTTGAAGTCGAAGCGGATCCGACGCTGAGCATCGTGCGTAAGGGCGCGGAGCAGATGAATTCCTTCAAACCGGACGTGATTATTGCTCTCGGCGGCGGTTCGCCAATGGATGCGGCAAAAATTATGTGGGTGATGTACGAGCATCCCGAAACCCATTTCGAAGAGCTGGCGCTGCGTTTTATGGATATCCGTAAACGTATCTATAAGTTCCCGAAAATGGGCGTGAAGGCGAAGATGATTGCCATTACCACTACGTCCGGCACCGGTTCAGAAGTTACGCCTTTTGCGGTGGTGACCGATGACGCGACCGGCCAGAAATATCCGCTGGCTGACTATGCGCTGACGCCGGATATGGCTATCGTTGACGCCAACCTGGTGATGAACATGCCGAAGTCGCTGTGTGCTTTTGGCGGTCTGGATGCCGTGACCCACGCGCTGGAAGCCTATGTTTCCGTGCTTGCTAACGAATATTCCGACGGCCAGGCGCTCCAGGCGCTGAAGCTGCTGCAGGAAAATTTACCGGCGAGCTATCGTGACGGCGCGAAAAACCCTGTTGCTCGTGAGCGCGTCCATAACGCCGCGACCATCGCCGGTATCGCTTTTGCCAACGCCTTCCTGGGCGTCTGCCACTCCATGGCGCACAAGTTAGGCTCTGAGTTCCATATTCCACACGGTCTGGCTAACGCCCTGCTGATCAGCAACGTTATCCGCTACAACGCTAACGATAACCCAACCAAGCAGACGGCGTTCAGCCAGTACGATCGTCCGCAGGCTCGCCGCCGCTATGCTGAAATAGCCGACCATTTGCGTCTTAGCGCGCCTGGCGACCGCACCGCGCAGAAAATTGAAAAACTGCTTGCATGGCTCGAAGGAATGAAAGCGGAACTGGGTATTCCTAAATCGATTCGCGAGGCTGGCGTACAGGAAGCGGACTTCCTGGCAAAAGTGGATAAGCTGGCGGAAGATGCCTTTGACGATCAGTGTACCGGTGCTAACCCGCGCTATCCGCTGATTGCCGAGCTGAAGCAAATTATGATGGATACCTTCTACGGTCGTGAATACGTAGAGCCTTTCGATTCCGTAGCCGAAGCCCTGGTGGCGCAGCCGGTCGAAATGCGCAAGAAAGTGAAAAAATAATCTAACCTGACTGAAACCCGCCGCAAGGCGGGTTTTTTTTTATCCTTAAGCCGGGCTAATCATCCTGCGCACATCAGGCGTTAAGAACCGCTCAGGTTTTGTCGCATCGCCTTTCCCCTTTTCAGGCTGGCTTGCGGCCTTTTTCCCCGTAAACCGCCTCCAGCGAGTGCTGCTCAAGCGCCGCCTTATAATGCTTACGGCAGACCGAGACGTAGCGCTCGTTGCCGCCGATCACTACCTGCTCGCCCTCATCGTAAGGCTCGCCGTTTTCATCGACTCTTAATACCATTCCCGCTTTTCTTCCGCAGTGGCAAACTGTTTTCAGCTCGACAAGCTTGTCGGCCCAGGCAAGAAGATAGTGGCTACCGCTAAATAACTCCCCGCGAAAATCGGTTCGCAAACCATAACAGAGAACCGGGATATCCAGATTATCCACCACGTCAGATAACGCTTTTACCTGCTCTCTGGTCAGAAATTGCGATTCATCTATCAGCACGCAGTGAACCGGTTCCATTTGCTGTTCTGCTTTTATCTCATCAAAAAGTGCCGTGTCGTTATTATACAATTTTGCTGGAGAAGAAAGGCCAATACGCGAACTCACTTTGCCCGATCCAAAACGATTATCAATTTCTGCTGTATAGACCAGCGTGCGCATCCCGCGCTCATGATAGTTATATGAGGACTGCAATAGCGCAGTCGATTTACCTGCATTCATTACGGAATAATAAAAATAAAGCTGAGCCATCTGGCCTTGCTCCGAATTAAAGTTTAACGGGTTAAGATTATTGTATCACACTCATCAAAGACCAGGATGACCCTGCGGCGCGCCTTTTTCGTGCAGTATTGCGTAGCCGCTGGCGTAAAGACTGTACTAATGGACAGGCGAAATCGCCGGCCCCTTTTCGCAACGGGTTTTACCGCGGCTATTTTTATCGCATTTAACGATTAAAAAAAGGATTGTGATCTTGCTATTATTCACTGCGTTTTCTGTGGGTTAGCTTTGAACACCATTTAGCAAAACAAGCCTGCAACTTTGATTATAATTCCAGGCGTTGGGGTAAGCTGAAGTGGTTATCTGTTGCAACAATCAATCTTTTATTCATCTTAAGCCTATTTGTCCAGGGCTTAATAAGGGATTGTCAGCGTCGAAAGATAAACACATTTCTTTCCCTTACAAAATTAGCTATTGCAGTTCATTATGACGCACTCTATTATTATCAGGCAGAACATTCCCCCATTATAATTTTTGAGATTAGAACAATGAGCGAAGCACTTAAAATTTTGAACAACATCCGTACTCTGCGTGCACAGGCCAGAGAATGCTCGCTGGAAACTTTAGAAGAGATGCTGGAGAAGCTGGAAGTTGTTGTGCACGAACGCCGTGATGAAGAGAGCCACGCTCAGGCTGAAATCGAAGAGCGTACCCGTAAACTGCAGCAATATCGTGAAATGCTGATTGCCGACGGCATCGATCCTAATGAACTACTTGCTACGCAGAACGCTGCAAAAAGCGTGGGTAAAGCCAAGCGCGCTGCCCGTCCTGCCAAGTATAAATATGTGGATGAAAATGGCGAAACGAAAACCTGGACCGGCCAGGGTCGTACGCCAGCCGTAATCAAAAAAGCTATCGAAGAACAGGGTAAAAAACTCGAAGATTTCATGCTGTAAATTTCTTCAGCGGATGAATTTTCATCCGGGCTACATAAAAAAAGGAAGCCGAAGCTTCCTTTTTTTATTACCGTTATACCTGATAGAAAGTGCGATACCAGTTAACAAATCGACTTACGCCTTCCTCTACACCAGTCTGTGGCTTAAATCCAATCGCCTTATAAAGCGCCGTGGTATCCGCGCTGGTCTCCAGCACGTCGCCAGGCTGCATAGGCAGCATGTTTTTCTCGGCGGTCATGCCTAACGCTTTCTCCAGCGCCTCGATATAAGCCATTAACGTCACCGGGCTGCTGTTGCCGATATTATAGACGCGATACGGCGCCGAACTGGTCGCCGGGCTGCCGCTTTCTACCGTCCAGTTGGCGTCTGGCTGAGGAATAACGTCCTGCAAACGTACGATGGCCTCGGCAATATCGTCAATATAGGTGAAGTCGCGGCGCATCTGGCCATTGTTATATACGTCAATCTTTTCACCCGCAATCATGGCGCGGGTAAACTTAAACAAGGCCATATCAGGGCGTCCCCACGGGCCGTAGACGGTGAAAAACCGCAGGCCAGTAGTTGGGATGCCATAAAGATGAGAATAGGTATGAGACATCAGCTCATTGGCTTTTTTAGTCGCCGCATACAGGGAAACCGGATGGTCTACCGTATCGTCGGTTGAGAACGGCATTTTGCGGTTCAGGCCATATACGGAGCTGGAAGAAGCATAAAGCAGATGACCGACTTTATTATGGCGGCATCCTTCCAGAATATTTAAATGTCCGATGAGATTGGCATCGGCATAGGCCAGCGGGTTTTCCAGCGAATAACGAACGCCTGCCTGCGCGGCCAGGTGAATAACGCGGTCAAAACCTTCAGCGGCAAAAAGCGCGGCCATCCCTTCCCTGTCGGCAAGGTCAAGCTCAATAAAAGTGAAGTTTGAAAAAGGTTTGAGTAAATCCAGGCGGGCGAGTTTGAGTTTTACATCATAATAGTCATTCAGGTTGTCGAGACCGACAACCTGGTGACCGGCGCCTGACAGGCGTTGTGCGACATGAAAACCGATAAAGCCTGCTGCGCCGGTAACCAGATATTTCATACTTCCCTCGTTAATTATGCAATTTGGATAGAAGCTCCGCGGCCGATTGCATAATAAACGAAACCGCGTTTGCTGACTCTTTCTGGATCATACAGGTTACGACCATCAAAAATCACGGGTTCTTTCAGCGCATTTTTAATGACATCAAAATCCGGCGCGCGGAAGTTTTGCCATTCGGTGCAGATAACCAGGCCATCTGCGCCCTGCAATGCCGCTTCTTTGGTGCCCATCAGCTTAAGATCGCTGCGGTGACCATAGATGCGCTGCGCTTCGTCCATCGCTTCCGGATCGAAAGCCTGAACGGAAGCCCCGGCCTGCCACAGTGCTTCCATCAGCACGCGGCTTGACGCTTCACGCATATCGTCGGTGTTTGGCTTAAAGGAGAGTCCCCACAGCGCAAAGGTTTTGCCCTGAAGGTTGTCGCCAAAGTGACGCTTGATAAAGTCCGGCAGCTTGTGCTTCTGCGAGTCGTTAACGTCTTCCACAGCCTGCAGCAGACGCGGCTTATAGCCAATCTGCTCGGCGGTGCGGATCAGCGCCTGCACGTCTTTCGGGAAGCAGGAGCCGCCGTAGCCGCAGCCAGGGTAAATAAAGGAGTAGCCGATACGGGAATCGGAACCAATACCCTGACGCACTTTCTCGACGTCCGCACCCAGGCGTTCAGCCAGGTTGGAGATCTCGTTCATAAAGCTGATTTTTGTTGCCAGCATGCAGTTAGCCGCATACTTGGTCAGCTCGGCGCTGCGGATATCCATCAGGATCATACGATCGTGATTGCGGTTGAATGGCTCATACAGCTCGCGCAGCAGGTCTACTACCGCTTCGTTGTCGGTACCTACCACAATACGCTCAGGACGCATACAGTCGTTGACCGCCGCACCTTCCTTCAGGAATTCCGGGTTAGATACCACATCGAAAGCGATCTCTTTGCCACGCGCCTTCAGCGTTTCTTCCATCACGCCGCGCACGCGGTCAGCCGTTCCTACCGGTACGGTTGACTTGTCGATAACCACTTTATGATCGTTCATATGTTGGGCAATCGTACGCGCTACCGCGGTGACATATTTCAGATCCGCAGAGCCATCCTCATCCGGAGGCGTGCCCACAGCGATAAACTGCATAATGCCGTGGTTAACACCCTCTTCCGCATTGGTGGAGAACTTAAGGCGACCGGCCTCATAGTTCTGCATCACCAGCGGCGTCAGGCCTGGTTCAAAAATTGGAATGATCCCTTTCTTCAGATTCTCGACTTTATTTGCGTCGACATCGATACAAAGAACGTCATGTCCGACTTCGGCCAAAACCGCAGCCTGAACCAGACCCACATAGCCGATACCAAATACGGTGACTTTCATTGAATTGTCCCGGTTAAAAAATTAATCTTATTTCTCGTTGCCAACGGTGCTTTCAAGCCATGCTTTGAAATCTGCACCCAGCGTATTATGACGCACGCCGTATTCGACGAATGCCTGCATGTAGCCCAGTTTGTTACCGCAGTCGTGGCTGATGCCTTTCAGGTGGTAAGCTTCAACGGTTTCTTTGTCCATCAGCATAGCGATAGAGTCAGTCAGCTGGATTTCATCACCTGCGCCTGGAGGCGTTTTCGCCAGCAGAGGCCAGATATCCGCAGACAGCACGTAACGACCCACAACCGCCAGGTTAGATGGCGCTTTATCTGCTTTAGGCTTCTCTACCACACCGACCATCGGCGCGCTTTCGCCCGCTTTCAGCTCTGCGCCCTGGCAGTCAACCACGCCGTATGCGGTCACGTCTTCTACAGGCTCTACCATGATCTGGCTGTGGCCGGTTTCATCGAAGCGACGCATCATGTCGGCCAGGTTGTCCTGAGCCAGGTTAGATTCGTACTCGTCGATGATAACGTCAGGCAGGATAACCGCTACCGGCTCGTTACCGACAACCGGATAAGCGCACATTACCGCGTGGCCCAGGCCTTTCGCCAGACCCTGACGTACCTGCATGATGGTCACGTGAGGCGGGCAGATAGACTGGATTTCTTCCAGCAGCTGACGCTTAACGCGTTTTTCCAGCATCGCTTCCAGCTCAAAGCTGGTATCAAAATGGTTTTCGATAGAGTTTTTAGATGAGTGCGTTACCAGCACGATCTCGGTGATACCAGCAGCGATACACTCGTTAACGACATACTGAATTAACGGCTTATCAACCAGCGGCAGCATCTCTTTAGGAATTGCTTTGGTGGCAGGTAACATACGGGTTCCCAGACCAGCAACAGGGATAACCGCTTTTTTTACTTTGGACTTATAGGCAGACATCTAAGTACCTCTCTTTAGGCCGTTCAAGTTATTACTTGATATGTCGAGTTAAAAAACGAAGTGAGTATATCAGCTGAACCCGGATGGATTTATCCTGGTTCATTCATTTCCACGCAATTTAAGACTATTACCTAAGTGTAAAGCTTATCGCTGGTCCTGTCCCTGGCACGCAGCGATAAAAAGGAAAGGGACGTTTAATCGGTGGACAACATCAGGCGCAGCCTGCCGCCGGCGCCCCACACCTGACACTGCCAGGCATCGCAGCGCTGGCTGATTTGATTAAGATGCGTACTGCCCAGCGTGCCAAGCGGAACGCCATTACTCAGCTGTATTTGATGAGAATGAATATTCAGAGTGGCGTTTAAACCAGCAGAAACCAGGATAAGGTTTTTTAATCCCTGGTGATAATAGCCGACCAGCAATGGAAATTGCCCCTGAAGGTTGGCCTGGCGTAAAAGTAAATTAACCTGTTTCAGCAAACTATTTAGCTCGGGCAGACGTTGCGCCTGACCCGAAAGCTGATCCTGAAGCAGGCCGTTAAATAATGCCCTTAATAATAACGCGGCCAACACGCCGTTATCGCCCGCGCGCGTAACGTCCAGACAATAAAAAGCCAGGTCTTTATCAGAAAGCGCCGCGACGTCGAGCACCAGGCCCGGCTGTTCCGCCATCGTCAGCTGACGATAGTTAATGCGGCAGTTAGCGATTTCCTGCTGTACCGGCGGCTGCAGCTGCTTTAACAACTTTGCCGCCGCCTGGGGATCGCGCACCAGGGCGTCCCAGTCCTGAAAGAGCTGCTCGTCCTCTTCGACTTTGGAAGTAAACATAGAGGGATAGAGGCATTCGTAAACCGCCTCGCGCAGCCTTTCCAGATCTTTTAACGGCTTCAGCAGCACATCCTGCACGCCAAGGCGCAGTACGTGTGCGATATCAGACATGTTTTCAGTGGCGGAAATCACCAGGATCGGCACGGGGTTGCCCCGGGTCCGCAGATGTTCAACCAGCTTGATACCGTTCATGCGCGGCATAGCCAGGTCGCATATCATCAGGTCAAAGACCTGGTGCTGCATACTTTCCAGAGCCTGAACGCCATCATCGGCAAGCGAGGTAGTGGCGCCCAGCGCGCTCAGAAAATTATCCAGCAGAGAACGGAAAACCACTTCGTCTTCAACTATCAGGATCTGTTTTCCGCTTAATGGCTTCTCCATTGTCCCCCCTTGTGCGCCAGATAAGTCAATAGTGGCTCAAAAACCACAATTGCGCCTCTCAGATTTGCCCGAAGTCTGTTCATTTCTCTTCCGGCATTGCGTACTGACGGACCAGCGGAAGCAATTCATCCATCTTTTTCTCTACGGCAAGCCTGCCTGCCTCAATGGCCTCTTCCGCCCGATGAAAATCCAGGGTGGAAATCTGCGGGCAGAAAGGCTGTATCAGCACATCCGGCGGATCGCCGGCCATCCGGTTGCGCTTGACTCTGTTTTCGAGCACCTGAATCGAGGTAGTCATAATTTCCATCGCTCCCGGCGTTTGATTAACTTTTTTCTGGGCTAGCTCGCTCAGTTTTTGTCGCAGCTTGCCGCGCCAGCCATCGGCAGCAGCGGGCAGCTTCACGGTTTGTGGCGTAACGGAGAGTAAGTTTTGCTGCATCAGATGCGCGTCGTGCTGTAAATCGACGGCGATAACGATATCGGCGCCCAGCGCACGGGTTAAAGAAATGGGCACGGGATTGACGACGGCACCGTCCACCAGCCAGTAGCCGTTCCAGGCGACCGGCGAAAGCAGACCCGGCATACTGCATGAGGCGCGAATGGCCTGATGAAGATCCCCTTCCGTCAGCCAGAGTTCGCGTCCGGTACTGAGATTGGTGGTGACGGCGCCAAACGGCAGGCTGCAAGCCTCAATATGCGTATGCGGCAGCAGGCGACGTACATGGCTGAACACGCGCTCGCCGCGCAGCAGGCCGCCTCGCCGCCAGGAGAAGTCCATCAGGCGCAGCACTTCCCAATAGCTGAAACCCTGCACCCAACCGGCGAGAAGAGGAAGACGTTGACTGGCATAAGCGGCGCCGACAAGCGCTCCCACGGAGCAACCTGCCACCACATCAATCCTGATGCCGGCTCGTTCCAGCGCCTCAATCACGCCGATATGAGCCCACCCTTTGGCTGCACCCGATCCCAGTGCCAGCCCAATCTTAACCTGTCTCATTCCACCTCTGGTGTTTGCTTAACGAACCAATGGCGCCACTCACACAGCTCGGTTACCATGACGCCCAAAACTCACTCTGCTTTTTATTATCCTCTGGAGACAACGTGTCTGAATCCTGCCCATGCTGTAGCGGATTGGAGTATAGCTTATGTTGCCAGCCCTGGCTCAATGGTGACGGCATTCCCCCTACGCCGCAAGCATTGATGCGCTCGCGCTATACCGCTTACGCCAAAGGCGATGCCGATTACCTGATTGCCACCTGGCATCCTGACTGCGATGCCGCGCGCTTCCGCGAGAGCCTGGAAGAGAGCTTTGCCGTGACCAGATGGCTTAGTTTACATATAGTTGAGGCACAAGCACCAGGGGATAATGCAGAAGGCTACGTCACCTTCTTCGCCCGTTTCTCTGAAAATCAGCGCAACAGCTTTATTCATGAGCGTTCGCGCTTTCTTCGTCTGGCGCAACGCTGGTATTATGTTGACGGAACCTTCCCCGAAACAGGGCGAAACGACCGATGCCCGTGCGGCTCCGGAAAAAAATTTAAAAAATGTTGTGGCCAGTAATGGTCCCCCGCATTCCCTCAGAATTGCTTTGACAGGATTACCATCGCAATGCAAGCGCAAACACTACAACGAAAAGTTTTACGAACCATTTGCCCTGATGCCAAAGGCCTGATCGCCAAAATCACCAGCATTTGTTACCAGCACGAGCTGAACATCGTGCAGAACAATGAGTTTGTCGATCATCGCACCGGCCGCTTCTTTATGCGCACCGAGCTGGAAGGCGTTTTTAACGACGCCGCGCTGCTGGCCGATCTGGACAACGCCCTCCCTGCCGGATCGTTCAGAGAGCTGAACGCAGCGGGCCGTCGCCGCGTGGTGATCCTGGTGACGAAAGAAGCGCATTGTCTGGGCGATCTGTTAATGAAGAGCACCTATGGCGGTCTGGACGTTGAAATCGCGGCGGTTATCGGCAACCACGAAACGCTACGGACGCTGGTCGAACGCTTTGATATTCCGTTTATTCTGGTGAGCCACGAAGGCCTGACGCGGGAAGATCACGACAATAACATGGCGGCGGAGATTGACCGTTTTCAGCCTGATTATGTGGTGCTGGCCAAGTATATGCGCGTGCTGACGCCTGCTTTTGTGCAGCGCTATCCTAATCAGATTATCAATATCCACCACTCGTTCCTGCCTGCCTTTATCGGCGCGCGGCCTTATCACCAGGCCTACGAGCGTGGTGTGAAGATTATCGGGGCTACCGCGCACTACGTTAATGACAATCTGGACGAAGGCCCGATTATCATGCAGGACGTCATCCATGTGGATCACACCTACACGGCGGAAGATATGATGCGTGCGGGACGTGACGTAGAGAAAAATGTGCTGAGCCGCGCGCTTTATCAAGTGCTGGCGCAGCGCGTATTTGTCTACGGCAATCGCACTATCATTCTGTAAAGGTTAAAGACTGCTGTTTTGTCGGACAAAGCAGCAGTCAGAATAAAAAAGCGGCAAACGGCTCGTCATTGCTGAATCCGGGCTTTACAGCGGGCCAGCATTTGATATGATGCGCCCCGCTTCAGCAAGCAGGAAGCAAGGCCAGTGGTGGGGTTCCCGAGCGGCCAAAGGGAGCAGACTGTAAATCTGCCGTCATCGACTTCGAAGGTTCGAATCCTTCCCCCACCACCATTTCCAACTTATGTTGGTTCGGCGTTTAAGCACGCTCTGTCATATTCCCCGCGGGGAAGGATGAGAAGCTTCGACCTCGAAGGTTTGACCCGAAGGGCACGGAACGCAGTGACGTGAATCCTTCCTGCACAGCAGCACAAGTTAGTTTGCACCATTTCCAACTTATGTTGGTTCGGCGTTTAAAGCCAACAAGTAGTACGCTTCCCCTGGTGGGGTTCCCGAGCGGCCAAAGGGAGCAGACTGTAAATCTGCCGTCATCGACTTCGAAGGTTCGAATCCTTCCCCCACCACCATTTCAGACCTCTTTGAATCCCAATGTTTAAGCACATTCTTCCAGATCCCCCACGGGGAAGGATGAGAAGCTTCGACCTCGAAGGTTTGACCCGAAGGGCACGGAACGCAGTGACGTGAATCCTTCCCGCACGATGCCATCCTCAGCACCACCATTTCAAACCTCTTTGAATCCCAATGTTTAAGCACAATCTTCCAGATCCCCCACGGGGAAGGATGAGAAGCTTCGACCTCGAAGGTTTGACCCGCAGGGCACGGAACGCAGTGACGTGAATCCTTCCCGCACGATGCCAACCTCAGCACCACCATTTCAGACCTCTTTGAATCCCAATGTTTAAGCACAATCTTCCAGATCCCCCACGGGGAAGGATGAGAAGCTTCGGCCTAATCCTGTAAAGATGTATCAATAAAGTCACGGCGCGCGTTTTTTAAATGCCTTTGGCAAGCGGGATTGATGAAGAATGCCGACCACGGTCACCCCTTCAGGGTTCGGCACGAAAAAGATATAGTGTCTCTCATAAGGCCAGCTACGCACTCCCGGCCAGGTATTATCACTGGCGTCTTCGCCAATGCCGGGATTATCCGCAAGCCTTTGTATAGCAAGACGCATCCCTGTCAAATACGCCTTTGCAGTTTCACGGTTCCAGGTCTCCATTGAATAAGCTTTAATCTCTTCCACGTCCTGCTTTGCATCATCCGTAAGCGTATACTTTCCCATTACAAATCCTTCATGAGCTCATCAAATACGGCTTCGCCATCCTGAACCTGGCCGGCTTCCATCTGCGCAATCGAATGGGCCAACCTTGTGCGTAAGGCTTCCAGTTTCAGCTGTTCGATGACCTCATAATCTGCGGCAGAAACAACAACAACGGCAGGACGACCGTTACGGGTTATGCTGACTGGCTCGCGCTGTGCTTTGGTCATCAAATCACCAAACTGCGTTTTAGCCTGATTGGCGGTAAAACTTAACATAGACGTTCCTCATGGGATAAATGGTGCGGATCGAACGATTCGAGTGAAGATAGAATAACCGAAAACACGACGCCACTCTTTTTTTGACAAACTCGCCTCTGCTCTGAAGATAAGCCTGTCTGTCGATAGAGTAAAAGCGCGTTAATGACAGCCCGCGCCCGATTCTGCTACCATCCGCACATCTTTTTTCCCGCCACCGGGTGCAGTTATGAAATTCGTCTCTTTTAATATCAATGGGCTGCGCGCCCGCCCTCATCAGCTTGCCGCCCTCGTCGAGCAGCACCAGCCGGACGTCATCGGGCTACAGGAAACCAAAGTCCACGATGACATGTTTCCGCTCGAAGAAGTCGCCAGCCTGGGCTACAACGTGTTTTACCACGGACAGAAAGGCCACTACGGCGTCGCGCTGCTGACTAAAAGCGAGCCGGTAGCGGTACGTCGCGGTTTTCCCGGTGACGATGAGGATGCGCAGCGCCGCCTGATTATGGCGGATATCGCCAGCCCAATCGGCAATATTACCGTGATCAACGGCTACTTCCCTCAGGGCGAGAGCCGCGATCATGCGACAAAATTCCCGGCAAAAGAGAAGTTTTACCGCGATCTGCAAAGCTATCTGGAGCAGGAGCACCAGCCCGGTAATCCTGTACTGATTATGGGCGATATGAATATCAGCACGACCGATCTGGATATTGGTATCGGCGAAGAGAGCCGCAAGCGCTGGCTGCGCACCGGCAAATGTTCCTTCCTGCCGGAAGAGCGGGAATGGATGGATCGCCTGCTGAACTGGGGCCTGGTCGATACCTGGCGCGCGCAGAATTCTGACATCAACGATCGCTTCTCGTGGTTCGATTACCGTTCTAAGGGCTTCGATGACAACCGGGGCCTGCGTATCGATCTGCTGCTGGCAAGCCAGCCGCTGGCCGAGCGCTGCGTAGCAACCGGCATTGATTACGATATCCGCAGCATGGAAAAGCCTTCCGACCACGCGCCCGTCTGGGCCGAATTCCGCTTCTGATGGCGGCTGAACGGCTTGACGTAGTGGCCGCGCTGATTGTACGTCAGGGGAAAATTTTGCTGGCGCAGCGCGGCCCGCATGGCGATCAGGCCGGCCTGTGGGAGTTTCCGGGCGGCAAAGTGGAGGCAGGCGAAAGCCAGCCTCAGGCGCTGCAAAGGGAACTGAAAGAGGAGCTGGGCATTGAGGCCGCTATCGGTGGCTATATCGCCAGCGAAAGCCGGGAAGTCAGCGGGCGGCAGATCCATCTGCACGCCTGGCTGGTAGAAGCCTTTACCGGTGAACCCGGGCTTAACTGTCATCAGGCGCTCGCCTGGTGTTTGCCGCAGGAAGCAATGCGTTACGAGCTGGCGCCAGCGGATATTCCCTTGCTGGCCGCCTGGCTCGCACAGATTACTTAATGGTCTGCCAAATCAGATTATTGGTGCCGTAAGATTTTTCATCGCGGCTGCACTGCAACAGCACGCCTTCCATCTTCACTACCGAGCCTTCCGTATAGCTGCGATTTTGATAGGTACAGCAGCGCAGGCACGGCGGCTGATTGTTCTGCCCCTGCGTCCACGCTTCCGGCGGCATATCCACCATCACATCGGCATTGACGCCGCCGCCCTGCGGCGGTTCCTGCTCATAATCGCCGTGGCCGGTGCTGAGATGCATGCCGCCTGCCGCATACAGCGGAGCACAAACCAGCAGCGCGACCGTGACTAAAATGCTTTTCATCGCTTAATTCCCCTTCGCTTTCGCCGCCTTACGCTGCGGCTTTTTACGGTTACCCGCCGGTGATGGAAGGCCACGGAACGCGTGCGCAGCGGGCTGCTGTCGCGCCTGATCGATCAGAGTATAGAGCGTCCCCACCAGCGGCTGCATAAAGTCCTGGTAGCGACACTGCTTCTCACTGATTTTGGTCAGCGTGGATTCCCACTGGGCGGTCATATCCGGACGCGCCGCCATTTCCGGCAGCGAGTGGATCAGCGCGCGCCCGGCGGGAGTCGCATTGATGTAACGCCCTTTCTTAATCAGGAAAGCGCGTTTAAACAGCAGTTCGATAATCCCGGCGCGCGTCGCCTCTGTTCCTAAACCATCGGTCGCACGCAGCACTTTCTTTAGATCTTTATCCTGAACAAATCGCGCAATGCCGGTCATGGCCGATAACAACGTGGCATCGGTAAAGGCACGAGGCGGCTGAGTCTGCTTGCTGACCACCTCTCCGCTTTCGCACAATAGCTCATCGCCTTTCGCCACTACGGGCAGCGGCGTGCCGTCGTTTTCCTCGTCCCGCTCTTTGCTGCCCAGCAGCGCGCGCCAGCCCGCTTCGGCAAGAAAGCGCGCTTTGGCGATAAATTTCCCGCCCGCGATGTCCAGCTCGATCACGCATTTACGGTAAATGGCATCGGGACAGAACTGCATCAGATACTGCGTGGCGATCAGGCGATAGATATTCGCTTCGTTTTCCGTCAGCCTCACCTGCCCGCTGCGCGCCGTAGGAATAATAGCGTGGTGCGCATCCACCTTCTTATCATCCCAGCAGCGGTTGCGGCGATCGCTGTCAAAATCGGCTGGCGGCGTGAGTTCTGGCTGATGCGCATTGATGGCGTTGAGCACAGCATGCCTGCCGGCAAAATGCTCATCGGGCAGATAGCGGCTGTCCGAACGCGGATAGGTGATGAGCTTATGCGTTTCATAAAGTTTCTGACAGGTATCCAGCACCGTTTGCGCGCTCAGGCCAAAGCGCCTGGCCGCTTCTATCTGTAAAGAAGAAAGCGAGAAAGGCAGCGGCGCGGTGTCGTTCTCGCGCTTGTCGTTATAGCTGGTCACGTGCGCTGGCTGGCCGCCGATACGCGCGACTACGTGCTCGGCGAGCTGGCGATTAAGCAACCGTCCTTCTTCATCCTGATGCGGCTCGCAGGCTTCGCTCGGCTGCCAGGTAGCGACAAAGCGCTCATCCTTCGGCGTGACGATATGCGCCTTTACCTCAAAGAAATCTTTCGGCACGAAATTCTCGATCTCTTCATCGCGCCGTACCACCAGCCCAAGCACCGGCGTCTGCACGCGCCCGACCGACAGCACGCCATCGTAACCGGCATTACGGCCCAGCAGCGTATAGGCGCGGGTCATATTGATGCCGTAAAGCCAGTCCGCCCGCGCCCGCGCCAGCGCCGATACGCACAGAGGGATAAATTCGCGGTTCTCCCGCAGACGATCTATCGCCCTTGAAACGGCCTGTGGGTTCAGATCGTTGATCAGGCAGCGCTGTACCCGCTCGCGCTTCTGCGGCGGCAGCGCCAGATAGTCCAGTACTTCGTCCACCAGCAGCTGCCCTTCTCTGTCCGGGTCGCCCGCGTGTACCACGTCGCTGGCTTTCTCCAACAGCGTTTTAATGACGTTAAGCTGCTTTGCTACGGAAGGACGCGGCTGGAGGCGCCATTTTTCCGGCACGATAGGCAGGTCGGCCAGCGACCAGCGCGCATAGCGGCTATCGTAGCTGTCGGGCTGCGCCTGCTCCAGCAGGTGACCGACGCACCAGGTCACTACATCATCGCTGCCGCAGGCGATATAGCCGTCGCCCCGACGATGCGGCTTGGGTAGAACGTCCGCAATCGCGCGAGCGAGGCTGGGTTTTTCGGCAATAAACAAACGCATCCGGCGATGGCTTCCTTCAGGGGATAACAGTGGGTAGATGGTAGCGTTTTCAACAGACGGTGATAAGCGTTTCACCGTCCGTTCGCTTATTATCCCGGCAAAATGACGGTCAGGCGACTATTCTGCCTTTTTTGAAGGTGACAATCTGTCAGAAATAGCTGACAAAAGGCGTTGTATCGGGCGGAACAAGCGTGGTGGAGGATTTCAACTGCGGCGTGCCTAAATAAAGAAAGCCGACGATGGCGTCCTGCTCGCGGCAGTTAAACGCCTCGCGCACGGCCTGATGCTCGGTCCAGGCGCCACTACGCCAGATGCCGTTAAAACCTTGCGCCACGGCCGCCATCTGCATCGCCATCACCGCGCAGCCGGCGGACACCACCTGTTCCCAACGCGGCACCTTATGGTGCTCTTCACAATGGGCCACCACGGTGATAATCATCGGCGCGCGAAACGGCGACTGCTTAGCCTTCTCAATCGCTTTCGGCTCCATATTGTCGTCACGCGCGGCTTTTTCCAGCAGCTGGCTGAAGCGGTCGCGTCCTTCGTTCTCTACAACAATAAAACGCCACGGTTGCAGCGTGCCGTGATCGGGCGCGCGCATCCCGGCGCGGATGATATTTTCCAGCGCTTCTCCGGCGGGCGCAGGTTCGCTTAAACGTGAGGCGGAACGACGGTTGACTACCAGATCCAGTGCGTCCATAACTTACTCCTGATAAGAATGCTAAGCAGCTGAAGCTAGCACAGGATGATGATTTGTTACAGCATTCCGCTTTTTCCTGCTGACAAGTTTGCCCCTGCTCTTTAGGATGTCACCATCCCGACCCGGCACGGGCTGGTTTCCGTCGATTTTCCGGGTTTATTATCGCGATTATGGAGAGACTATGCGCACTTTGTGGCGAGCGATCGCTGGCGTTTTTAAATGGGCCTGGCGCCTGCTGAATTTTATTCGGGAATTTATTCTTAATCTTTTCCTGGTGCTGCTGATTTTGATCTGCGCCGTGGTCTATTTTCAGTTCACCAAATCTTCCGCGCCTGTGGAAACGCAGAAAGGCGCGCTGGTGGTCGACCTTGCCGGTGTGATTGTCGACAAGCCTTCGGTCAGCAATAAGCTCAGCAAGATTGGCCGCCAGCTGCTTGGCACCAGCAGCGATCGGCTGAAAGAGAATTCGCTGTTTGACGTCGTGGACGCGATTCGCCAGGCGAAAAGCGATGCCAATATTACCGGCATGGTGCTCGATCTGCGCGATTTCGCCGGGGCCGATCAGCCCTCGCTGAGCTATATGGGCAAAGCGCTGCGCGAATTCCGCGACAGCGGCAAACAGATTTACGCCACGGGCGACAGCTACAGCCAGGCGCAATACTACCTCGCCAGCTTCGCCAATAAGATCTATCTGTCGCCGCAGGGCACGGTCGATTTACACGGTTTCGCCACCAACGGGCTTTACTACAAAACGCTGCTGGACAAGCTGAAGGTCAGCTCGCATGTTTTCCGCGTCGGCACCTATAAGTCGGCGGTAGAGCCTTTCCTGCGCGATGATATGTCGCCTGCCGCGCGTGATGCGGACAGCCGCTGGATTGGCGAGCTGTGGCAAAACTATCTTAATACTGTCGCTGCCAATCGCCAGGTAACGCCGCAGCAGCTGTTCCCGGGCGCACAGGGCGTGCTTGATGGCCTGCAGAAAGTAGGCGGCGATACCGCGCGCTATGCAAAAGATAACAAACTGGTGGATGAACTGGCTTCTCGTTCAGTCGTGGATGCGCAGCTGGGCAAAGTTTTCGGCTGGGACAAGCAGGCGCAGGACTTTAACGGCACCAGCATCTACGATTACCCGCTGAAGGACAAACCGGTGGCCAACGGCAATATTGCCGTCATCATGGCTAACGGCGCGATCATGGACGGCGAGGAAACGCCGGGCAACGTCGGCGGCGATACCACCGCGCTGGCTATTCGCAAGGCGCGCCTGGATGACAAGGTCAAGGCGATTATTCTGCGCGTCAACAGCCCTGGCGGCAGCGTCAGCGCGTCTGAAACCATTCGTGAGGAGCTGGCGGCGGCCAAAGCGGCAGGCAAGCCGGTCGTGGTGTCGATGGGCGGTATGGCGGCTTCCGGCGGCTACTGGATCTCTACGCCGGCGAATTACATTATTGCCAGCCCGAGCACGCTGACCGGCTCTATCGGTATCTTCGGGGTGATCAATACGGTTGAAAACTCGCTGGATGCGATTGGCGTCCATACCGACGGCGTGGCGACTTCGCCGCTGGCGGACGTGACGACGACCAAAGCGCTGCCGCCGGAAGTGCAGCAGCTGATGCAGCTGAGCATTGAAAACGGCTATAAAAACTTCCTGGGTCTGGTAGCCAGCTCGCGGGGCAAAACGCCGGAGCAGATCGATCAAATCGCTCAGGGCCACGTCTGGACAGGCAGCGACGCCAAAAGCAATGGCCTGGTCGACGCGCTGGGCGACTTCGACGACGCGGTGGCGAAGGCGGCGGAGCTGGCGCATCTCAAGCAATACCAGCTGAACTGGTATCAGGATGAGCCGGGCTTTATGGATCTGCTGTTCAGCCAGATGGACGCTTCCGCACGTGCGGCGCTGCCCGAGGCGCTGCAAGCGTATCTGCCTGCGCCAATGTATGACGTAATGGCCGCGATGAAAAATCAGCCGGGCCTGCTCGACAACCTGAACGACCCGCAGAATCGCTATGCGTTCTGCCTGACCTGTAGCCAGGTCAAATAAGCCGAAAGCAGCCCGCTGGTCGGGCTGCTTTTCCCGGTTTTTCCCCTTATACTGCCCTCTTTTTCAAGCCTGAGTAATCACATGCAAAAAAAATCCATCTATGTAGCCTATACCGGCGGCACCATCGGGATGCAGCGTTCCGAGCATGGCTATGTGCCCGTTTCTGGTCATCTGCAAAATCAGCTGGCGAAGATGCCGGAATTCCATCGTGCCGAAATGCCGGATTTTACTATTCACGAGTACCAGCCGCTGATCGACTCTTCCGATATGACGCCGCAGGACTGGCAAACGATTGCGGATGATATTCAGGCTAATTATGACAACTACGACGGTTTCGTGATCCTGCACGGCACCGATACCATGGCGTTTACCGCCTCCGCGCTCTCTTTTATGCTGGAAAACCTGGCCAAGCCGGTAATTGTGACAGGGTCACAGATCCCGCTGGCGGAACTGCGTTCCGACGGTCAGCAAAACCTGCTTAATTCGCTGTTTGTCGCGGCTAACTATCCTATTAATGAAGTCGCCCTTTTCTTCAATAATCAGCTTTATCGCGGTAACCGCACTACTAAAGCCCATGCCGACGGCTTTAACGCTTTTGCCTCGCCTAACCTGGCGCCCCTGCTGGAAGCGGGTATCCATATTCGTCGTCTGAACACGCCTCCGGCTCCTGGCGGCCAGGGACCGCTCATTGTGCGCTCGATTACGCCTCAGCCTGTCGGCGTTGTCACGATCTATCCGGGAATTTCTGCCGACGTGGTGAGCAACTTCCTGCGCCAGCCGGTAAAAGCGCTGATCCTGCGCTCCTACGGGGTTGGCAATGCGCCGCAGAATCCGGCTTTCCTGAAAGAGCTGCAAGAAGCTTCCGATCGCGGCATTGTCGTGGTGAACCTGACGCAATGTATGTCCGGCAAGGTAAACATGGGCGGCTATGCGACGGGGAACGCGCTGGCGCTGGCGGGCGTGGTAAGCGGCTACGATATGACCGTGGAGGCAACGCTGACCAAGCTGCACTTCCTGCTCAGCCAGAACCTTTCCAGCGATGAAGTTCGCCAGCAAATGCAGGTGAATTTGCGCGGTGAGCTGACTCCTGACGAAAAGTGAGATAAGCATGAACCAGGCCCTGATCCTGATCGATCTGCAAAATGATTTTTGCCCCGGCGGCGCGCTGGCCGTGAAGGACGGCGACAGCACCCTCGCCGTCGCTAACCAATATGCGGCAGAATTTCATCGGCTTCAGCGGCCGGTGGTGGCAACGCTGGACTGGCATCCGGCTAACCACGGCAGCTTTGCGTCAGTGTCGGGGCAGTCAGTGGGCACGCTGGGCGAACTGGACGGCCTGCCGCAAATAGGGTGGCCGGATCATTGCGTGCAGCATAGCGCAGGCGCAGAGCTGCACCCTGAGCTGGATCGGCGCTATCTGACCACACAGATTTATAAAGGCGAGCAGCCGCTTATCGACAGCTATAGCGCATTTTTCGATAACGGCCACCGCAACAAAACAAGGCTGGATAGCTGGCTGAAAAGTCGGGGCGTCACCAGCCTGACGATGATGGGCCTGGCGACGGACTACTGTGTAAAATACAGCGTGCTGGACGCGCTGGCGCTCGGTTATCAGGTTCAGGTCGTCGCCGCAGGCTGTCGGGGCGTAAACCTGTCACCGCAGGACAGTGAAATCGCGCTGGCAGAAATGGCGGCTAAAGGCGCAGTCATTATTTAAACCGCGCCGCAGACGCTGCCTCGTTCGGCGTCGCATCCATGCAGCTTTTAGTCACCAGGCTAAGAGGGCCTGCTCGCCCGGTTATCAATACGTAGCCGAGCTTTATCACGATATCAAACGATGTTAGTGCAGCCTGATAGGCGTGATGTCGTCATCGATGCCAAATTCCTCTTTCAGCTGTTTCTTGCTTTTGGTCACCATCTCGCCGCCCTTGCCCACGCTCATATGCTGCGGCTCGTCGTTGTGACGCGCCTGCCATAGCATCACCAGCTGCAGGCTATTCTCTTTCTGCTCCGGTGTCAGGGCCACGCCGTCGGCCCATTTACCGGTTTCTACCGCCGTAGCCAGACGCTGATAAACCTCGGGCGTCATGGCAGCAATGATCTCATCCAGCTCCATAACGTCTATCCTTTAATCTGAGTGCCATCTTCATCGGTGAAACTTAATGAAGCGGAGTTGACGCAGTAGCGCTCGCCTGTCGGCTGAGGGCCGTCGGGAAAAACGTGCCCCATATGGGCATCGCAGGTACCGCAACGGATCTCGATTCGCTGCATCCCGTGCGAGTCATCTTCCAGATAGCGGATGGCGTCATCGCTGTAGGGCTGATAAAAACTCGGCCAGCCGCAGCCGGAATCATACTTGGTGCCGGACAGAAACAGCGGCGAGTTGCAAACGAGGCAGTGATAAATCCCTTCGTGCTTGTTATGCAGCAGCTTGCCGGAGTACGGCGGCTCTGTCCCGCGCTGCTGAGTGACGTAGCGCTGCATTTCGTTTAGATCGGTTTCAGGTTTCAGTGGGCGTTCGGCCATATCAGGTATCTCTGGCAAAGTGGTCTGAAGATTTCTACATTCTAACAAATGCATAACAACGTCAGGGGATTTTTCATGCTCAGGCGGAGTCTGAAAGTAAGCAGGCAATGAAATTGTGACCTGGATCACCCTTTAAAATCCCGACCCCTTTATATTCGGGCCGAATGCCCCAAACTAAAGGTAAGACGCTCGTCGCGGAAGGCGTTTTCAGGCGATTATTCCTGCTCCAGGGTTTGATTTGTCGCAACTATTGAAGCGATTCCGCTTGACGCCTGATAAGGTTTTTGTAATTTTACAGCCAACCTTTTATTCACTAACAACAGCTGGTGGAATATATGACTATCAAAGTAGGTATCAACGGTTTTGGCCGCATCGGTCGCATCGTTTTCCGTGCTGCTCAGCAGCGTTCTGACGTAGAAATCGTTGCAATCAACGATCTGCTGGACGCCGAGTACATGGCTTACATGCTGAAGTATGACTCTACTCACGGTCGTTTCGACGGCACCGTAGAAGTTAAAGATGGCCATCTGGTTGTTAACGGCAAAACCATCCGTGTTACCGCTGAAAGAGATCCAGCTAACCTGAAGTGGGACGAAGTCGGTGTTGACGTGGTTGCCGAAGCAACAGGTATCTTCCTGACCGACGAAACCGCTCGTAAACACATCCAGGCTGGCGCGAAGAAAGTTGTTCTGACCGGTCCTTCCAAAGATGACACCCCAATGTTCGTTATGGGTGTTAACCACAAGGCGTATGCTGGCCAGGAAATCGTGTCTAACGCATCCTGCACCACCAACTGCCTGGCACCGCTGGCAAAAGTTATCAACGACAAGTTCGGCATCGTTGAAGCGCTGATGACCACCGTTCACGCTACCACCGCTACCCAGAAAACCGTTGACGGCCCGTCTCACAAAGACTGGCGCGGCGGCCGTGGCGCATCTCAGAACATCATCCCATCTTCTACCGGCGCAGCTAAAGCGGTAGGTAAAGTGATCCCTGAGCTGAACGGCAAACTGACCGGTATGGCTTTCCGCGTACCTACTCCTAACGTTTCCGTGGTTGACCTGACCGCGCGTCTGGCTAAGCCTGCTTCTTACAAAGAAATTTGTGAAGCTATCAAGGCAGCGGCTGAAGGCGAGCTGAAAGGCATCCTGGGCTATACCGAAGACGAAGTGGTTTCTACCGATTTCAACGGCGAAACCCTGACTTCCGTATTCGATGCTAAAGCCGGTATCGCACTGAGCGACACCTTTGTTAAGCTGGTTTCCTGGTACGATAACGAAACCGGTTACTCTAACAAGGTTCTGGATCTGATCGCACATATCGCAAAATAATCGCGATTAGCTGATTCTGAGGGCGACTGCGGTCGCCCTTTTTTTTCGCTGAATAACAGGAGCTCCGATGAACGAAAAACTTTTTTCGCTGCCCGTAGCCGACCAAATCACGCCCTATATTTCACTGCGCTTAATGGGCGAGCTGCCCGTAGTCGTTATCGCGCATCCGAAGGTGCGCGCGGCGGTGACGCTGCAGGGCGCGCAGCTGGTTGCCTGGCAGCCCAGCGGCGAGAAACCGGTTATCTGGCTGAGTGAGAAAACGGCGTGGACGTCCGGCAAAGCCATTCGCGGCGGCGTGCCCGTCTGCTGGCCATGGTTTGGCCCGGCCGGCGAACCGGCGCACGGCTTTGCCCGCTCGCTGCCCTGGACGCTGTCGGCGCACGACGAGAACGAAGAAAGCGTGATGCTGACGCTGACGCTGGAAAGCAGCGAGCAGACGAAAAAATTCTGGCCGCACGATTTTACGCTGTTTGCCCGTTTCCGCTTCAGCGATCGCTGTGAAATTGAGCTGGAAGCGCACGGCGACTTTCAGGCCACCGGTGCCCTGCACACTTACTTTGCCGTTGAGGATATCGCGGGCGTAGAGGTGAGCGGACTGGGTCAGCCTTATATCGATAAGGTAAAAGAGAATGCTGAAGGCCGTGCCGAAAACGGCAGGCAAACCTATCCTGACCGCGTCGATCGCATATTTACCCAGCCGGAAGATTGCAGCACTATCCACGATACGGCGGGTAACAGGATCATAGAGGTTTATCATCACTATCATAGTGACGTTGTCACCTGGAATCCCGGCCCGGCGCTTTCGTGCAGCATGAGCGATATGGCAAACGAAGGCTATAAAAGCATGGTATGCGTGGAAACGGCTCACGTGACGCAGCCCATGGTCAGCGCGGGCGAGTCTCCGGCCCGGCTGGCAACCACGATTAAAGTGCGTAAACGCGCTTAGTGAAGACGGCGGGCCCAATGCCCGCCTGCGGTTCTACACCACGTCCAGCGGCATTTTGCGATTGGGCGGCGGGAAAGCTTCGTTGATTAACGCCAGCTCCTCATTGCTTAACACAACTTCCAGCGCGGCGGCGTTTTCAGCCACGTGCTGCAGCGAACTGGCTTTAGGGATCGCCATCACGCCTTCTTTGCGAATAACCCAGGCCAGCAGCAGCTGCGCCGTCGTAATGCCCTTTTGTTGTGCAATATTGTTCAGAACAGGATGGGTCAGCAAATCGTGCCGCAGTCGGCCAGCCTGCGCCAAAGGGCAATAGGCCATTACCGGGATCGCATGCTGCTGGCAGTCCGGCAATAAATCATATTCAATGCCGCGCGAAGCCAGATGGTAAAGCACCTGATTAGCCGCGCAGGCGTTGCCCCCCTCTTCGGCCAACAGTTCTTTTAAGTCGCTACTGTCAAAATTTGACACGCCCCAGCGTCGAATTTTGCCTGCCTGCTGTAGCTTTTCCATCGCCGTGATGGTTTCTTCCAGCGGAACAGTGCCGCGCCAGTGGAGAAGATAAAGATCGAGATAGTCAGTTTGCAGACGACGTAAGCTGCGTTCGCAGGCTTCTACGGCATCCACTACGCCCGCGTTCCACGGATAAACTTTTGAAACCAGCCAGGCGCTGTCGCGACGGCCGCGCAGCGCTTCGCCTACCACCTCTTCCGCGCCGCCGTCCGCATACATTTCAGCGGTATCAATCAGCTTCAGCCCGTGCTCAAGGCCGGCCTGCAATGCCGCGACTTCCTGGCCTCGCTTGCTGCTTTCCTCGCCCATATACCAGGTTCCCTGGCCGATAGCCGGTACGCTCTGGTCGGAGAAAGTTACGGTTTTGGTCATCATGCCCTCCTGCACTGTTTCAGATCGCCATCATGATGCAAAAGGGCGCTGAGCGCCCTTTTATGATGCAGCCTTAATTAAAAGGTGTAGCTGATGCCGGTCCAGACGCTGACCTGAGAATCTTTGTCCACCATCGGGCTGTCTTTGACCTCGTCGCTCAGGCGCGTATAGCGACCGGCAACCGTGGCGTTCCAGCTCTGATTAATCGACCAGGCAGCCGTCAGCTCCAGGTAAGGGTTCCAGCTGTCGTCGGCCTCGTAGCTGCGCAATCCGCTACGGCGCGATTCATTCTTAGAAATGCCATAATAGTAATCGTTCTGGTTTTCGCTGCTGTAGAGCGCGCCGATGCCCGGCGTCAGGCTGAAATCGCCGAAGTGGAAGCTGTAGAGATAAGTCAGATCCCAGATATAGCCGTCGCTGTTATCCAGCATATCGCCAGCCAGCACCGTCCTGATCGTACCCCAGTCAGCCGTATGGCGATAAGCCAGGCCGCCCATCAGCGTCATATGACGCTTATCCAGCGCTTTCAGCTGTTTATTGTCGGTATCATCGGGATCGAAGTTCTGCGGCGAGCCCAACACCGTCAGCGACAGCTGATCCTGTAAATCTTTCCAGAGGTAGTAGCCCGCCGTCAGGCTGCGCACATAAAAGCTGTCGCCTTCATAGTTAATGACCGGTACCGGGTAATAACGATCGTCACCACCTTTGTAAGGGCTTTGGCTGTAAATCACCGAGGCGCCAAGCGTTAACGGATTAGCATGAGCTACGCCAGCGGTAAAACAAACGGGTAAAAGCGCGGCAAGCGCGCTAACTTTGAAATAGTTCACAATTAATTCATTCCATAAATATAACAATCAGCAGAGTGAGTTTATCAGTGTTACATCATTTGTTTAAAATTTTAAAGATTCTGCCGCACGCAGAATCAACTTTAACGCTGCCAGCGCCTGAAGATACCAGGCGTGCTTATTTACAAAATCCCGCCAGCCCGCATCAGGCAAGGGGCAGCGCTAAGATCAATTCTGACTTTGTTATTGAAATTGCATCAGAAATGCGAGGAGGTTCAGGAAATTTCCTGAATGCCAACTAAGCTTTAATCAAAGACGCTAAGTTTGAAGAGCAGAGTAACCATCTTTGTTGTGTATCCCGATTAGAAGTCAGGTTGGCATAAGGGTTGCTGTACTCATTATAAGTTCCTTCAGGGGCTTTCCCTCATTAGGCTCCTGGTACCTGTGCTAAAAACGAAAGGACGGGCATCGCTATGAATATATTCGATCACTATCGTCAGCGTTATGAAGCTGCCAAGGACGAAGAGTTCACACTGCAGGAATTTCTTACCGTTTGCCGGCAAGATCGTAGTGCATACGCCAACGCGGCAGAAAGGCTATTAATGGCTATTGGTGAGCCAATAATGGTCGATACTGCTCAGGAGCCACGCCTTTCCCGACTGTTTTCCAATCGCGTCATTGCACGCTATCCCGCCTTTGAGGAGTTTTACGGCATGGAGGAAGCGATTGAGCAAATCGTTTCTTATCTGAAGCATGCCGCGCAGGGGCTGGAGGAGAAGAAACAGATCCTCTATCTGCTGGGCCCGGTGGGCGGCGGTAAATCTTCGCTTGCCGAGCGTCTGAAATCTTTGATGCAGCGCGTACCCATTTACGTGCTCAGCGCCGACGGCGAACGTAGCCCGGTCAACGATCATCCGCTGTGCCTGTTTAACCCGCAGGAAGACGCCAATATCCTTGAAAAAGAGTACGGCGTGCCGCGGCGTTACCTCGGCACCATTATGTCGCCCTGGGCGGCCAAACGGCTGCATGAGTTTGGCGGCGATATCTCCCGCTTTAAAGTTGTAAAAGTCTGGCCGTCGATTCTGGAACAGCTCGCCATTGCCAAAACCGAACCGGGCGATGAAAACAATCAGGATATTTCCGCGCTGGTGGGTAAAGTGGATATCCGCAAACTGGAGAACCACGCACAGAACGATCCGGACGCCTATGGTTACTCTGGCGCGCTGTGCCGAGCTAACCAGGGGATTATGGAATTCGTAGAGATGTTTAAAGCGCCAATCAAGGTGCTGCATCCTTTACTGACGGCGACCCAGGAAGGTAACTATAACGGTACCGAAGGGATTTCCGCCCTGCCTTTCAACGGCATCATTCTGGCGCACTCCAACGAATCAGAATGGGTGACCTTCCGTAATAACAAAAACAACGAGGCGTTTCTTGACCGTGTTTATATCGTCAAGGTGCCTTACTGCCTGCGCGTGTCGGAAGAGATCAAGATCTACGACAAGCTGCTTGACCACAGTGAGCTGACGCACGCGCCATGCGCGCCCGGCACGCTGGAAACGCTGGCGCGCTTCTCCATTCTTTCTCGCCTGAAAGAGCCGGAAAACTCCAGCACCTACTCGAAAATGCGCGTCTATGACGGCGAAAGCCTGAAAGATACCGATCCAAAAGCTAAATCCTACCAGGAATACCGTGATTACGCCGGGGTCGATGAAGGGATGAACGGTTTATCCACCCGCTTCGCCTTTAAAATCCTGTCCCGCGTGTTTAACTTCGATCATACCGAAGTTGCCGCCAACCCGGTGCATCTGTTCTACGTGCTGGAGCAGCAGATTGAACGCGAACAGTTCCCGCAGGATTTAGCCGAAAAATACCTTGAGCACCTGAAAGGCTATCTGATCCCGAAATATGCCGAGTTTATTGGCAAAGAGATCCAGACTGCCTACCTGGAATCTTATTCAGAGTACGGTCAGAATATCTTTGACCGCTACGTAACCTATGCCGATTTCTGGATCCAGGATCAGGAATACCGCGACCCGGATACCGGCCAGCTGTTCGACCGTGAATCGCTGAATGCGGAGCTGGAAAAAATCGAGAAGCCTGCCGGGATCAGCAATCCGAAAGACTTCCGTAACGAAATCGTCAACTTTGTGCTGCGTGCCCGTGCCCACAACAGCGGGCGTAATCCAAACTGGACCAGCTATGAAAAACTGCGCACGGTAATCGAGAAGAAAATGTTCTCGAATACCGAGGAACTGCTGCCGGTTATTTCGTTCAATGCCAAAACGTCCACGGATGAACAGAAAAAACATGATGATTTCGTCGACCGTATGATGGAAAAAGGCTATACCCGCAAGCAGGTTCGTCTGCTGTGCGAATGGTATCTGCGCGTGAGAAAATCATCCTAAACCCGACTTCATAAATGCATTCCCGTGGGTCAGCAAACCTGGCCCAACGGCAACGTTGTTTGGGGGAATTATGGCCTATTTTATCGATCGGCGTCTTAACGGTAAAAACAAAAGCGCGGTGAACCGTCAGCGCTTTTTACGCCGCTATAAGTCGCAAATCAAACAGTCGATCTCCGAGGCCATTAATAAGCGTTCGGTAACCGACATTGAGAGCGGCGAGTCAGTTTCTATCCCCGTTGATGATATCAACGAACCGGTATTTCATCAGGGCCGTGGCGGCCAGCGCCATCGCGTGCATCCCGGCAATGACCATTTTGTGCAAAACGATCGTGTCGAACGCCCTCAGGGAGGCGGCGGCGGTGGCGGTAGCGGACAGGGCAATGCCAGTCAGGATGGCGAGGGCAAAGATGAATTCGTCTTTAATATCTCTAAGGATGAGTATCTGGATCTGTTATTTGAAGATCTGGCCCTGCCGAACCTGAAAAAGAATCAGCATCGTCAGCTGAACGAGTACAAGGTGCATCGCGCCGGCTTCACCTCTAACGGCGTGCCGGCAAATATCAGCGTGGTGCGTTCGCTCCAGAACTCGCTGGCGCGGCGTACGGCCATGACAGCCGGGAAGCGGCGAATGCTGGGCAAGCTGGAGGCCGCGCTGGAAGCCGTGCAGAAAGCCGAACCGGCCCAGCTGCTGGAAGAAGAACGCCTGCGCCAGGAGATTGCCGACCTGCGCGCCCGTATTAAACGCGTGCCCTTTATCGATACCTTTGACCTGCGCTATAAAAACTTTGAGAAGCGTCCCGAACCGTCCAGCCAGGCCGTGATGTTCTGCCTGATGGACGTTTCCGGCTCCATGGATCAGGCCACCAAAGATATGGCTAAACGCTTTTATATTCTGCTCTATCTGTTCCTGAGCAGAACCTATAAAAACGTTGAGGTGGTCTATATTCGCCACCATACGCAGGCGAAAGAAGTGGACGAGCAGGAGTTCTTCTACTCGCAGGAAACGGGGGGCACTATTGTTTCCAGCGCCCTGAAGCTGATGGATGAAGTGGTGAAAGAGCGTTACGATCCGGCGCAGTGGAATATTTATGCTGCTCAGGCTTCCGATGGCGATAACTGGGCGGACGATTCACCGCTCTGTCATGAAATCCTGGCTAAGCATATTTTGCCGGTAGTGCGTTATTACAGCTACATCGAAATTACCCGCCGCGCCCATCAGACGCTGTGGCGCGAGTACGAGCATTTACAGGCGATGTTCGACAACTTTGCTATCCAACATATTCGTGAGCCGGAAGATATTTATCCGGTATTCCGTGAGCTTTTCCACAAGCAGGCGGAAAACGCCTGAAAGTAGTGATAAATCAGTCAGCATTTCGGGCTGGCTGATTTTCTTACCCGCTTAGCAACATTCAGCGCTGCCTGAAGCCGCCTTTCAACCCCGGGCTATTTACAGCTTTGGCAAAATGACGTGCCGGGCCGGGCAACGTACTTATGCCTGGGTCAGGCAGCAGCCTTCTGAAAAAACCTTGCTCCTGAAGAGTGCATTGCGTTTCGCTTTCGATGCTTAAGCGTTTATACCCTTCCCTTAGCCTTCGCCGCCGTCAGGCCAGGCTTACGCTAAAAACGACGTCCGATGCAACGCTTACCGCTGCTGATTATGCAGTAAATACCTCTTCTTTCTCCCGTTTCGCTCCCATCCTTCCCGCCAGTCCCTCTCAAGCTAACGACATTAATCGTATTCTGATGTCAAAAGCACAGGCTATTTGTTACTATTATTCCCGCGATCGTTCCAGAATTTCTAAATTATCATACACTTGTTAGCTGCAGCAGCAGAAAACACGCCAAAACAGCCGTGGCGAAACAAAATTGCCCCTATTCCCATATTCAGGGTATGCTTACGCCTCGCCATCGACGCAGTTTTTTTATCAGATACAGGAGATTGCCCCATTGGAAGCCAGTGCTATCTATAGTCTGTTTATCATCGGTTCAGTGCTGGTGGCGGCAAGCATCTTGCTCAGTTCCTTCTCTTCAAAGCTCGGCATCCCTATTCTGGTTATTTTCCTCGCGCTGGGCATGTTGGCCGGCGTGGACGGCATTGGCGGCATCGCTTTTGATAATTATCCTGCCGCTTACCTTATCAGTAACCTGGCGCTGGCGGTGATCCTGCTGGATGGCGGAATGCGCACCCAGGCCAGCTCGTTCAAAGTTGCGCTGGGCCCGGCGCTCTCGCTGTCGACCATCGGCGTGCTGATTACGGCCGGGCTGACCGGCATGGCGGCCGCCTGGCTGTTTAACCTGAGCATGATTGAGGGCTTCCTGGTCGGGGCGATTATCGGTTCGACCGACGCGGCGGCCGTATTTTCGCTGCTCGGCGGTAAAGGGCTGAATGAACGCGTCAGCGCCACGCTGGAAATGGAATCCGGCAGCAACGATCCTATGGCGGTGTTCCTGACCATTACGCTGATCGAAATGCTGGAACAGGGTCAGACCGGCCTGAGCTGGATGTTTATCGTGCATCTTATTCAGCAGTTTGGTTTGGGTATCGTGCTGGGCCTGGGCGGCGGCTGGGGGCTGTTGCAGCTGATTAATCGCGTCTCGCTGCCCAGCGGGCTTTATCCGCTGCTGGCCGTCAGCGGGGGCATTCTGGTGTTTGCGCTGACCACCGTGCTGGAAGGCAGCGGCATTCTGGCGGTCTATCTTTGCGGCTTCTGGCTGGGCAATAACCCAATCCGCAACCGGCACGGCATTCTGCAAACCTTTGACGGCATGGCCTGGCTGAGCCAGATCGGTATGTTCCTGGTGTTGGGGCTGCTGGTGAATCCTACCGATCTCTGGAATATCGCCTTACCGGCCATGCTGCTGTCGCTGTGGCTGATCCTGTTTGCCCGTCCGCTCTCCGTTTTTGTCGGCCTGCTGCCGTTTCGTGGATTTACCACGCGTGAGCGCTTCTTTATCAGCTGGGTTGGTCTGCGCGGCGCGGTGCCTATTATCCTGGCGGTTTTCCCGATGATGGCCGGACTGCCGCATGCCTCGCTGTTCTTTAACATCGCATTCTTTGTGGTGCTGGTTTCGCTGATGGTACAGGGAACCTCTCTCGGCTATGCTGCCCGTAAAGCCAGGGTGATCGTGCCGCCTACCGCCTCGCCTGTTTCCCGCGTGGGCCTGGATATCCACCCTGAGAATCCCTGGGAGCAGTTTGTCTACCAGCTGGGCGCTGATAAATGGTGTATCGGCGCCGCGCTACGCGAGCTGAAAATGCCGCGCGAGACGCGTATCGCCGCGCTTTTCCGCGATAATCTGCTGCTGCATCCAACCGGCAATACCCGCCTGCGCGAAGGCGACGTGCTGTGCGTGATTGGCCGCGAAAAGGATCTGCCGGAACTGGGTAAACTGTTCAGCCAGTCGCCGCCCGTTTCGCTCGATCAGCGCTTCTTTGGCGACTTTATTCTTCAGGCCGATGCTCGCCTGCACGACGTTTCAGAAATTTACGGTATCGAGCTGGATGAAGAGATGAATATGCAGCAGACGCTCGGGCATCTGGTCGCCAGCATGATCGGCGGCGCGCCGGTGGTCGGCGATCAGGTGGAATGGAAAAACATGATTTGGACCGTGGCGGAAAAGCAGGATAACGAAATAGTGAAAATCGGCGTGCGGATGGCGGAAGAGCGAGAATAATCCTGGGGCCGACTGGCAAATAACGACTACGCTTAAAGTTCGTGTCTAATCCGGAAGGGAGAAAATCATGGGTCATGTCGTAAAGATTGGTCGCTATGAAATTATCGACGCAGAGCTGGATGCGCAAAATGTCGATACGGTCATTATTCCCTGCAAGACCAACCCGGCGCTGAGCTATCAGCTCGACGGGTGGGATAATGAGACCAGCGTGCCCGCCTGGATTGATGGCGAACCTGTCGATCTGGCTATCGGTCACTACGATACCGAGCAGGATCAGTGGGTACTGAAAAAGCCAGCCTGAATCTGAACCAAAGCCGCTTATCTTGCCGCCGCGTTATTTCGCGGCGGTGAGCTATAATAATGTCTTATATTTGTTATACGCCTGTCATAAATTATCTTTTGCAATTTAATTTCCCGCTTCGTTTACTTTCCATTTCCTTTCAAAAAGCATTTTTCCCATTTTAGGAATTACCCGTATTAACTAACTCTCTGCTCTCCTGCATACTCTGTCACTGCTTCATGATGAAACAACGCCGACGTGTTTCATTTATTTAATCTCCTGAAACATACGGCCGTTAACTATTTAATACGCTGAAATTAAAACACTTAATTTCAGTATGATAACCCCTGAACGCGTGCTTGATCCTCGTCAGGTCAGCAATCCCTTATGAAAAGAGAGCAGGCATTATGGCAAGTACTCTGGTACTGAATGACCGTCGCCGCGCATTTAGCGGCACCCGGAAAAACATTATCGCCAAGCTGGCATTAAGTCTTAGCGACTTAATCTCCATTAACCTGGCGCTGTTTTTATCCACGGCAACCGTACGAGGTATTTGGGGGAACCTGGATATATTTCTTCCCCCGCAGGAAGTGCAAATACGCTTTACCGCCCAGTTTGTGATGTCCGTGGTCTGTACGGCCTGGTTCTGGATGCGGCTTCGTCACTATACCTACCGCAAGCCTTTCTGGTTTGAGCTGAAAGAGATCATTAAAACCCTGGTGATTTTCTCCCTGCTCGACCTGGCGCTGATTGCGTTTTCAAAATGGGACTTCTCCCGTCTGCTGTGGAGCTTCACCTGGATCTATGCGCTGGTCCTGGTGCCGCTGCTGCGCTCCAGCGTCAAGCACGCCATTCTGAAAGCGGGACAGTGGCAGAAGCAAACTATCATCATCGGCTCCGGTAAAAACGCCCGCGAAGCCTATGCGGCGCTGCAAAGCGAAGAGATCCTGGGCTATGAGGTAAAAGCTTTTGTCGCCTCTAACGGCCATACCGGCGCGGAAAGCCTGAACGGCGTGCCGGTTATTACCGCGAAGGACATCGTCTGGGACACGGTCGATCTGGAAAACACCCAGTTTATCGTTGCCATGGAGTACGAGCAGCAGGCGATGCGCGATAAGTGGCTCAAGCTGCTGTCGAAAAAGAAATGCCGCAGCGTTTCGGTCGTCCCGACGCTGCGCGGTGTGCCGCTCTACGGCACCGATATGTCTTTTATCTTCAGTCATGAAGTGATGATCCTGCGCGTCAGCAATAACCTGGCCAAACGCTCTTCACGCTTCCTGAAGCGCGTGTTCGACGTGGTGGTCGCCTCGCTGCTGCTGCTGTTCCTGGCCCCGGCTTTCGGCCTGATCTGCTGGCTGGTGGGCCGGGACGGCGGTAACAAAATTTACGGTCACGAACGCGTCGGTCAGGACGGCAAGAAGTTTAAATGCCTGAAGTTCCGCTCAATGGTCACCAACTCGAAAGAGGTGCTGGAAGAGCTGCTGGCAACCAGCGCCGAAGCGCGCGCCGAATGGGATAAAGACTTCAAGCTGAAAAACGATCCGCGCGTAACCAAAATCGGTGCTTTCCTGCGTAAAACCAGCCTGGACGAGCTGCCGCAGCTGTGGAACGTGATCCGTGGCGAGATGAGCCTGGTGGGGCCGCGTCCGGTGATTGAAGCGGAGCTGGAGCGCTACGCGGGCGACGTTGACTATTATCTGATGGCGAAACCGGGGATGACCGGCCTGTGGCAGGTTAGCGGCCGTAACGATATCGACTACGATACCCGCGTCTATTTCGACTCCTGGTATGTGAAAAACTGGGCGCTGTGGACGGATATCGCCATCCTGTTTAAAACGGCTGGCGTGGTACTGCGTCGCGACGGCGCTTACTGAGTTCCGGGGCGGCTGCTGCGGCACCGCCCCATAAGTTTTCCTTTTCTTTTCTCCCCGTTATCACTACTCTGTGCGGCTTGCTTTTTTTACTGGACGCCGCCGCCTCGATGCAAAAATTCACTTTACTTCTTCTCAGCCTGGTTCTGTTAGCACCGCTTGGCATCGATCTTTATTTGCCTACGCTGCCCGATATCGCGCTTGGGCTGAATACGCCGGTCAGCACCGTGCAAACGACTATTCCTCTGTTTCTGCTGGTGATGGGCCTGGGGCAGATTGTCGCCGGCCCGCTGGTGGATAACCTGGGCAGAAAGCCCGTGGCGCTGGCCGGGCTGCTGCTGTATATCGTTGGCAGCGTGCTGGCCGCCACCGCTTCCGGCTGGCCGCAGTTCCTCTGCGCGCGCGTGGTGCAGGGCTGCGCCGTTTGCTGTACTGCCGTGGTCGCCTTCAGCGGCGTGCGCGACAGGCTTGACGGCGACGATGCCGCCCGCGCCTATGGCTTTCTGAACGGTGCGCTGAATATCGTGCCCGCGCTGGCGCCAATGCTGGGCGGCTTTCTTGCCGAGGCCTTTGGCTGGCGCGCGCCCTTCTGGTTTTTAACCGCCTATGCGGTCGTCATCGGTCTGCTGGTGATTTTCTTTTTACCGGAGACCCGCCCGGCAGGCACGCTGGCCGTAAAAGGCATTCCGCTGCGTCAGTACTGGCAGATCCTGCGTCAGCCTCGCTTCCTGGCTTTCGCCTTTGCCAACGCGGGCGCGCTGGGGATGGTATTAACTTACGTCTCGCTGGCGCCGCAGGTGCTGATGACCGAGGGCCAGCTCTCTGCGCTGCAGTTCTCCATCGCCTTTGGCGCCAACGGCTTCTGGATCATGCTGGTCAGCGTGCTGGTGAATAAGATGATCCGCAAGGTGGGTCGCCCGATTTGTCTGGCGACGGGCAGCGTGGCGATGACGCTGGGCGCGGTGATGCTGTTGGGCGGCGTGCTGCTGTTACCGCTGGCATGGCAGCATCACTGGGCGCTCTATATGCTGCCGGTGGCGGTATCCGTCGCCGGGCTGGCTTTTACCGTCGGCCCGGCCACCAGCTACGCGCTGGAGCCCTATCAGAAACAGGCGGGCGTCGCTTCCGCGCTGGCGGGCTTTATCCAGATGGCCGGCGGCGCGTCGGGTGGGCTGTTGGCGATGGCGCTGCCGCTGGCGGAAAAATCCGCGCTGGCGCTGATGATGGTGGTGGGCGCGATACTGACGGGAACGGCCTGGTACTACAGTAAAAAAGTGCGCGGCACGCTGACCGCGCTTTAACCTTAAACGACGTTTACCGGTACACGAGGCGCGAGCGCGCACATCAGCTCATAGCCTACCGTACCGGCCGCTTTTGCCACCTCGTCGATTTTGATGTTGTTACCCCACAGCTCCACCTGAGTACCGATGCCCGCCTGCTGGCAGGGCGTCAAATCCACCGTGATCATATCCATGGAAACCGCGCCGACAATCTGCGTTCTGACGCCATCAACCCAAACCGGCGTGCCGGTTGGCGCATGGCGCGGATAGCCGTCGGCATAGCCGCAGGCAACGATGCCGATACGCTGCTCGTCGCTGGCGCGGTAGCGTGCGCCATACCCTACGCCATCGCCGCGCCTGAGCGACTGGACGCCGATGATTTCACCGTTCAGCGTCATGGCCGGCCGTAGCCCGCTGCTGGCGACATCCTGCCAGTCGCCGCTTGGCGAAGCGCCATAGAGGATAATGCCCGGACGCACCCAGTCGTAATGGGTGTGGCTGTGCCACAGCGTCGCCGCCGAATTCGCCAGCGAGCGCGGACAGTTCAACCCTTCCGCCGCCTGATTGATGCGCGCCATCGGCGCCGTCACGCCTTCATTGCTTTCCGCTTCGGCAAAATGCGCCATCAGCGTGATCTCGCCAACGTTCGGCAGCGTTTTAAGCTTGTGCCACACCTGCTGTACCAGCGCGGGCTGAAAGCCAAGACGGTTCATGCCGCTGTTCATTTTCAGGTAAATATCCAGCGGCGCGGAAAGCTTCGCCTTCGCCAGCGCTTGGATCTGCCAGTTGCTGTGCACGCTGGTGGTCAGCCGGTAGCGATCCAGAATCGGCAGCTCGTCCGCATGGAAAAAGCCTTCCAGCAGCAGGATGGGCTTATTCCAGCCGCTTTCTCGCAGCAGAATAGCCTCTTCAAGATTCAGCAGCGCAAAACCGTCAGTCTCTGACAGGCTTTGCCAGACGCGAGCGATACCGTGTCCGTAGGCGTTGGCTTTTACCACCGACCAGACGTGGGAGCGAGGAGCAGCCTGGCGGGCGACGGCCAGGTTATGCCGCAACGCGCTGGTGTCGATAGTTGCGACAATAGGACGAGACATAACTTCTCCTGTTATAAGCGGAAACTAGCGCGCGCCGTGCAGTATTGGGCCTGTAGTGGGCAGAAATCCCGGCAGATAGCGCATAACCGATAAATCGTCAGCGGCAATCGCCGGAGCGCGTCCTGAGATAATATCAGAAAGCAGCTGTCCGGAGCCGCAGGCCATGGTCCAACCGAGCGTTCCGTGACCGGTATTCAGATAAAGATTTTTAAACGGCGTGCGGCCGACAATCGGCGTGCCGTCCGGGGTCATCGGACGCAGCCCGGTCCAGAACGTCGCCTGGGCGAGATCGCCGCCCTGCGGATAGAGATCCCGCACCACCATCTCCAGCGTTTCGCGTCTGGCGGGCAGCAGTTTGGTATTGAAGCCGACGATCTCCGCCATGCCGCCCACGCGGATCCGGTTATCAAAACGCGTAATCGCCACTTTATAGGTTTCGTCCAGCACCGTGGAAACGGGCGCTGCCTCCGGATTGGTAATCGGGATAGTCAGCGAATAGCCTTTCAGCGGATAAACAGGGATAGCGATAATGTCGCGGAGCAGCGAAGTGGAATAAGAGCCGAACGCCACTACGTACGCGTCCGCCGTCACGATCTCAGCGCCGCATTTCACGCCAACAATCTGGTTATGCTCCTGCAGCAGCGCGTCGACGGGCGTATTAAAGCGGAAAGTCACGCCTGCCGCCTTCGCCATCTCTGCCAGCCGACGAGTAAACAGCTGACAGTCGCCGGTTTCGTCGTTAGGCAGGCGCAGACCGCCGGTCAGCAGATGCCTGGTCGTCGCCAGCGCGGGTTCCGCTTCGGCCAGCTGGCTGGCTTCCAGCAGTTCATAGGGCACGCCCGCCTCTTTTAATACCGCAATATCCTTGGTGGCGCTTTCAAACTGCTGCGCGGTGCGGAAAAGCTGCAGCGTTCCACCCTGGCGTCCCTCATAGGCAATACCCGTCTCATGGCGCAGCGCCTTCATGCAGTCGCGGCTGTATTCGGCGATGCGCACCATGCGGCTTTTATTTTCCTGATAGTGGCGCATATCGCAGTTACGCAGCATTTGCCACATCCAGGCCAGCTGGAAACGGCTGCCGTCCGGGCGGATAGCCAGCGGCGCATGACGCTGAAACATCCATTTTATCGCCTTCAGCGGCACGCCGGGCGCCGCCCACGGTGCCGCATAGCCGGGCGAAATTTGTCCCGCGTTGCCCGCGCTGGTTTCCAGCGCCACGTCGGGCTGACGGTCGATAACCGTCACCTCATGCCCGCTTTGGGCCAGATACCAGGCGCTGGCCACGCCCACCACGCCACTTCCCAGAATGACAACTCGCATCGCTACTCCACCGCCGGTTTCTTAAAGATGAATACACTGGATACAGGCGGCCGCTGCGGTGAAAAAAGCTGCGGGATGACAGCGGACGCCCTGTAAAAATATTGCCCTTCTTTTTTACCCTGGGCGGGAATAAAAACAAGATGCCGATGATAAATCGGAGTTTAATATTGCAATAGTTGCGACGGCAGCAGCAAATAATCATGAAGGCGCTATTTATTCCTTTCCGCAGCAGAATATGATTACGCCATATTTTCCGCTTATATACAGGATATTATCCTGTCCGGATTATTATTTTTTGCGCTTTGCCTGACGTTAAAATGATTTTCCGGCTTCCGCTCTATTTTCTGCCGAAGATTTCCATTGTATTCCCCTGAGCGATCGGAGAGAGTGAACTATCATTGAGTTACTGGCTTCAATTCCAGGCCTGTTCCGATGGCGGCAGCGTCATGGCAGGTCGTAATGAAAACGGATGTTTGTCGCTACTGATGTAACGTCGAAAACCGGTTTTAAAAAAGGGGTGCGCTATGACGACTATCTTTGATGAGTCCATTACGAACAGCCAACGACTCAGCGACGGTCCCGACTGGACGTTCGATCTACTGGACGTCTACCTTGCAGAAATTGACCGCGTCGCCAAACTCTATCGCCTTGATACCTATCCGCATCAAATCGAAGTCATCACTTCTGAACAGATGATGGACGCTTATTCCAGCGTCGGGATGCCCATCAACTACGCGCACTGGTCATTCGGTAAAAAATTTATCGAAACCGAACAGCGCTATAAGCACGGTCAGCAGGGCCTGGCTTATGAAATCGTCATTAACTCCAATCCGTGTATCGCCTATCTGATGGAGGAAAATACCATCACTATGCAGGCGCTGGTGATGGCGCACGCCTGCTATGGCCATAACTCCTTTTTTAAAAATAACTACCTGTTCCGCAGCTGGACGGATGCCAGCTCTATCGTTGACTACCTGATTTTCGCCCGTAACTATATCAGCGAGTGTGAAGAGCGCTACGGCGTGGAGGAAGTCGAACGGCTGCTGGATTCCTGCCATGCGCTGATGAACTATGGCGTCGATCGCTACAAGCGCCCGCAAAAGATCTCCTTGCAGGAGGAGAAGGCCCGTCAGCGCAGCCGCGAAGAGTATCTGCAAAGCCAGGTGAACATGCTGTGGCGCACGCTGCCGCGTCGCGAAGCGGAGGCGACCCATACCGAAGCAGCACGCTATCCCAACGAGCCGCAGGAAAACCTGCTCTATTTTATGGAAAAAAACGCGCCTCTGCTGGAGTCGTGGCAGCGAGAAATCCTGCGTATCGTGCGTAAAGTCAGCCAGTATTTTTATCCGCAGAAGCAGACGCAGGTGATGAACGAGGGCTGGGCGACCTTCTGGCACTACACCATCCTTAATCATCTGTATGACGAGGGCAAAGTCAGCGAGCGCTTTATGCTGGAGTTTCTGCACAGCCATACCAACGTGGTTTATCAGCCGCCCTATAACAGCCAGTGGTATAACGGTATTAACCCTTACGCGCTGGGCTTCGCCATGTTTCAGGATATCAAGCGCATCTGTCAGGAGCCGACGGAAGAAGATCGCTACTGGTTCCCGGATATTGCCGGTTCAGACTGGCTGGAAACGCTGCACTTCGCCATGCGCGAGTTCAAGGACGAGAGCTTTATCAGCCAGTTCCTGTCGCCCAAAATCATGCGGGATTTCCGCCTGTTTACGGTGATGGATGACGATCGCAATAACTTCTTGGAAATTGCCGCTATCCATGACGAGGCGGGCTATCGGGCGATCCGTCAGCAGCTTTCCGCGCAGTATAATTTAAGCAACCTGGAGCCTAATATTCAGGTTTATGATGTCGATCTGCGCGGCGATCGCTCATTAACGCTGCGCTACGTGCCGCATAGCCGCGCGCCGCTGGATAAGAGCCGCCGCGAAGTGTTGAAGCACGTGCATCGCCTGTGGGGCTTTGATGTCCATCTGGAGCAGCAAAATGACGACGGCAGCACGGAAATCCTCGACCGCTGTCCGCCCCGCCCCACTTCCCTGTAATAACCTGAAAAGCCGGTGCTGAAGACCGGCTTTTTTACGGCTTATCCAGAGATTTTACAGGAATACTAACGACGTATGCCGGATTCAGCGGGCATGGTGTTTTGCATGCCGTGCCAGATTTCACCGCTGCGATGGCCGTAATCGCGCACCGTTTCCACAATCTTGTCCAGCTGCTGGGCCTGACAAATCGTCAGCAGCTGCTGATAGAATTCACGCGCCACGCGACGCGCTTCCGGATTTGAAAAATAGTGACGGCCTACGCGGGTGTACAGCCCTTTCAGCCCGTTAAGGATCAGGCCGTAGATAGGATTACCGGAGGCAAAAGCCAGCCCGCGAAAGATATTGTAATCCAGCTCGGTATAGGCTTCCGCCTTGTCTTCTACCTGCTGCGCGGTGACCAGAACCGCCTCAGCTTTATCCGGATGAATACGGATAGCGCGGCGAATAAATACGGAGGAAATATCGGTGCGAACCGAAAGCAGGCTGTCGATAAGCTGCGGCACGCTGTCATGATCGAGACGCGCCAGCGTTTCAAGGATGCTTAAGCCCGAGGTTTCCCAGAAATTATTTACCCGGGTCGGCTTGCCGTGTTGAATGGTCAGCCAGCCGTCGCGCGCCAGGCGCTGCAGCACCTCACGCAGCGTGGTGCGGGTCACGCCGATCAGCTCTGACAGCTCGCGCTCAGCAGGCAGAATTGACCCCGGCGGGAAGCGGCTGTTCCAGATACTTTCGATAATATATTCTTCAGCGAAGCCCGCAGGGCTCTGGGCCTTAATAACCATAGCGTATTGTTTCCGTTGCGTTCAGGGCTGCAAAAATTCGGCTCATCATACCAGATGGCTTAGCCGTCACCTAGACTGACGAAAGCGTAAAACGCTGCCGAAATCGCATTTCTCCTGAAATTAAGCCCTTGATTTACGTTATTAAGCCGTGGCCGCTTTCAGCGCGCCGTCGAAGCGATACATTTTTTTACACAGCGGCTAAGCCGCGCCGTATTCAGCAGCGTAAATTTACCGCATAGTGGCTGGCACGGCAGCCCTTTTGGTTTACACTGCCGGTTCAACGCTTATTACAGGGATTGATTATGTTGCACTATTTTAATAGCCGTTCTCGTGGTCGCGGCGCCTGGTTGCTGATGGCGCTGACGGCTTTTGCTCTGGAGATGGTTGCGCTCTATTTCCAGCACGTGATGCTGCTAAAGCCCTGCGTGATGTGTATTTACGAACGCTGCGCCCTGTTCGGTATTCTTGGCGCTGCGCTGGTGGGCGCTATTGCCCCCAAAACGCCGTTGCGCTGGGTGGCGATCCTGATTTGGATCTATAGCGCCGTGGAAGGCGTGCGTCTGGCATGGGAGCATACGATGATCCAGCTGCATCCGAATCCTTTTACCACCTGTGATTTCGCCGCCCGCTTCCCGCAGTGGCTGCCTCTTGATAAGTGGCTGCCGTCGGTATTCGTTGCGACGGGCGACTGTGCGGAAAATCAGTGGTCGCTGTTTTCGCTGGGTATGCCGCAGTGGATGACGATTATCTTTGCCGCCTACCTCGTTGTCGCCCTGCTGGTGCTGCTTGCGCAGTTTTTCACGCCGAAAAAACGCGATCTTTTTTCCCGCTAAACGCTCTCCTCCTCCCGGTCGTGCCCGTTGTCTGCGGGCGGCCGGGCTTTGCCTTTTCCCGAACGCCGCGTTGTCAGCCCTTAACAAGGCGGCTACGCTTTAGGCATACTTCGATGCGAAAAGGGAAACTATGAAAAACATTGCGTTAGCCCTCTCCTTTGCTTTTTCCGTTACGCTACTCTCCGGCTGCGCCCACTGGGGCGCCAATGATACGCACAGCCCGCCGCCGGCGCCGCCGAGTGGACAGCAGCCTCCGGGCGCACCGGGCGGCAGCGGCCCTGTCGGTCAGCCTCAGTCCTGAACCCGCCTCCCCTGAAGTCACGCGCTCAGGGGATTTTTTTGCCTTTCTCCCTCCGGCACCTTAAAGCCAGTCCGGGTTCAGAACGTCATTTCACCGTTTACCTTCCCTTTTTTAACCTGCTTAAAACATAAGAAATATTGTTAAGTTAATATCACGCCGCTTATTAAATCGTAACGAGATAATCGTTTAACTACATGAAATAAATAATAAAAAACACTATTGCCAATTCTTCACCAAAGGAATACAGTGCAGTTACTGTATAAACATACAGTTAAAAACTCACTAACAAAGGATGGAAACATTATGGCTGATACACTGATTTTTAATGAAGTTGCTTCATTCGCCGCGCTGCGTGCCCGCAAACCTGCCGCTGAAGGCGAACGCGTTTTCCTGAGCTCCTGGAATGCCCGCGCTGCCGGCGACCGCTCTGTCACCTTCGGCGAAGGTTGGTTTACCGGTTATCTGGTCGCGGCGGCGGACGACGGCGGCTTTATCGCCAGCAACGGCGGCGCGTACCACTGGCGTCGCGACAGCGATATTGAAGCGTTAACCGTTCATGACTTCGGCGCCGTACCGGGCGGCAAGGTTGACTGCGCGCCTGCCGTTAAGGCGATGTATGAATTTATGACCGGCAGCTTCGCCCGCGGCTTTACCGACGGCCTTTCCAGCAAAGTCGGTATCCGTTTCGGCACGGGCACCTACCTGGTTAAGCCGCTCGACCTGCGTACCTATGGCGACAAAATCCCGGCCAACCATTCGGAACTGCCTTATAACCCAAGCGGCTACTTCGCCGCCGGCGATTTCGTGATGCGCGGCGTGACCACCAGCTTCGGCAAGCAGATCGGCACGCGTATTATCTCTGACAAATCCGCTTCGGCCGTGCTGGCGCTGAACCACCGCTACTTTTCCATCTACGGCATTGAGTGGGAAGGCCAGCAAACGGTGAAGCAGGACGAAAAAACCAATATGCTGATTGGCGCAACGGTGGGCGTGTTTAACGATACCGCCTCCAATAAACAGCCGTTTATCACTAACGAATGCGTGGGCGGCACCTTTGCCAACGTCTCCTACTTTAAAGCCAGCAATACCGGTGAAGCGGCGATTTACTACCTCGACAGTCTTGACAGTAAATTCACCCAGATTTACTGCAGCCGCGTGGCGGGCCCGGTGATTAAGGTAGGCTGGAGCAACCGTCCGTCCGGCGCCTGGGATCACTCCACGGCGATTGAGCTTACGGAATTTAACTTCCAGTACTGCTACGCGCCAGCTATCTGGATCCCTCGTCATGGTCAGGGCCTGATCCGTAACGGCTGGATCGAACACAGCGCCGTTCCGATGGATATCAACAACGGCCAGTGGCTGATTGAAGCGCTGAGCATTGAGTCCTCTACCTACGATGCCGTGTTCTTTAATTCACGCGTTATTATGTCGCAATGGTCAAATCCGACCGGCGTGGAGTACGACCGCACTTCTGCGCCAGGCAGCGCAACCTGGTTCAGCTATCCGAAAAACCCGGACGGCAGCGATATTGTCGCCAGACTCTCCGGGTATGAAATGGGCATGTCGCTGTTTCAAAACAGCGGCACCTATCTGGACCATCCGCTGCGCGCGCAGTGGCTGAGCGGCGTGCTGCGCGGCACCATTGACAGCAGCCAGCGCTGGTTGAATATCGGTACGTTTCGGATGCCGAAAACCGGCAGCCACTGGAAAATTGAGGTGGACTGCCGCAGTACCTACGGCGGCATCGGTGGCGACACCGCCATGCCGATCCAGAACGACCGTGCAGCCGGTACGCTGCATATCCACGTAGCGCGTGGCGCGGGCTCGGTTCCGGCAGTAAGCTACTGGATGGAAGGCACGCCGGGTATTAGCGAAGTGCAGTATATCCCTCAGGATTTTAACGATATCCTGCCGGGCCTGTGGGTCAAGCTGCCTGATACCATTGCAGAATATGGCGTGCACGTTCGCGGCACAGGTGAAATGCGCGAGGATAACGGCAGCTGGGCAAGGTTTACGCCGAGCGGCGTGACGCAGAGCGCAGCGCCGGAAGGCGGCGTGGCGGCGCAGGCGCGGATGTCGATGAACAACGGCCTGGCCGGTTTTGGCGCACAGGATGATGTTGCCGGGATCAGTACTCGCTCCCAGGCCTCGACTACCGTGCCGGTTGAGCAATCTAAACCGCGGCAGTGGATGCGCATTAACATCAACGGAATTGAATACGCGATGCCTTATTACGCCTTTACGCCGCAGATTGACACCCAGCCGGCAGCCACGGTTTCCGTCGCGGCGGGCGGCACGTTAAACCTGACCGTTGCGGCTAAGGATGCCGCAACCTGGCAGTGGCAGAAGTCGACCAACGGCACTACCTGGACGAATATCGCCAATGCGAAAAGCGCCACCTGGAGCAAAGCAGCCGTGACTACCGCCGATGCCGGCCAGTATCGCTGCGTGATCAAGGGACAGGTCGGTGCCGTGGACGCCACCGTGACTACCAACCAGGTCACCACGAACGTCTCAGTGGTCACCGTCACCGCTTAATGCAGTACGGGGTGGCGACGCTTTGCGTCCCGCCCCCAGGCTACAGGCCGCATCGGAAACGATCTGCTCAGAACGTCAGGATGTGCCTGTAGCTGCCTTATGAACGCATTCCTTTATGTACCACCTCCAGCACCTTTCCCAGATCCTGCACGTCAACCTGCCCCGACGCTGAAGCGTCGCCAAACATAGCGAAAGTCAGCGCCGAACCGGACAGTTCTCCGCTCATGCGTGACAGTACGCCCGTTTCACCCATCGACATCGTTAACAGCGGGCGCTGCGCATAATGCTGATGCATATCCAGCGTAGCGTTAAGCAGGGTCAGCACGTCTTCCGGGCCTTTCGGCATCGCCGCCAGCTTCAACACATCCGCGCCGCGCCGCTGCTGCTCGCTCAGGCGGGCGATAATTTCCTGAGCGGAAGGCGTAGCGTGCAGCTCATGGCTGGAGAGAATGATATGTTTACCCTGTTGATGCGCCAGCCCGATCAGCGGATCGGTCAGCGTGCTGTCGCGGTACATTTCAATATCCAGCAGATCGAACTGGCCAGCCGTCAGTAAGGCGTGATACAGCGCGGCATACTTCCGATCGCTGATGGCTTTCTTGCCGCCTTCGGCTTTGGTGCGAAACGTCAGCAGCAATAGCTTGTCGCCAAGACGCGAGAACACCTGCCGCGTTAAAGCCGCCATCGCGTCGGTATCGTCAACGTTGTCCAGCGGATCGAGCCTTAGCTCCAGCATATGAAAATCGCTTCTGTCCGCAATCTTATCAACGAAGGCTAAAACCGCCTTTTCGCTGCTGTCAGTGGTTGGGATAATTACTTTGGGCTGACCTTCGCCAATAGCGATCCCTTTCAGTTTCAGAACGGGTTTATCAAGCTGAGGCGGTGTCGAAGCTTCGGAGGCCGCTGCGGCGGCAGGTGTGGAAGACATAAGCGAAAGGGCGACCAGTGCGCCTCCGCAACCGATAAACTCTCTGCGATGCATAACGCTTTACCTCCCGGTTAAGGGTAAAGATTTTAAGCATAGCAAAGGAAATCAAGCCGGTAGCGCACTGCCCTTGACGGATGCCAGACGCTAATCGATCTTACGACAGTCGTACGAACCGGAAATTTTTATCTGGCTGCGGCTGCTGCGCAATACCTCAACGTCAAGCGTGGCGCTACCCGCCTTATTCAGGTATGTCATCCCGTAATCGCCCTGAAATTTGGTAGCAGCCACGGCCCAGTGCATTTTCACATTGTCGACATCGCCTTTCTGCTGCAGCCAGCTGACCTGCTGCCTGCGGGTTTTTACGCCGTCCACGGTCGCCCAACTGCCGTTCGCCGTCTGCCCGGCCAGACGAAAAGGCCCGCATTTAATATCCGCCAAAGCAAGCTGTGGCAAAGCAAGTGCCACGGCAAGCATGGAAAGAAGGATCGGTTTCATTTTTACCTTGCGAATATAACTATCCATTGTAGAAGTGAGCATCTGGTGTTCCTTATTGAGTAAACTGCGGGCAATACCTGGAGCGGCATCAACATCTACTGAATAATAGCTTACTTAACGTTTAGCGCGGCGCACCCTGAGTTTAATTAGCCGACTTTTCTGCCCTACCTCAGAAATAATGCAAACCTGTCATTACTCCGGAAACAGCGCATTATTCTGGCATCTCTGTTTTGTATGGCTATGCTTTATGCATTCTTACACCGATGAGCCGTCGCCATGCAAAATTTTGATCCGCAGATGATGGTGCTGCTTTATTTTGTGCTGCCCGTCTGGCTTATTGCCGGTTTCGCCGACTATTTATGCCACAGAGCCACAAACATAGAGACTACCGCCGGGCTGAAAGAAACCTTTATTCATCTTCTGATGTTTCTGGAGATGGGCGCCCCGCTTCTCGCTGCGCTTTTCCTGGATATCAATGCGCTGGTGATTGGCTTTATGATCGTGATGTTCTTCTGCCACGAAGCGACAGCATTGTGGGATGTCAGCTATGCCGTAACCACCCGGCGCGTATCGCCCGTAGAGCAGCATATCCACAGTTTTCTGGAGAGGGTGCCGTTAATGGCGCTGTTGCTGGTGATTTCGCGACACTGGTCGCAGTTTCTGGCGCTGTTTGGCCTGGGCGCAGAGCCTGCCCGCTTCGATCTTCATCAGCGAGCCGATCCTTTACCTGACGCATATATTGCCTGTGTTCTGGCCGGGATCCTGTTTTTTGAACTTATACCTTATCTGGAAGAATACTGGCGGGGTAAGAAGGCTCAAAAGAAAGTCTATAAAAAGACTAATAACTTCATTTTTTATAAATTTCAGATAGAGAATTTACCTGTATAAATAAATTTAACCCCGGCATTAAATGCCGGGGCTGGCATATTAAGCGATAAATTTCCGTTCGCTTTTATTCAGACTTGCGTCCGCCGCCGTGGCTATGCTCACCCCCTTTCTTGCCTGCTTCTGATGCTTTTTCACGGTCGTTAGCAAAATTACCTGCGCTATTTTGACCGCCTTTTTTACCTGCCTCAGAGGCTTTTTCACGGTCTTCTGCAAAGTTTCCAGAACCGCCACGATGTTCAGCCATAATCTCCTCCTGAATACAAACTTCATTAGTTAATTGGCAACCGGCTTTTACGCCGGGAATTTCGTGTTGCGTAATTAAGAGTAGATAAAAGCTTTGTATTTGCAAAAGTGTTAACCGCTTCGCTTAATAAAAAATTATACAAGCACACCGACGTGTACAAATTTAAATATAGGGCGCGTGATTTTTTCCGTTCAGGGATAATAACTTATCTAATGGAATAAGAATAACCCCAAAGGTGCAAGAAACAAAAAATTACATTTTGATATTTAAGAAAACACCAATGAAACAGACGAATTACCCTACCTCGCTGGTTACCTTGTCGTTCTTTGCGAATATCTGTGGACAGACTGCTCACTAACAAGCTGTTTTCGTTTAACTTTCTTGGGTGAAACTATGCGAACGGCTGATTTGCACTGCAACAACGTATTGCCGTCGTCTGGCTGTATTGGGCACAAATGTGCGGTCAGGCCAGACGGCGAGCTGATTTTGGCAGCTAACAACGTATTGCCGTCTACCATACACCCCAATCAGTCCATGGAAAGGTCAGAAATGGCCTGAAGACAGACCCTGAAGCAGTGAAAAGGCCAAATGACGAAGCGCAACGCTAATGCGTCGTGGGCTTGTTTTAAGCGTGCTAAAAAGCAAGCCGGCTCATCTTACGGAATGGGGATAACAGCCGGGCTTAGAAACAGAGCGGGACAACTGTCCCGCAGTCAGTCTGCGCTCTTATCGTTAGAGTGCGCAGCAGGACAGCTATTGCTGCATGTCAGCAAGCGTTTTTTCCTCGGTCGTCTCCTCGACGACCATGACCAAAGGGCATTTTTTAACCTTACAGGCCTGGGAGTAGGCAAGTTCACAAACCTCACACAGATCGCGTACCTCTGATTCGTATTCATATTCCATAAAATAACGAAACGTAGCGCTGCGCGATGCTGTTCTCCAGAACCTCTGCTGTTCCAATATTTCATCAAGCTGCCTGAAAGTCAGGGCTGAAGGGTTATGGAAACCCACTCTCACACGGTATGTAGTCATACCCTGATTATTTGCAGAGTCACGCAACTTATCCAGGCGGTGCTGATTCTCATTGAGATAGGCAAAACCTAAACTGCGTAGTCAGGTAGCGGCAGCCGGAACTGAAGACATCTGTCAGCCCGTTAGTCTATTTACCGTACCAGCGCGGCTTATTGATGATGTGATCTTCCCAGTCCTGCACTTCGCTTTCGCGTACGGCAATATGGCGAACAGAAATACGTGCCGCGTGCATCGCCGCCTTGCTGCCGCTGCGCAACGGATGCCAGACGGGCAGATTCTTGCCTTCGGCCAGCACCCGGTAAGCACAGCTTGGCGGCAGCCAGGAAAACGTCGGCAGGTTATCGCGCGTCAGCTTGATACAGTCTTCTTCCAGCTCAAAGCGGCGTTCGTAGTTACGGCACTGGCAGGTTTTAATATTCAGCTGATTGCAGGCGACGTTAGTGAAGTAGATTTCATCGGTGTCGGCGTCCTGCAGCTTGTTCAGACAGCACTGGCCACAGCCGTCGCACAGGGATTCCCATTCCTCATCGCTCATTTGCTCCAGCGTCTTTTGCTGCCAGAAAGGGGTATCACTCATTTTGCTGTCCTGTTTAGTTAAAAGCCCGCACCTTATAAACAGTTCGGGCCTGAGTTGCAAGTCTTACAGCACGCGCGTCGCCACGCCGCGTCCGCCCAGCGACACTTCCAGCGTATCGCCAGAGGACATCGGGCCAACGCCTTCAGGCGTGCCGGTCAGGATAATATCGCCCGCGCGCAGCGTGAAGAACTTACTCATATAGGCAATCAGCGGCAGGATTTTATGGATCATATCCGCAGTGGAACCCTGCTGACGCACTTCGCCATTGACGATCAGCTTTAGCTCGATATCCTGCGGATCGGCGCCCAGCTCGCTGGCGGCAATAAAACCGGAAACCGGGCAGGAATTGTCGAAGCCTTTCGCTTTTTCCCACGGCTGTCCCGCTTTTTTACAGCCGGCCTGCACGTCACGCAGCGTTAAATCCAGCGCCACGCCGTAGCCTGCAATAGCTTTCGCCACGTGCTCTTCCGTTGCCTGTTTCAGCGTGGCGCCAATCAACACTGCCAGCTCAACTTCATGATGCACCGCGCCCAGATCTTTCGGGATCGACAGCGGCTGACGAAGATCGCACAGCGCGGTTTCCGGCTTGATAAACAGGACAGGCTCAGCAGGCGTCGCGCTGCCCATCTCTTTAATATGTTTTGCATAGTTGCTGCCTACGCAGACCACTTTGCTCACCGGGTAATCTAATAAAGCGCCCTGCCAGTTATGATGCTGATACATACTGTTCCCCTGCCTGTTTGCGTGAGTGGTCAGTGGACCACATCCTGTTGAGAAATGGCGTCGGCCATCATGCCGATACTGATGGCGAAATAATATGATCGGTTCCAGTGCATAATGACGCGGAAGTTGTCGTAAACCATAAAGGCCCGGCCCGGCGCGTCGTCGGGCAAAATAATCCAGCTGCGCTGCGCATTATCCGGCAGCGGCGCATCATCGCTGAAGCGTACGCCCAGTTTTTGCCAGTCGCCAACCGATTTCGCCTGGTCGGTTTTCAGCCCTGCCTGCGCTTTAGCAAAATCGACCGGCAGGATCACCTCCTGGCCCCAGCGCCCGCCGGGCTTCCAGCCTTCCGTTGCCAGATAGTTGGCCGTAGAAGCAAACACATCCTCCACGTTATTCCAGATATCGATTTGCCCGTCGCCGTCGCCGTCCGCGCCGTAGCGCAGGAAAGAAGAAGGCATAAACTGATTCTGCCCCATCGCGCCAGCCCAGGAGCCCTTCATCTGCGCCGCGCTGATATGCTGCTGCTGAATAATCCGCAGCGCCGCCATCAGCTCTTTAGTGAAGAAGGCTTCGCGGCGTCCTTCAAAAGCCAGCGTAGAGAGCGCAGAGACGATCTCTTCTTTTCCCTGGATTTTGCCGAAGCTGCTTTCCATCGCCCAAAGCGCCACTATATATTCCGGCTGCACGCCATAACGCTGGCTGGCCGTTTGCAGCTGCGGCAAATACTGCTGGAAGTTTTCGCGCGCACGCTGCTTTTTCCATTCCGGCAGCACGCGCGTCAGATAGTCGTCCAGCGTGACTTTCTTTTCTAACTGGTTACGGTCGGCAGAAATAGCGCGGTCGACGAAATGTATATTGCTGAAGGCAGTGTCGATAGTGGCGGCATCTATGCCCTGCTCCCGCGCCTGGCGCTTAAGCTCCTCGACATAGGCGGGAAACTCCGCCGGATCGCGCCCGGTTGCGGCCAGCGTGGTTTTCTGCTGCGCCGGCGCGGCGTTTTTTTTCTCAAGGGCTTTACTGTTCTTGCTGGCACAGCCGGCCAGCAGCAGGGAAAAAATAAGCGTGGTGAAGAGAGGTTGCTTCATAAAAGGCCCTTTTTACGTGCTTCCCGCCGTCAATAATATCCGGCGGGAAGAAAAGCGGTGGGAAAATAGCTTGCAGATGATTCCTAATTAATCTTTTTTACCTTTTTCCAGATGCATCTTAAGCAGACTTTCCATCGGCGGCGGCACCTGTAAATAATAACCTTGCTCCAGCAGCGCCGTTTTCACTTTTGCCTGGTCCGCATTGGCCAGGCGTTTACTGCCGTCCAGCGGCAGGACCATCGCCAGCTGGGGTTTACCAAATCCCTGAAGCAGTTCAGCAGGCACGCGCGAGAAATCGTCTTTTTTTTCAACATAAAGATAAGTCTGGTCACGTTTAGGACTTCTGTAGATCACACAAAACATATTTTTTACTCGAATTAACCTGGTCGGTGGCTTGCCTGAATATAGCAGTAACTATAACATGCTTGCTGAACTTCGGAATATCGTCCGGGCGCGATTAACCGTCACTCTGACGGAGATTTCGCCGGGATTTGAAATAACAGGACTGAGCGGGACAGATGTCACAAACGCCAATCGAGTTAAAGGGCAGCAGTTTTACTCTGTCTGTAGTTCACTTACATCACCACGATGCGGATGTGGTGCGCCAGGCGCTTCAGGATAAAGTCAGCCAGGCTCCCGCTTTCCTGAAAAACGCGCCGGTTGTGCTGAATGTTTCCACCTTAAACAGCGAGGTTAACTGGCGGCAAATGCAGCAGGCTATCGCGTCGACCGGCCTGCATATTGTCGGCGTCAGCGGCTGCAAAGACGAGGCGCTCAAGCGCATGATTGTTCGTGCCGGCCTGCCGCTGCTGTCTGAAGGCAAAGAACAAAAGCCCGCGCCTGAAGCGCCGGAACCGGCTAAGCCCGTTGAGATCCCGGCGGCCAGAACACGCGTCATCAACGCGCCCGTTCGCTCTGGCCAGCAAATATACGCGAAAAACAGCGACCTGATCGTCACCAGCAGCGTCAGCGCGGGTGCCGAACTGATAGCCGACGGCAATATCCATATCTATGGCATGATGCGTGGCCGGGCCTTAGCCGGGGCCGGCGGCGATCGCGACTGCCAGATTTTTTGCACGAATTTATCCGCAGAGTTAGTGTCCATTGCCGGTGAGTACTGGATTATGGACCAAATCCCTGCTGAATTTTTTGGAAAAGCGTCACGTCTTTGCTTAAAAGATGGCGCCCTGACTATACAGACACTGAACTGAGCCAGGCTCACGAGCCCTTTCTTTTCTTAAGGAAAATTATTATATGGCACGCATTATTGTTGTTACATCGGGTAAAGGAGGCGTGGGCAAAACCACGTCCAGCGCGGCCATCGCTACCGGTTTAGCCCAGAAAGGTAAAAAAACCGTCGTGATCGATTTTGATATCGGTCTGCGAAATCTCGACCTGATCATGGGCTGTGAGCGCCGGGTAGTCTACGATTTCGTTAACGTCATCCAGGGTGACGCCACGCTTAACCAGGCGCTGATTAAAGATAAGCGTACTGAAAATCTGTTTATCCTGCCTGCTTCGCAGACGCGTGACAAAGATGCCCTGACCCGCGAAGGCGTGGAAAAAGTGCTTAACGATTTGGCCACGATGGCGTTTGATTTCATCGTATGCGATTCACCGGCGGGTATTGAAACCGGCGCGCTGATGGCGCTCTATTTCGCTGACGAAGCGATTATCACCACCAACCCGGAAGTCTCCTCTGTCCGCGACTCCGACCGTATTCTCGGCATTCTCTCTTCCAAGTCTCGCCGCGCGGAAAACGGTCAGGATCCGATTAAAGAACATCTGCTGCTCACCCGTTACAATCCGGGGCGCGTTAGCCGCGGCGATATGCTGAGCATGGAAGACGTGCTGGAGATCCTGCGCATTCCGCTGGCGGGCGTGATCCCTGAAGATCAGTCCGTGCTGCGCGCATCTAACCAGGGCGAACCGGTCATTCTGGATATCGATTCCGACGCGGGCAAAGCCTATGCCGATACCGTCGATCGTCTTCTGGGTGAAGAACGTCCCTTCCGCTTCATTGAAGAAGAGAAGAAGGGTTTCCTGAAACGCCTGTTTGGGGGATAAAACATGGCCTTACTTGATTTCTTTTTATCCCGTAAAAAAAGCACAGCCAATATAGCCAAGGAACGGCTGCAGATTATCGTGGCGGAGCGCAGGAGGGGCGACGCCGAGCCTCACTATCTGCCGCAGCTGAAAAGAGACATTCTGGAAGTTATCTGCAAATACGTGAAGATCGATCCGGAAATGCTGAGCGTTAAACTGGATCAGAAAGATGACGATATCTCCATTCTGGAGCTTAACGTGACGCTGCCTGAGGCAGAAGAAACCCCGAAATGAGCCTTTGCCACGCCTGACTTTCCCCTGCCTGTTTGCAGGGGAAAAGGGCTGCGGGCAGCCCGCGTCGTTAGTAGTCTGCCAGCAACGCCAGAATGTCGTCGCGCAGCAGATCGCCCCGCCAGCCGTCGAGCAGCTCCGGCGTCCCCATCGGTTTCAGCTTCCAGTGCCAGTTCAGCAGCTGATTAATCTGCCGCCGCGAGGCCAGCAGTTCCTGACTGACGCCGTTTTTCTCCGCCGCTTCCGCCATTAGTGCCTTCAGCGCTTTAAAGACTTTTTTATAGGCGGGATTGTCGATCAGGTTAGCGACCGGCTCTGGCAGTTCGCTTTCCGGCAACGCATTGGCCTGCGCCACCATCGCCACCAGCGCCTTGCCGTGGAATCGTATTTCCTGGCCGCCCAGGCCAAGGTGATCCAGTTCGCCCAGCGAACCCGGCATATACCGCGCCACCTTCCAGAGGTTCTCTTCCCGCACCACAAAATTCACGGCCATGTCTTTTTCACGCGCCAGCTCCAGACGCCATGCGGCCATCAGGCGCAGCGCGGCAAGCTGGCGAGGACGCAGCTGCCAGGCATTGGCGATGTCGCGCCAGGCCTCTTCCGGCACCACAACGGTACGGCGACGCTGACACAGCAGGCCACACTCGTTCAGCGCGGCGTCGAGCCGACCGGCAGCTTCGGCTTCCGCCATCAGTTTCTGCGCAATCGGCAGCAGATACCAGACGTCCGCGGCGGCATAGTGGCACTGCTTTTCCGTCAGCGGACGCGCCAGCCAGTCGGTGCGCGATTCGCTCTTATCCAGCGCGATGCCGGTAAAAGATTCCACAATGGTGGCAAAACCGCAGGAGAGCGGCCGGCCGGTGAAAGCAGCCAGGATTTGCGTATCAATCATCGGTTCCGGCAGCACGCCATACTCATGCAGGAAAACTTCCAAATCCTCGCTGCCCGCGTGCAGATATTTAATGACGTTTTGATCGAGGAGCAGCTCACGAAACGGCGTCCATTCGCTGATGGGCAGCGGATCGATCAGTGAAACCCGCTCGCCGTCAAACAGCTGAATCAGTCCAAGGCCGGGATAATAGGTGCGGGTGCGAACAAACTCGGTGTCCAGCGCCACGGCGGGAACCTGACGGGCGGCCTGGCACACTTCGGCCAGCGCCTCGTTGGTGGTTATCATGGTGTAATTCAAGGTGATCCTCTCGCTGCGGCTTCTTGTGCCTCAGTGTGGTTCAATAAAAACGCCGGCTTAACCGGCGTAGAAGTTACTGGCGTGCGCCTGACTACGGCTACGGCGTCGTTTTTGCCGACGCGTCGCGCAGCTCGCGGCGCAAAATTTTGCCGACGTTGGTTTTCGGCAGCTCGTCGCGGAATTCGACAATCTTAGGAATTTTATATCCGGTCAGATGCTTCTTACAGTGGGCGATTAACTCTTCTTTGGTCAGCGAGGCGTCTTTTTTTACCACGCAGATCTTCACCGTCTCGCCGGCTACCGCATCAGGAACGCCTACCGCCGCCGCCTCGCGCACTTTGGGATGCAGCATAGCCACATCTTCGATCTCATTAGGATAAACGTTAAAACCGGAAACCAGAATCATATCTTTTTTCCGATCGACGATGCGAATAAATCCTTCCGCATCGACGGTAACAATGTCGCCGCTGTGCAGCCAGCCGTTTTTCAGCACCTCGCCGGTGGCCTGCGGATGATTCCAGTAGCCCGGCATAACCTGCGGCCCTTTAATGCAAAGCTCGCCCGGTTCGCCCGGCGCTACCTCGTTACCCTCGCCGTCCACGATGCGGATATCGGTCGACGGCACCGGCAGGCCGATGCTGCCGCTGTGGTAACGGATATCGTAAGGATTCACCGAAACCAGCGGCGAACACTCCGTCAGGCCGTAACCTTCCAGCAGATAATGACCGGTAAGCTTCTCCCAGCGTTCGGCAACGGCTTTCTGCACGGCCATGCCGCCGCCCGCCGATAGCGACAGGCTGGAAAAATCCAGCTGCTGGAAGTCTTTGTCGTTCAACAGCGCGTTAAAAAGCGTGTTGACGCCGGTAATGGCGGTAAAGCGGTTTTTCGCCAGCTCTTTCACCAGCCCCGGAATATCGCGCGGATTGGTGATCAGCAGGTTCGCCCCGCCCAGATCGATAAACAGCAGGCAGTTCACCGTCAGCGCGAAAATATGATAAAGCGGCAAGGCGGTCACTACCGTTTCTTCGCCCGCTTTCAGCAGCGAGCCATAGGTCGCCTTGGTCTGCTCCAGGTTGGCCTGCATATTGCGATGGGTCAGCATCGCCCCTTTCGCCACGCCTGTCGTCCCGCCCGTATACTGCAAAAAAGCCAGATCGTCGTTCACGATCGCAGGCCGGACATACTGCATCCGGTAGCCTTCTTGCAGCACGCGACGGAAGGAGATAGCGCCCGGCAGATGGTATTTCGGCACCATCCGCTTGATATAGCGCACCACAAAATTAACCAGCGTGCCCTTAGCCGGGGAAAGCTGGTCGCCCAACCGGGTCAGGATCACGTGCTTAAGCTGCGTTTTCGCTACCACTTTTTCCAGCGTATGGGCGAAGTTTGACACGATGACGATGGCGCTGGCGCCGCTGTCGTTAAGCTGGTGCTCCAGCTCGCGCGGCGTATAGAGTGGATTGACGTTAACAACAATCATGCCTGCACGCAGAACGCCAAACAGCGCAATCGGATACTGCAACAGGTTGGGCATCATCAGCGCGACGCGATCGCCCTTTTTCAGTCCCAGTCCCTGCTGGAGATAGGCGGCGAAAGCCCGGCTGCGCTCTTCCAGTTTACGATAGGTCATCGCCTGGCCCATGTTCATAAAGGCGGGCCTGTCGGCATAGCGGTTAGCGGCGTGTTCGAAAAGATCGATCAGGGAAGGATAACGATCGGCATCGATTTCTGCGGGAACATCTGCAGGGTAGCGGTTCAGCCAAACCTTATTCAAGGAAACACCTCGGAAACTCAACGTTGTCGTCATCACAACCTCTTAACTGCTCCATCTGTTAACATTATATTAACTCAGCGTACCAGTTTGCTGGCCCGTTCCGTTTTGAGGTTGCGAAGCATATCACTAATTTCTTCTCGTTTTGAGAAGCCAAAAAATAACCCGACGGCCGGAAACCAGCCGTCGGGTCTGTAACGCTCGGTCTGAGCGCTATTCGGTCAGGATAGTTTGCACTTCCGCTGGCCCTGGATTATAGAACATCATTCCCGGCGGCGGGCCCCAGTAGCCGCCACGATGGCGACCGCGCGGCGGGCCATACCAGATCCAGGGATCCATCGGCGGCTGCGGTGAAACAACCTGCTGCGTCAGGCGCCAGCGCTGATAGCCCGTCACGGCGACCGTGACAAACTGGTAGCTCGCCTGGCCGATTTCGCCCTTTTCCGTGCCTTTGATCGTACCGACAACCGTCACCATCTGATTATTGAGGTCGACAGGATCGACAAAGCCGTTGATATCCGCATAAATACGGCCAATCGACGGACTGCCCAGCAGCGGACGCGCAAAATCGTCCAGCCGCATGGCGGCAATCTCCAGCCGGGTCGAGCCGTTCTGATTGGTGACCTTCACCACCTTGCCGCCAAAGCGCGACTCCTGGCCGACATACAGCTGCGGCGCATTCAGCACCCGCGCCAAATCCTGCTGCGGCGTAGGCGAATGCCCTTTGACGGAATCCGGCACGCTGGCGCAGCCCGCCAGCAGCAGGGAAATTAACAGCAAACTACCTGACCGCAATAACCGTTTATTACGCATAAAAACTCTCCAGGGACACTACTCACTTTGACTCCTTTCGGGCCAATTAGTTGCTGAGTTTTTCTCTGCCCGGCTCGTTTCACGCAGCTTAAGGCGCGGCGCGGCCAGACTTATTCCCTGCCCGGCAGCTTTTTCCAGGTGACTTCGTTGCGCAGGTAGGTCGGTTCCGCCTCTTCCGGCAGCACCGTATTGCCTGCCGCCAGCTCAAGCGCCGCCAACGGGATCATATCTTCCGCACAGGGCAGCGTTACCTCGGTCGCCTGTAAGGTCAGCGTACTCTCCGCGCTCAGCTGCGGATACGCCTGCCAGCCGGTTCCCACCATCGCCCAGCTACCGTTCAGCTGCGTCATACGCGCCAGCGCGTCCTCTGGTTTGAGCACCGCTTCGGTCTCTTCTCCCTGCCAGACGCCCTGCTCGTCGCGCTGATACTGTGCCCAGTACACTTCGCCCATACGCGCATCTATCGCGGCCAGCACGCGATCGGCGCCCTGTAAACGCCAGGCGCTCTGCGCCATGGTCTTCAGCGTCGACACGCCGATTAACGGCAGCGCCGCGCCCAAAGCCAGCCCCTGCGCGATGCCGGTTCCGATACGGACGCCGGTAAAGCTGCCCGGCCCTTTACCGAAGGCCAGTCCGTCCAGTTCGTTCAGGGTCAGCGCTTCTTGTTGCAGCTGCGCCTGCACCAGCGGCAGGATACGTTGCGTATGTTCGCGGGCGCACAGCTCAAAATGCGCCGTGACCTTGCCATTATTCAGCAACGCGACCGAACAGGCCTCGGTGGCCGTATCAATAGCTAAAATTCGCATGGATTTTTACCTCAGGCGGGACAAAATTTTCGGCGCGCAGCATAGCATACTGCGCGGGTAATTACTGCGGCCGCAGGAAATCCACCGCCTGTTGAATATCCCGCGTACGCGGCGTGGGCGGCAGGCTGTTCAGAAACACCGCGCCGTAGGGACGCATCACCAGGCGGTTATCGCAGATCACCAGCACGCCGCGATCGTCAACGTCGCGGATCAGGCGGCCGACGCCCTGTTTAAGCGTGATAACCGCGTCCGGCAGCTGCACCTCGTCAAACGGATCGCCGCCGCGCAGCTTACAGTCTTCCATGCGCGCTTTCAGCAAGGGATCGTCAGGCGAGGTAAACGGCAGCTTGTCGATAATGACCAGCGACAGCGCATCGCCGCGCACGTCCACCCCTTCCCAGAAGCTACTGGTCGCCACCAGCACCGCGTTGCCTGCCGCGATAAACTGTTTTAACAGCTCGCCTTTGCTGGTTTCTCCCTGTAGTAATACGGGCAGCGTCAGCATGGCGCGGAACTGCTCGGCCAGCTCGCGCATCATCTGATGCGAGGTACAAAGGAAGAAGCAGCGGCCGTTGTTAGCCTCGATCAGCGGCAGCAACATGCGCGCCAGCTGTCTGGCGCCACCGGGCTGATTGGGCGAAGGCAGATTGCGCGGCACGCACAGCAGCGCCTGGCTGGCGAAATCGAACGGGCTATTAAGGATCAGCGTTTCTGCGCCAGCGACGCCCAGCCTTTCAACAAAGTGGGTCATCTGCTCATTTACCGCCAGCGTGGCGGAGGTGAAAATCCAGCTGGCTGGGCGCTCGTCCATTACTTCCCGGAAGCGATCCGATACCGACAGCGGCGTCAGCGCCAGCACAAAATGGCGGCTGTTGCACTCATACCAGTAGCTGAAACCGGGCTGCGAGACATCTTTCAGCCGCTTCAGCCTGCCGCGATAGAGCGCCGCCCGTTCAAAGGCCGCATCCAGCAGCGCCGAACGGCCCAGCGACAGCTTCGCGACGTCATAACAAAGCTCCAGCGCATCGTCCAGCAGCAACAGCGCGCGCTGAATATTGGCGTTATTAAGGACTTCCCGCAGATTGCCGCGAAAGCCGGGATCGCCCAGCGCCAGGCGGAAATCCTGCGCGCTTTGCGCCAGCCGATCTGCAGATTTTTGCAGCTGCTGGGCGTCACGCACCTCGGTGCGATAGGCGATGGTGATGTCTTTGGCGAGATCCAGCAGCTGCTTGCTGGAAAGCTGCTGGCCGAAGTACTGGCTGGCGATATCCGGCACCTGATGCGCTTCATCAAAGATCATCACGTCCGCCTCCGGGATCAGCTCCGCAAAACCGCTCTCTTTTACCACCATATCGGCCAGAAAGAGATGATGGTTCACCACCACCACATCCGCGTCCATCGCTTTGCGGCGCGCTTTCACCACGAAACAGTCCTGATAGAGAGGACAGTCGCTGCCCAGGCAGTTGTCATTGGTGCTGGTGACCAGCGGCCAGACCGGGCTGTCTTCCGCCACGCCGCCGCAGGTGCTGATATCACCGTCCACCGTTTCGCTCGACCAGCCGCGCAGGTGCACCAGATCGCTCATCGCCTGCGCCGCCAGCTCGCCGCCCGCCATCGACTGCTGCTCCAGCCGCTCCAGGCAGAGGTAGTTCGAGCGCCCTTTCAGCAGCGCCAGTTTCCCTTTAAATGCTAATGCACGGGCGACCGTAGGCAAATCGCGGCTGTAAAGCTGATCCTGAAGCGCTTTAGATCCGGTAGAAATAATGACTTTTTTACCCGAGCGCAGCGCCGGTGCCAGGTAGGCATAGGTTTTGCCGGTTCCGGTGCCCGCTTCTACTACCAGCTCGCGCTTGTTATCGATGGCCGTTGTGACCGCCTCCGCCATCAGGCGCTGAGGTTCGCGTGGCTTAAAGCCTGGAATGGCCTGCGCCAGCGCGCCGTCTGCTGCAAAATCGTTTACCACGTATCCTCACCGCCCGTTAAAAAAAGCAGGCTATTATGGCAGTATTACCGTAAGGATACAAACCAATACAAATCAAAAGGTTATAGCTGAATCAGGCATGTTATGCCGCGAACGGACACAAAGAAAGGGGGTCAGAAAAGGAGGAGGCTGCGCCACTGTAGCGAGGCGCTTATAGTATTAACACTGCTTTATTTTCCCTGGTGAAAGAATCATCTTTAGCGGTGTGGGTAAGGCCAGCTATGATCCCAGCCCGACGCCGAAAGCAAGCCGGTCGCGATAAAATAGACCAGCAAAACCGCAAAAACGGCTATGGCTATTTTTTCAATTAAAACAATAATCTTAGAAGATTGCATACGAATACCCCTTATTTTACCAGTGGATTTGCCTGCCAGAGCAAAACTAGAATGTTACCGGTAAAATCGCAAGCCTTTCCCTTTATCAATTCAATTGACTTTGTTAATGCATATTTCGTTTTTATAGCCACATCCCGCCACGGGCCTTACAGCAGCCTGAGCTGTTTATCCTTTGTCGGGTCTTTTTTGCGGCGCGGCGCGGGAGGCTGCGGCCGCTGCATCTCCAGCCGCAGCCAGTGCAGGATCGCCTGCACAACCCACGCCTGCTGCGCTGCCGTTAGCGGCTGGTGCGCAGGTATCTGGTGCCATTTGCTCAGGCAGCCGCGACAGCAGGTGGCCGTGGCATGCTGGGCAATAAATACCGGATGACCGCGCATCGGCGTTTGCTTGCCGTCATTAACAGGCTCTGCGGGAGCAAGGCGCTCACGAATAAAGTCAGCAGCATGCGCGACGATCTCCTCTTCGCCCTTGTCCAGGCAATAGCGGTATTCGCGGTGGCCTAAATGGAATTTTTGCCGAAACGGCGAGCGCGACAGGCGCAGAAAAAGATCGTCAATGGCGGGCATAATCAATCCAGGCAGAAAAAGTAAGGCAGAGCGCCAGCATAGCATTCTCCTGCCGCCGACAGGAATGCTGAGGGATGACAACCACGCAGGCATTATGCCAGGCTATCGGCCACTAAAGTGATAACAAGAGAGAACCTGATGCCTATTGATCGTCTTGACCCGGAACACCGCATGTCGGAAGCGGTTGTGCATAACGATACGATTTATTACACCAGCGTGCCGGAAAACCTGGACGAGGACGCCGAAGCGCAGACGGCTAACGCGCTGGCGGTAATCGACCGCATCCTGACCCGCCTGGGCTCGGATAAAAGCCGTATTCTGGACGCCACTATTTTTCTGGTACACAAAGAGGATTTTCCGGCGATGAACCGCGCCTGGGACGCCTGGGTGTCGCCAGGCAACGCGCCGGTGCGCTGCACCGTGCAGGCCGGCCTGATGAACCCGAAATATCTGGTTGAGATCAAGATCGTCGCCGCCAGATAAACTTATGGCGCACCGGGCGGTGCGCCATTTACTTACTCTTCTTCTTCGTCGTCAGCGTGGTGAGCGTCGTGGTAGTTAGCCCGCTCGCGCGCCTCGTCTTCATCCTCTTCATCTTCATCGTCAAAACGAACGGCAATCATCTCGCCCGTGTGCGTTTCGCGAATTTCAGCCGCCACCAGCTGGATAGCCTGTCCGCTGCTCATGCCGTCGGCCATCAGCTCCTGGATACGCTCCACTGCCTGCTGTTGCTGCTCAAGCGACAGCGCCGGTAAACCACTAATCATAATTGCTCCTGTTTCAGTCGCGGGAATTATTCCACGCGTAACAAACAGATGCCAGCAGCAGAAAAATATGTCAGGCTTGCTGCCTGTTTTAGTTCTGATCTGCCTTAATCATGCCACCTGTTTATTATCCTCTGGAGTATACGCCCGAATCGCTCGGGGATCTGTTTACTGTTATCGCCCATCAGCCCTGGGCGATGCTGCTGGACTCCGGCTTTGCGGAACACAGCGACAATCGCTTCGATATTATGGTCGCCGACCCCGTCGCCACGCTGACCACCTGCGGCGGTCTGACCTGCGTAGTACGTGACGGTCTGGTGACGGAAAGCGAACAGGATCCGCTCGTTCTGCTGCATCAGACGTTGCAGGAGAGCAATTTGCAGGCGGCTGAAAGCAGCGACTACCCTTTTCAGGGCGGCGCGCTGGGGTTGTTCGGCTACGATCTGGGACGACGGTTCGAGAAGCTGCCGCAGCTGGCGAAGCCGGATTTAACCACGCCGGATATGGCCGTGGGCATTTACGACTGGGCGCTGATTGCCGATCACCATCGCCAGACCCTGACGCTGATCACGCATGGCGACGCCGCGCAACGGCTGCGCTGGCTTGATGAACAAACGCCGCAGGTGCCCGAGCCTTTTCGCCTGACCAGCGCCTGGGCTTCCAATATGAGTCGTGAAGCCTACGGCGAGAAGTTCCGTCAGGTGCAGGCGTGGCTGCGCAGCGGCGACTGCTATCAAATCAATCTGGCCCAGCGCTTTCAGGCCAGCTACAGCGGCGATGAATGGCAGGCATACAGATCGCTGACCCGCCAGAACCGCGCGCCCTTCAGCGCCTTTCTTCGCCTGCCGGACAGCGCCATCTTAAGCCTTTCGCCCGAACGCTTTCTGCATATGGCGGCGGGCGAAATCGAAACCCGCCCAATTAAGGGCACGCTGCCGCGCCTGAGCGATCCCCAGGCCGATCGCCGTCAGGCGGAGAAGCTGGCGCAGTCGCCTAAGGATCGGGCGGAAAACCTGATGATTGTCGACCTGCTGCGCAACGATATTGGCCGCGTAGCCGTACCCGGCACGGTAAAAGTGCCGGAGCTGTTTGTCGTAGAGCCTTTCCCGGCGGTGCATCATCTGGTCAGTACCATTACCGGCACGCTGAAACCCGGGCTTACGGCCTGCGATCTGCTGCGCGCCTGTTTCCCTGGCGGATCTATCACCGGTGCGCCTAAAGTACGGGCAATGGCTATTATCGATGAGCTTGAACCGCACCGCCGCAACGCCTGGTGCGGCAGCATCGGTTATCTCAGCGTCTGCGGCCGCATGGATACCAGCATCACCATCCGCACCCTGACGGCGGAAAAGGGCCAGCTTTACTGTACCGCTGGCGGCGGTATCGTGGCCGACAGCGACGAGCAGTCGGAATATCAGGAAACGTTCGATAAGGTAAACCGCATTCTTCCCTGTCTGGAGCACTATCATGCCTGACGCGTCACCGGCGCTGGAGCGTTTTATCACCCGTTTTCAGCTACAGCGGCCCGAGCCTGCCGTGCCTCAGCTGCCCACGCGCCAGGCGGCGGTGCTGGTGCCGATTATTAACCGTCCGCGTCCTGCGCTGCTGCTGACCCGACGCGCCGCCACGCTACGCAAGCATGCCGGGCAGGTCGCCTTCCCCGGCGGGATGCGGGATAATGAAGATCGGTCACTGATTTACACCGCGCTGCGCGAAGCGCAGGAAGAGGTCGCTATTCCGCCTGAAAGCGTAAAGGTGATCGGCGTGCTGCCGCCCGTGACCAGCAGCACCGGTTTTCAGGTTACGCCGGTAGTAGGCATTCTGCCTGATAATCTTGCCTGGCACGCCAATGAAGCGGAGGTGGAATCGGTTTTTGAGATGCCGCTTCAGGAAGCACTCCGGCTGGGGCGCTATGCACCGCTGGATATCCAGCGCCACGGCATAACACACCGGATCTGGCTTTCCTGGTTTGACGACTATTTTATCTGGGGCATGACTGCGGGCATTATCCGCCAGCTCAGCCTGCAGGTAACAGAGTAGCGGTTTCGCACAAAATAGCGTCGCTTGCCCGCTTTGCCAGAGCTTTACAGCAAAACGGCAAAGAAATTCCCTCTTTTAGTTTGCCTTACCCCTTCACAATTAGCGTAAATCCTTTATATTGCAGCGCAAAAGACCGGCCCCGAATCATAGCGGGCCGGTTTTTGTTTGCCTTAGTTCAGGTCAGGCAGAAAAAAGCAGCGGACGCCAGTGTGATGCAGCCCGCAATAACTTTTCTGTCTGCAGAAGATTAGTTTATTTCATGCGACTATCGTTCACATGATGATTACCATTAAATATTATCCAGCGATTAACTGCGGACCCGGGAGCAGAATGTGATTAGCGTTTTCGACATGTTTAAGATCGGCATAGGCCCATCCAGTTCCCATACGGTGGGGCCGATGAAAGCCGGCAAACAGTTTGTTGACGATCTGGTCAGCCTGGGCAAATTAACCGATGTGACGCGCATCGCCGTCGACGTTTACGGTTCGCTTTCTCTGACCGGTAAAGGGCACCACACCGATATCGCGATTATTATGGGCCTGTCGGGCGCCTCGCCGGAAAGTGTGGATATCGACGGCATTCCGGCCTTTATTCGTGATGTAGAGGCGCGACAGCGTCTGCTGCTGGCCGGCGGCGCGCACGAAGTCGATTTTCCACGCGAAGGCGGCATGGTGTTTCGCAGCGATAATCTCTCCCTGCATGAAAACGGTATGCGCATTCATGCCTTCTCGGGCGACGAGCTGATTTACAGCAAAACCTACTATTCCATCGGCGGCGGCTTTATCGTCGATGAAGAGCATTTCGGCCAGTCCACGCTGAACGAAGTGTCGGTGCCCTATCCGTTCAACTCAGCGAAAGAGATGCTGGCCCACTGTCATGAAACCGGCCTGTCGCTTTCCGGTATGGTGATGAAGAACGAACTGGCGCTGCACAGCCGGGCGGAGATCGAACACTATTTTGCGGACGTCTGGCAGAGCATGCGCGACTGTATCGATCGCGGCCTGAATACCGAAGGCGTTCTGCCTGGCCCGCTGCGCGTACCGCGCCGCGCCGCCGCGCTGCGCCGTTTGCTGGTTTCCTCCGACAAACTTTCCAGCGATCCTATGAACGTAATCGACTGGGTAAACATGTTTGCGCTGGCCGTTAACGAAGAGAACGCGGCGGGCGGCCGGGTGGTGACGGCCCCAACCAACGGCGCCTGCGGCATCGTGCCGGCCGTGCTGGCCTATTACGATCACTTTATCGCTTCGGTCAGTCCCGATATTTTTATCCGCTATTTTATGGCGGCGGGCGCCGTCGGCATCCTGTACAAGATGAACGCCTCGATTTCCGGCGCGGAAGTGGGCTGCCAGGGCGAGGTCGGCGTGGCCTGTTCAATGGCGGCGGCGGGTCTGGCCGAGCTGCTGGGCGCCAGCCCGGAGCAGGTTTGCGTGGCGGCGGAAATCGGCATGGAGCACAACCTGGGCCTGACCTGCGATCCGGTTGCGGGTCAGGTACAGGTTCCCTGCATCGAACGTAACGCCATTGCTTCGGTAAAAGCGATTAACTCCGCGCGCATGGCGATGCGGCGTACCAGCGAGGCACGCGTTTCGCTGGATAAAGTGATCGAAACGATGTATGAAACCGGCAAGGATATGAACGCCAAATACCGTGAAACTTCCCGCGGCGGCCTGGCGATAAAAGTACAGTGTGACTGATTTTTCGCCAGCGCCTTCTGCGGCGCTGGCGCTTTCCTTTTCCCTCTATTTCTGCTGTTGGCAACCCGCTGTTTAACCCCGTTTTTCATTTCTCAGGACTAAACTTAATCTTACTTTTGCCGATAACAGGCTGGTTCGCGTTTCGCTTTAAGGATGGTCATTAATGCAAGTGTCACAGGAAGCCACTGGGGCGTTTCGCCGCAGACGCTTGTTAATTGCTGTGGTAGTCGCCGCGCTGGTGCTTATCCTTACCCTGGCTTTACGCTTTATCGTCGAAAAAAATCATATCGAAAAGCTGTCGCACACTTTTGCCAGCAAAGCGATCCAGCGTTTCGATCGCCTTTTTTCGCCGCTTGACGTGGCGGCTAATAATACGCAGGGGCTGGTGGGCCTGCCGTGCGATCAGGTTCGTTTTCCGCTGGTGGAAAAGCTGGCCTCGCTGCAAACCGTGCGATCAATTATCCTGGTCGATCGGGACAATATGTACTGTTCCAGCATTTATGGCAGTACCAATCTTGCCTTCAGCGCCACCTATCCCGAACTGGCCGTAAACAATCAGCGAATGTTGCTAAGCACCGACGATCATCTGCTTAAGGGATCACCGGTACTGCTGCTGTGGACGCCGCTGGAAGCAGGCAACAGGGCCGGGATCCTGCAACTCGTTAATATCGAGCTGATGAGCAACTACCTGCTTGAGCCTGAGTTGCCGTGGGTGGAACGCGTTATTTTCAATGTAGGCGAACACAGCCTGGAATACGGCAATCCCCTGATTGAAAAAGCGCTGCCGTCCGAGGATGAAGTCAGCTATCAGGACGCCTCGCTGCGCTATCCTTTTTCCGTCACGCTGTATGGGCCGGCGCCCGCCAGGCTGGCGCTGCTGGCGCTGCCTGAACAGCTGCCGCTGGCGCTGCTGCTGAGCCTGCTGTCCGGCTACATTGTCTGGCTGGCGACCGCGAACCGCATGAGCCTTGCCTGGCAGATCAGCTACGGCATTAACGCGCGTGAATTTATGGTGTACTGCCAGCCGCTGATTAACGCCCGCAGCGGCGAATGCGAAGGCATCGAGCTGCTGCTGCGCTGGCATAACGACCGCCAGGGCTGGGTATCGCCGGATCTTTTTATTCCGCTGGCCGAGCGGCATAATTTAATCGCGCCGCTGACGCGTTATGTGTTAACCGAGGTGGTCAGCCAGCTGCCGCTGCTGCCGGCCCGCTCCGATTTCCATATTGCCATCAACGTCGCTTCCAGCCATTTTCATGACCGGCAAATCGTGACGGATTTGAAGCAGCTCTGGTGGCCGGCGAACCCGGCTCCGCAGCTGATTGTGGAACTGACCGAGCGCGATGCGCTGCCGGAGGTTGACCAGCGCGTGGTGGCTCAGCTGCGCCAGAACGGCGTGAAGCTGGCGATTGACGATTTCGGCACCGGCCACAGTTCGCTCTCCTATCTGAAAACGCTTAGCCCGGACGTGCTGAAAATCGATAAGGTTTTTACCGCGGCGATAGGGACAGACGCGATTAACGCGACCGTTACGGATATGGTGATTTCCCTGGCGCAGCGGCTGAATATCAGCCTGGTTGCGGAAGGCGTGGAAACGGCAGCTCAGGCGGCCTACCTGCGTGAGAAAGGCGTGGATGTGTTGCAGGGATATCTGTTTGCCCGACCGATGCCGCTGGAAAGTTTCCCTCAGTGGCTTAGCGAACATCAGCCGCCCGGCGGCGGCTGATGTTTCGTCAGGTTTAGCCTTCTTCCACCGGGGCTTTTTCCCGCGTCACGCGGACCAGATCAATACGATAGTCGGTAGCAGAGACAATCTGGAAGGCGAACGGCGGCAGTGCTATTACCTCGCCCGCCTGGGGCAGCTGGCCTTTCTGGGCAATCAGCAGTCCCGCCAGCGAAGCATGATCGTCTGCCGGCTTCACCAGCATCTGGGTATCCAGCAGCTGCTGCAAAGAATGCAGATCGGTGCCGCCCTTCACCAGCCAGCCTTCGCCATCAGCGACGATATCAGGCGTTTCATCCTCATCCGGGAACTCGCCCGCAATCGCCTCCAGCACGTCCAGCGGCGTTATCAGACCCTGCACCACGCCGAACTCATTGCTTACCACCACAAAGCTGCCCCTGGCGCGACGCAGCACGCCCAGCAGATTGATCGGATCCAGCGTTTCCGGCACGATCACCGGCGGCATAGCGGCAGCATAGGTGGCAACATCAATGCCCTGCTCCAGGGCCACCAGCAGCTCTTTTGCCCGCACGACGCCGACAATCTCATCCAGCTCTCCCCGGCAGACGGGGAACAGGCTGTGCGGCGTATCCAGCAGCTGCACGCGGATTTCATCCGCCGGACGCTCGGCGTTGACCCAGGAAATATCGCCGCGCGGCGTCATAATGCTGCGTACCGAGCGCGAGGCCAGCGTCAGCACGCCGTTAATCATATAGCGCTCTTCATCTTTAAAGGTTTCCTGCGGCATCAGCTTGAGGGTTTCGCTCTCCTGTTCGCCGTTATCCGTATGGCCCCCGCGTCGTCCCCCCATAAGCCGCTGAATAGCTTCGGCGGTACGCTCACGCATCGGTCTTTTGGACTGATGGCGAAGAAAATTCACCCGCGCGATCTGGTTAAACAGCTCGATCAGAATAGAGAAGCCGATAGCCGCGTAGAGGTAGCCTTTTGGAATATGGAAGCCAAAGCCTTCCGCCACCAGGCTAAGCCCGATCATCAACAGGAAGCTGAGGCAGAGCACCACGACTGTAGGATGCGCGTTGACAAACCGGGTCAGCGGTTTTGAGGCCAGCAGCATCACGCCCATCGCGATCACCACCGCCGTCATCATAATCGCCAGGTTGTTGACCATGCCAACGGCAGTGATTACCGCATCCAGCGAGAAGACGGCATCCAGCACCACAATCTGGATAACCACGGACCAAAAGCTGGCATAGCCCTTAGCGCCTCCGCCGATGTGCTCACGGTTTTCCAGCCTTTCATGCAGCTCCATCGTCGCTTTGAACAGCAGAAAGAAACCGCCGACCAGCAGGATCAGATCGCGCCCCGAAAAGCTGAAATCCGCGACGCTGAACAACGGACGCGTCAGGGTCACCATCCAGGAGATCAGAGAAAGCAGACCCAGGCGCATAATCAGCGCCAGAGACAGGCCTATCAGACGGGCTTTATCACGCTGCTTTGGCGGCAGCTTATCGGCCAGGATGGCGATAAAAACCAGGTTATCTATTCCCAACACGATTTCAAGGACGACCAGCGTCAGCAGACCGGCCCAGATTGACGGGTCTAAGAGAAATTCCATGACAGGCTCCGAACAGAGATAGGGGAAAAAGAAACTGGCAACACCATCGCGCAGCTTATGGCTGGAGACAAGGCAAGATAAGCGCCATCAAAAGGCAAAGTCAGAGTGGCCGCGTAGGCCGGTGGCTTAGTTAAACAACTTCGGTGACGATCCATAGGGAGGGCGCAGGCCCGTGGCTCCTGTAAAAATTAAGGAGTTCTACTGTAAACAGCGCACGGGACAACGTCAAAATATTTGCTTACATTTACAGAAGACCGTTCAGTCACAAACGGCCCTGCTCCGCTATTCGCCAGAAGAAGGCGCCTCTGCCTGCTGCGCAGCCTCAGGCTTTTCCTTTTGCCACAGGCGCAGCGTAAAGTCCGTTTCAACCTCAAACGACGGCGTGGTAGCCAGCACGCCCCAGACTTCAGGACGGGCGCGCCACGCAAAAGGCGTCATCTGCAAGAGTGCGGCGGACGTCTCACTGTTAAGGCTCATTAAATAATTAAGCGAATGCTGCTCTACCAGCGTAAAGCCCGGCAACGCTTCGGGCGTTTCATCATGCAGGCGTGCTTCCTGATAGATTAGCTCTTTGAACTGCAGCAGGTGACGCGGCCCCGGCGTAACGGTCAGGACGTAGCCGTGGGGCTTTACTACCCGCGCCAGCTCCTCCGCCTTGCAGGGCGCATAGATACGCAGCACGGCATCAAACTGTTCGCTGGCAAACGGCAGCCGGTGGCTGGACGCCACGCAAAAACGAACGTTGCGATAGCGTTTAGCGCCAGCACGCACCGCGACTCTGGATACATCCAGCGCGTGGACTTCCGCCTCGCCGTTTTTTTGCAGCATATCGGCCACCGCGTGGGTGTAATAGCCTTCGCCACAGCCAATATCGAGCACGCTGGCGTTTTCGGGCGGCAGGATGCGCTGGAAAATATCGCAGACGCTGGACTGGAGAGGCTGATAGTGCCCGGCATCCAGAAATTCACGTCGCGCCTGCATCATCTCGGCGCTGTCGCCCGGCTGCTTAGATCGCTTGTGCTGCACCGGCAGCAGATTGACGTAGCCCTCTTTTGCCCGATCGAACTGATGCCGGTTTTCACATCGCCAGCCGGAAGCATCGGGCAGCAAGGGATGATGGCAAAGCGGGCAAAGATAAGACATAACAACTCTCCGGTAACGTTAAGAGCGGCAGTTTACCGGAAATATGCAGGCCAGGGCAGGTTTTCATGGATGGAAAGGAAAAAGCCCCGCCGATACCGGCAGGGCTTTATTATTCTGATGCTTGCCTGAACCGTCGCGCGGGCAACGGCAAGATCGAAAATTAGATAGCGGTGACGTTCACAGCAGCAGGGCCTTTCTGGCCGTCCTGAATTTCGAACTCAACGTTCTGGCCTTCAGCCAGAGTTTTGAAGCCATTGCCCTGGATAGCAGAGAAGTGTACGAACACGTCTTTGCTGCCGTCTGCAGGGGTAATGAAGCCAAAACCTTTAGACTCGTTGAACCACTTAACCTGACCTTTAATCTTTGCCATTTTGCAAATTCCTTAGAGTGTTAATTCGCCCGGGGGCGTGACGTACAGAAAAATCAGAGACACAACTGCATGAGGCATAAATTAAGGCTCGGCAAGGAAGCGGTATTCAACGTAACGTCTTTACTCAGAACTTCTTTACTGAAGATGCCATACATAAACAGAACTGTACCCCGTTTTACCAAAAGCGTTATCACATATTCGATTATTAATGGCAAGTCATTTTTATAAGGTCGTCGGACTGTCGCACATATTTGAAACGTCTGCGGCACTTATTGCACATCAACAAAGGAATTATTGAACGTCGCCAGAGTAAAACCGAATGGCACAGGCCCGTCGGTCATGCAATTTTCTAAGCACATCTTAGCCTGCCGCTGCGGCCAAGTCTACGGCTTCTCGCTGCGCTCCGGGCGATTTTCCATCTGGCTTATTGCAGAAATATGACATTGCTTACTCAAAAATCTTCATTTAAAGATGGCTCCGCGCCACGCAAAATTAGAATGGCATTGGGGTATCAAAAGGAGCATATGGTTCATATTTAAATTTAAACTGCACCAAAATCAGGAAAATGTATTTTTGCCTGCCCCATTTAAATGCAGCCCCCTTCCCGATTAATTGCCATTAGTACCATCAATCTATTTGGATTAACCGGCATTGATATCAGCGCGTACGCATTTTAAATTCCCTTACCAGGATTATTCTTAATTTATATTTTTAAGGGGCATCCTCGCGCCAATTTTCCACGCGCTGAAACGGTGCTCGTCCAGCTTTGCTGCCTGCATCTTTTCGCTCAGCACGCGCGGCGGCTCGTCCAGCGATTCGTCCGCCAGCTCGAATACGCCCCAATGAATGGGAATGGTGACGGGCTGGCCCAGCGCCTGATGTAGCGAAATGGCCTCGTCCGGATCCATATGCTGTCCGCGCATAAACCACTGCGGCGCATAAGCGCCCGTTGGCAAAGCAGCCAGGTTGAAAGGCCCCAGCCTGCGCGGGATCTCCAGCAGCCTTTCGGAATAGCCGCTGTCGCCGCTGAACCAGAAATTTACGCCCTGACTCTTTACTACCCAACCGCACCATAAAGAGCGGTTGCGATCCCAGGGCGTACGCATACTCCAGTGACGCGCCGGAACGGCAAAGATCTGCATTTCGCGATCGGTGACGCTTTCCCACCAGTCCAGCTGCGTGACCTTTTTCGCCCCGCGTTTTTTAAACCAGGGCGCCAGCCCCAGCGGCACCACAAAATGCACGTCCGGAAAATGACGCAGGATCAGTTTGATGGTAGGCCAGTCAAGATGGTCGTAATGGCTGTGCGAAATCAGTACGCGATCCAACGCGGGCAGGTCTTCGACTTTCAGCGCGGCAGGCGTTTTGCGCTGCGGCCCGTAAAATTGGAGCGGCGACGCGCGCGACGCCAGCGCGGGATCGATCAGCGTGTATTTGCCCGAGGTGCGCAGCAGCAGGCAGGCATGGCCCAGCCACCAGACGGCATCCTCCTCGCCGCTTAAATCGGCAGGCTGCCACCACTGACGAATAAACGCATCGTAGCCCTGCGCCGGTGGAAAAGGCAGCCCCTGCGCCTTGCGCTCTTTGCGCCAGCGCTGTAAATCACCGGGCTGGCGGAGATCCTGTTCAGGGTTACGGAAGCCTTCCGGCGTGTGGTGCGCTTTTTGCGGATCGTACCAGGGGTTTTGCCAGGCCATGCGGTGCTCCTTGTGCCGGAGCGATTAGCGCTCCGGAATTAAACGAATAAAATCAGTCTCATTGTTATCTTCAGCCGGCACCTGCCGCGCGCCGACAAGCTTTATCAGCAGCTGGTTCTGCCGTTTCTGCTCGTCAAGCAGCTCCTCCAGCAGGCGGATCTGTTCATTAGCTCTGACGCTGGCGCGAGTAATAAAAAACCAGGCGACCAGCCCGACAAGCATAATGCCGATAAGCAAGCCGGCTCCCGCCGCGCCATTGGCGACCTCGTTTAACATACCTATACTCCTGATGTTACATATAATTATAATGAGCCGAATTTTACCTGCTCATCAACGAATTGATAGCGCGCTGATGGAAATTTAGGAACCTTCGCGCAGGCTTTATGGCGGCACTGCTGTATGCTGACAATGTTTTGCGTATCTGCTCACAATGTACTGGCGTCGGCGACTACGGGAAAGGCCGACGCATAAAGGAGAAAGCATGAAATTTTTTGTTCGTCTTGTTGGCCTGCTGGTCGTGATTTGGCTGGCTCTGCTGGTCACCGGCTATGGCGTACTGGCCGGAAGCCATAAGAATGTCGCAGGGATGGGGCTGCAATGCCAGTATCTTACCGCTCGCGGCATGACCACCGCCCAGTATCTGCACAGCGACAGCGGCATTGTCGGCGTCACCGACTGCCCTTTGCTGAAAAAAAGCAGTGAAGTGATCGATAACTGAAACCGCGACGGGCCGAGTGCTGTCGGCCCGTCGGTTCAGAAAGGATAGTCCCGATAGCCCATCTGTTCCGATATCAGCCTGCCCGCACGGTGCAGCATCGCAACATAGTTGCCCTTCTCTTCTTCCGTAAAACGGATGGTCGGGAAGGAGATGCTCAGTCCGGCAATCACCACGCCAAAGCGATCGAATATCGGCACGGCAATGCAGCGCAATCCCTCTTCCTGTTCTTCGTTATCTTCGCCAAAGCCCTGTGCGCGTACCCGTTCCAGCTGGGTTATCAGCGCGTCCGTAGACGTAAGCGTGCGGGAGGTATTCTTCTGAAAGCTGACCTCTGCCAGGATGCTTTTCACCTCTTCCGGATCGCGCCAGGCCAGCAGCACTTTACCAATAGCGGTGCTGTAAAGCGGATTGCGTCGGCCAATGCGCGAGTACATGCGCAGATTGTAAAGCGAGTCGATTTTGTGAATATAAACAATACTGTCTTCTTCCAGCGCGCCCAGGTGGATCGTCTCGCGGGTGAGGCGGGAAAGTTCGCGCATCTGGATATCGGCGCTGCGTATCAGATCGACATTCTGTAACGCCTTTGCGCCCAGCTCAAACAGCTTCAGGGTCAGGCTATATTTTTCCGTGTCGCCTTCCTGCGCAACGTAGCCCAGCGACTTCATGGTCTGTAAAAAACGATAAACGGTGCTTTTCGACATCATCACCCGCTGTGACAGCTCGGTAATGCCGTGCGCTCGCTCTTCGCCTAACGCCTGTAAAATGCCAAACACTTTCAGTACGGAAGAGACCGAATCGGGCTGTTTATCCACCTCATCCTTCGCCATAACGCTTTTGCCTTATTGTTTTATAAAAAATGGAACACTATTCCCAGTATACTTTTTGCCGCAGCGGCAGCGCAACGCTAACCTGTCGGCAGCACAGACACATTTGCTGATGGTTGAGCGCGCTGAATAAATGGTAAGGCAAGGAAAAAATCATTAGCATTATGATATTCACTCTCCTGACTATTTTCTCTATGCCGCAAACTCTTCCATCGGATGGCCTGCCCGTTCCGCAGCGCTATGGCGCGATTTTAGCTATCGCACTGGGTATTACCGTTGCCGTGCTGGACGGCGCTATCGCCAACGTGGCGCTGCCAACCATTGCCCGCGATCTTCAGGCCAGTCCGGCGGCCTCAATCTGGATCGTCAACGCCTATCAGCTGGCGATTATCGTCTCGCTGCTTTCGCTCTCTTTTCTGGGCGATATCCTGGGCTACCGCCGCGTCTATCAGTGTGGACTGGTGGTATTTACCTGTACCTCGCTGTTCTGCGCGTTTTCCGACTCGCTGGGCATGTTGACCTTCGCCAGGGTGCTGCAGGGTTTTGGCGGCGCGGCACTGATGAGCGTGAACACCGCGCTGATCCGCATCATTTATCCGCAGCGCTACCTGGGGCGCGGAATGGGCATTAACTCCCTCATCGTCGCCGTCTCAACCGCCGCTGGCCCGACCGTGGCCGCTGCCGTGCTCTCTGTCGCCTCCTGGCAATGGCTGTTCCTGATTAACGTGCCGGTAGGCCTCGGCGCGCTATTTCTCGCCTTCCGCTTTCTACCCGATAATCCGCAAAAAGCCAGCGAACAGCGCTTTGATATTCCCAGCGCCATCATGAACGCGCTGACGTTTGGCCTGTTAATCTCTGCGCTGAGCGGTTTCGCCCAGGGTCAGAGCGGCAAACTGGTTGCGGCGGAACTGGTCGCGCTGGTAGTTATTGGCGTGGTGTTTATTCGTCGGCAGCTGCGGCTGCCGGTGCCGCTGCTGCCGGTCGACCTGCTGCGTATCCCGGTATTCTCGCTGTCGCTCGGCACCTCGGTATGCTCCTTTTGCGCGCAGATGCTGGCGATGGTGTCGCTGCCGTTTTTTCTGCAAACCGTGCTGCATCGCGACGAGGTAGCGACAGGCCTGCTGCTGACGCCGTGGCCGCTGGCAACGATGGTGATGGCACCGATAGCGGGCAGACTCATCGAGCGCTACCATGCCGGGCTGTTGGGCGCTATAGGGCTGGGATGCTTTGCGATCGGCCTGTTTTCGCTGGCGCTGCTGCCAGCTTCGCCGGATAACTGGAGCATTATCTGGCGCATGATGATCTGCGGCGCGGGCTTTGGCCTGTTTCAGTCGCCCAACAACCACACTATTATCAGTTCGGCGCCACGTCATCGCAGCGGTGGCGCGAGCGGCATGTTGGGCACGGCGCGCCTGCTGGGTCAAACCAGCGGCGCGGCGCTGGTCGCGTTAATGTTCAATCTGTTCAGCGATCAGGGCACGCACGCCTCGCTGCTGCTGGCGGGGGGATTTTCTACGCTGGCCGCCATCGTCAGCGCGCTTCGGCTGACGCAGCCGGGGCCGCAACAGAAAGCGGGCTGATCGACAGGCAAAAAAATGCCGGTCAGCGACCGGCATTTATCATCTTAACGACTATTTCAGGTACTGGCCGCTGCGCAACGCCTCGATACGCTTATCCAGCGGTGGATGCGACATAAACAGCTCGCTCAGCGACTTCGATTTACCGTTAATGCAGAACGCCATCATGGTGCTTGCTTCCTGCGGCTCATAGCTGGTTTTCAGACGTTGCAGCGCGGCGATCATTTTCTCGCGGCCAACCAGACGCGCCGAACCGGCATCGGCATGGTACTCACGATGGCGCGAGAACCACATGGTGATAATGCTGGCCAGAATACCGAACACCAGCTCCAGCACCATCGACACCGCAAAATAGACCAGCGGGTTGCCGTTGCTGCTTTCGCCCTCTTCGCGATCGCCCGACATAAAGCCTGCGGCTATCTGCGCGATAATACGCGAGATAAAGATCACAAAGGTGTTTACCACGCCCTGGATCAGCGTCATCGTCACCATATCGCCGTTGGCGATATGGCTGATCTCATGCGCCAGCACCGCCTCGGCCTCATCGCGGTTCATGTTTTGCAGCAGCCCGGTAGAAACCGCAACCAGTGAGGCATCGCGGCGCGCGCCGGTAGCAAAGGCATTAATGTCCGGCGCATGATAAATAGCGACCTGCGGCATAGCAATGCCCGCCTGCTGCGCCTGTCCGGCAATGGTCTGCATCAGCCAGCGCTCGGTTTCGTTACGTGGCTGCTCAATGACCTCACCGCCTACGGAGCGCAGCGCCATCCATTTAGACATCAGCAGTGAGACAAACGCACCGCCAAAGCCAAACAGACCCGCCATGATCATCAGGCCCTGAACACTGCTTGACTGAATTCCCGTCAGACTGAGGATCAGTCCAAAAACCAACATTACGCCCAGGTTGGTTAACAGGAAAAGCGCAATACGCATCATAAAATTTCTTCTTCCTCAGTTAAAAAATCGCTTATAGCGGATAACTATCCTATGGGCGCGGCAAAACATTTCAAGCGGCAAAGGGCATTAAGTGTCTAAAAAGACATAACTTTACATTTTGTCTTAACTTTTAACGTTCAGGAAAACATTGACTGTCAGGAAAGGCAAAATTACCGCGTGGATTGGGAAAGTTCAGGTAAAAATAAGGCACAGCTTGCGCTGTGCCCTGGTGGTTATTTGGTGCTCTGGCTTTTTTCCAGTTGCGCCAGATCATTGGCGATACTGACCGTTTCGTCCAGGTAAGGATCCGGCTCTTTGTAATCCTTCGGCAGATCCTCAAGCTTCGCCAGCGGCTTTTTGCCTTCCACTTTAAAGCGGGCGTTGATCCGCTCCAGCCGCAGCGCGTCATCCTCGTGATTTTCTTTCTCGCGCTCGGCAAGATTCAGCGAGATGATATTGCGCTTATCCTTCATCGCGTTGAAGCGGGCAATATCTTTCAGGATGTACTGGAACTCCATATCCTTCGCGATACGATCCTGATGCGTCTTGAGCAGCTGCGGGATCAGCGGTTTAACATCGCCGGTTTTGGTATAGGCCGCCGCATCAATGCTGTCCCACGGCAGCGCGTTATCCTCGAATTTCTCACCGGTTTCCACCGCTTCCACGCCGGTCGGCATCAGCAGATCCGGCGTAACGCCTTTACGCTGGGTACTGCCGCCGTTAACGCGGTAGAACTTCTGGATGGTGTAGGTGATGGATCCCAGCGCAGGCCATTCTGGACGCAGCATCTGATCGTAGATACGGTTCAGCGAGCGATACTGCTGCACGGTGCCTTTACCAAAGGTCGGTTCACCGACGATCAGCGCGCGACCATAATCCTGCATGGCGGCAGCAAAGATCTCGGAAGCGGAGGCGCTGAAACGGTCTACCAGCACCACCAGCGGGCCTTTATAGTAAACCATGCTGTCGGTATCGCTGTCCTGACGCACCTTGCCGTTGTTATCGCGCACCTGCACCACCGGGCCGCCCGGAATAAACAGGCCGGAAAGCGATACCGCCTCCGTCAGCGCCCCGCCGCCGTTGGTACGCAGGTCGATCACTACGCTGTCGACATTCTGCTTCTGCAGCTTTTGCAGCTGCACTTTAACATCGTCGGTCAGACCCACGTAGAAGCCCGGAATATCCAGTACGCCGACTTTCTCTTTGCCGACGTTATGCACGCTCATTTTCACCGCGCGATCTTCCAGACGGATTTTTTCACGGGTCAGCGTAATAATACGGGTTTTGGTGCCCTTGCCGGCCGGCAGGATCTCCAGACGCACTTTGCTGCCTTTCGGGCCTTTAATCTGCGCCACGACGTCATCCAGACGCCAGCCGATCACGTCCTGAACCGGTTTGCCGGGCTGGCCGACGCCGACGATACGATCGCCCACGGTAATCGCTTTGCTTTTGGCTGCCGGGCCGCCCGCAACCATGGAGTTGATCACGGTGTAATCATCATCCATTTGCAGTACGGCGCCGATGCCTTCCAGCGACAGACTCATTTCAGTATTGAACTGATCGGTATTGCGCGGAGACAGGTAGCTGGTATGCGGATCGATTTCACGCGCGAAAGCGGTCATCGCCAGCTGGAAAACGTCCTCGCTATTGCTCTGCGCCAGACGGCGGATAGCAAACTGATAGCGCTTGGTGAGAACCTCGCGGATCTCCTTTTCCTCTTTGCCCGTCAGCTTCAGGCTCAGCTCGTCATATTTGACTTTGGCATCCCAAAGCTGGTTCAGCTCCGCAGTGGTTTGCGGCCAGGGTGCCTTGCTGCGGTCGATATCAATAGTATCGTGACCGCTAAAATTCATCGGCTTGTTCAGCACCGTCAGCGCGTATTGATAGCGCTCAAAACGGCGTTTCTGCGCCAGGTTATATAAATCGTAAAAAACATCCAGCTGACCCGATTTCAGTTCATCGCCCAGCGTGGTTTTTTTGGTGTTGTACTGCGCCACGTCAGAAGCCAGCAGCACATTGTGGTTGTAGTCCAACAGATTCAGATAGCGGGCGAAAATTTTCGCGGAGAAATCTTTATCCAGGTCGAACTGACGATAGTGGGAACGCGTAAAGCGCGACGTCACGCGCTCGCTGACGGTCGCGTGCTGCGGTTCCTGATGAAGCTGCGGAATTTGCTCGGCGCGCGTAATAGCATCGGCGGCGAAAACATGTCCGGTAAACAACAGTGCAGCAATAACGGTGGTTTTAAAAAAGTTGTTCATGCCCTGATTGGCCTCCGTATCAGAACTGCAAGTGTTCTGCGCGCACTATCATTGCCAGGCCGGAAGCCAGCTGTACCCGGACGCCATCTTTTGTAATCTCAAGAATGGTTGCATCCATCGCACTTTTGCCTGCCGTGACTTTGATGTTTTGACCCACCTGCAATGCTGCGGTATCCGTAACGGGTGTCGTGCGTTGCGGTTGGCGTTCTGCGGAAGGCGCGCGGCCAGGATTACGCTGCGGCTTGCTGCGTGCGGCCCGAGGCTGCTCGCCTTCAGCAGAAGGTTTACGAACCGGCTTGCGTGGACGACGAGGGGCAGTTTCTTCACCCGCTTCGCGTTTTTTCGCTTGCTGCTGCTCGCGCTGCGCCTGAACGCGCGCCTTGGCCTCTTCGAGCTGCTTACGGGCGTGTTCCACGTGCTGCTCGTCCAGAACGCCGCAGGCGTTGCCGTCCAGGTCAACGCGGGTGGCACCAGCTTTGATGCCGTATAAATAGCGCCAGCTTGAAGTATAAAGGCGCAGCGCGGAACGAAGCTGAGTTTTACTCAGGCCCATTTCGCCCTGCACGCGGTCGACTAAATCCTGAAAGATGCCGATTTTTAGCGGTCGCGCTTCGCCTTCGGCACTGAAGCACTGTGGGAACCGCTCCGCCAGAAAGGCGATTACTTCTTTACTGCTATTCAACTTAGGTTGATTTTCCATGAAATTTCCTGATTACAACGGGTTTGCCAACCAGCGCAGGCATGAACAGGCGTCATTATAATGACACCATCAGCAAATGCTACGTGATCCAGCACTTTAGCTGCGTTTCATGTGAATAAATTTTTCCACGTCCGTGCCGGCAAGCACTTCACACAGCCCGTCAACCAGCGTAATCAGCCCGTTTTCGTCTTCCTGATCGAAGCGATTATATTCCACGCTGTCGATATCCAGTACGCCGATCGTCTCGCCGTTTACCACCAGCGGCAGCACGATTTCGGCATTGCTGGCCGCGTCGCAGGCAATATGCCCGGGGAAGGCATGGACGTCGTCCACGCGCTGTACGGCGCTCTCCGCCACCGCCGTTCCGCAGACGCCGCGGCCTACCGGAATGCGTACGCAGGCGATTTTGCCCTGAAACGGTCCCAGCACCAGGGTCTTCTCTTCCGTCAGCAGATAAAACCCGGCCCAGTTAACGCCTTCCAGGCGCTCAAACAGCAGCGCGCTGCAGTTGCCCATCGCGGCCAGAAAACTGGTTTCGCCGGCGATAAGCGCGCGTAAATCACGATTGAGATCCGAGTAAAATTCTTTTTTAGTCATTTTTTAACCATTATTAAAACTGTTACGAAGCCCGGAATGGCTTCGCCTGATAAAATAAGCATTAAATGTCCAGACGGACAAGGTGAATGATTCCGTTAGTTAATATACCCTTGTTGGTCTGAAGCTTTAAAAACAAACGTAAGAGTGGTTCGCCGGGGCGATTTTGCCTGACCGTACCCTGCAAATCCGGATAATTCGTGAAAATATACGCTATCAGCCAAATTCTGCCTCAGGAACGTTATCAGCGTTGTCCGCAATGCGATACCCTTTTTTCCTTACCAGATGTTAAATCGAACCAGTCGGCGCACTGCCCGCGCTGCAACGCCCGTATCCTTAACGGACGCGACTGGTCGATGACGCGGCTGGCGGCAATGGCCGTCACTATGCTGCTGCTGATGCCGTTTGCCTTTAGCGAACCGCTGCTGACTATCCGGCTGCTGGGCACCACTATCCGCGCCAGCCTGCTGGAAGGCATTATCCAGATGGCGCAGCAGGGCAACGTGATTACCGCCTCTATGGTGGCCTTTTGCACCATCGGCGCGCCCGCCACGCTGGTGGCGTCAATCGGCTGGCTTTTTTTTGGTGACCGGCTGGGTTTAAATTTGCGGCCGGTGCTGCTGATGCTCGATCGGCTCAAAGAGTGGGTCATGCTGGATATCTATCTGGTCGGTATCGCCGTCGCTTCTATCAAGGTGCAGGACTATGCGGATATCAATCCCGGCACCGGCCTGCTCGCCTTCCTGTCGCTGGCCGCGCTGAGCCTGGTGACGCTTATTCATATCAACGTTGAACAGCTGTGGCATCGCTTTTATCCGCAGCCGCAGCCGCATATCGCCCCCGAGCAGCTGCGCGTTTGCCTGAACTGCCATCATACCTGCCTGCCTGACGAACGGGGCCGCTGCCCGCGCTGCCATACGCCGCTACGCCTGCGTCGTCGCCACAGCCTGCAAAAATCCTGGGCGGCGCTGATCTCTGCGGTGGTATTGCTGATCCCGGCCAATCTGCTGCCGATTTCCGTTATTTATCTCAACGGCGCGCGCCAGGAAGATACTATTCTTTCCGGTATTCTTTCCCTCGCTTCCGGCAATATTCCGGTAGCGATCGTGGTCTTTATCGCCAGTATCCTGGTGCCTTTCACCAAGGTTATCGTGCTGCTGACGCTGCTGCTCAGCATCCATTTTAAATGTGAACAGGGTCTGAAAACGCGCGTTCGTCTGCTGCGGGTAGTTACCTGGGTCGGACGCTGGTCTATGCTGGACCTGTTTGTTATTGCCTTAACCATGTCGCTGGTGAATCGCGACCAGCTTCTGGCTTTTACTATGGGACCGGCTGCCTTCTATTTTGGCTCAGCGGTTATTCTTACTATCCTTGCCGTCGAGTGGCTGGATAGCCGTTTACTTTGGGATGCACATGCAACAGGAAACGCCGACTACACCGACTAGCGCACGCGTGAAAAGCCGCCGCAAAATTTCGCCGTTCTGGCTGCTGCCTTTGATTGCGCTGTTGATAGCGGGCTGGCTCGTCTGGAACAATTACCAGGAGCGCGGCACCACGGTTACCATCGATTTCGCCACCGCTGACGGCATTGTGCCTGGCCGAACGCCGGTGCGCTATCAGGGCGTCGAGGTGGGTCTGGTGCAAGGCATCAGCATGACTGACGATCTGCGCACCATTAAGATCAAGGCCAGCATCAAGAGCGATATGAAAGACGCGCTGCGCGATAAAACGCAGTTCTGGCTGGTGACGCCGAAAGCGTCACTGGCGGGCGTGTCGGGCCTGGATGCGCTGGTGGGCGGCAACTATATCGGCATGATGCCGGGCAAAGGCAAGCCGCAGGAGCATTTTGTGGCGCTGGATACGCAGCCAAAATATCGCATGAACACGGGCGAGATGATGATCCATCTGCACGCCGCCGATTTAAGCTCGCTGAATACCGGCTCGCTGGTCTATTTCCGTAAAATCCCGGTTGGCCGCGTCTATGACTACAGCATCAACCCTGGCAATCAGGGCGTAACCGTCGACGTGCTGATCGAGCGCCGCTTCACCAACCTCGTGAAAAAAGAGAGCCGCTTCTGGAACGTCTCCGGGGTGAAGGCCGATGTGGGCCTGAGCGGCGCCAAAGTGCAGCTGGAGAGCCTGGCGGCGCTGGTCAACGGTGCAATTGCGTTTGACTCGCCAGCCGACTCCGCGCAGGCAAAAAGCGATGACAGCTATCAGCTCTACCCGGATTTGGCGCACAGCCATCGCGGCGTGATTATCACGCTTGACCTGCCCGGCGGCAAAAACCTGAAGGCGGGCAGCACGCCGCTGATGTATCAGGGACTGGAGGTCGGCACGCTAACCGCGCTGAACTTACAGCCCGACGGCAAGGTAAAAGGCGAACTGACCATCGATCCGTCGGTAACCGGCCTGATGCGTACCGGCACCCGCATTGAGATGCGCAGCCCCAAAATCACCCTCGCCGATACCAGCCTCAGCAGTCTGTTAACCGGCAGCACGCTCGAACTGGTGCCTGGCGAAGGCGAACCGCAGGATCGCTTTACCGTGCTGCAAAGCAACGAGTCGCTGCTGCAGCGGCCTGACACGCTGGAAGTGAAGCTGACCGCGCCGGAAAGCTACGGTATCGATGCAGGCCAGCCCGTAATGCTGCACGGGATGCAGATTGGTCAGGTGGTCAGCCGCAAGCTCAATGAAAAAGGCGTGAATTTTATTATCGCTGTTACGCCTGAGTATCGCGAACTGGTGCACGGCGACAGCAAATTTATTATCAACAGTCGGCTGGACGTTAAGCTGGGGCTGGACGGTATGGAAGTGCTGGGCGCCAGCGCACGCGAATGGATCGACGGCGGCATTCGCCTGGATCCCGGCAGCAAGGGCGCGCCAAAAGAGAGCTATCCGCTGTTTGCTAATGCGGAAAAAGCCGCCGAAGGCATCACCACCAACCAGCTGCCTACCACCCTGACGCTGACCGCCAACAGCCTGCCGGATATTCAGGCCGGTTCAGTGGTGCTCTATCGTAAGTTTCAGGTCGGCGAGATCGTGGAGGTCACGCCAAGAGCTAACGAGTTCGACGTGCGCGTGCATATCAAGCCGGAATACCGCAAGCTGCTGACGCCGAACAGCGTGTTCTGGTCGGAAGGCGGCGCGCGCGTGCAGCTTAACGGCAGCGGCCTGACCGTGCAGGCTTCGCCGCTTAACCGCGCGCTGAAGGGCGCGATCAGCTTTGATAACCTCAGCGGCGCCGGTGCGGGCCTGACGAGTAAAGACAAGCGCACGCTGTTTGAATCAGAAACGGCGGCCAGAGCGGTCGGCAGTCAGATTACGCTGCATACCTACGACGCCAGCAAGCTCTCCTCAGGGATGCCTATCCGCTATCTCGGCATCACCATCGGCCAGCTGGAATCTCTGGCGCTCAATAACGACAAAAATCAGGTGATTGCCAAAGCCGTGCTTTATCCGGAATACGTACAGGATTTCGCGCGGCTGGGCAGCCGGTTCTCGGTAGTGTCGCCGGAGATTTCCGCAGCGGGCGTTAATCATCTGGATACCCTGCTCCAGCCTTATATCAATGTCGATCCCGGCAAAGGCCGCGCGCAGCGCACCTTTGAACTACAGGAATCAACCATTACCGACGCACGCTATCTGGATGGTCTGAACGTGGTGCTGGACGCGCCTGAAGGCGGCTCGCTGTCTGTCGGTACGCCGGTACTGTTCCGGGGAATCGAGGTCGGTACGGTAACGGGCACCTCGCTGGGATCGATGGCCGATCGCGTGCAGATTACGCTACGCATCAGCAAAAAATACCAGCATCTGGTGCGCAATAACTCGGTGTTCTGGCTGGCCTCCGGCTACAACTTCAAGTTTGGCCTGATTGGCGGCGTGGTGAAAACCGGCACCTTCCAACAGTTTATTCAGGGCGGCATTCAGTTTGCCACCCCGCCGACCGTGCCGCTGGCACCGCAGGCCACCAGCGGCAAGCATTATCTGCTGGAGGACGAGGAGCCGAAAGACTGGCGTAAATGGGGCACGGCGCTGCCGGCAAAATAATCGAAACGGGCAGCCTGGCTGCCCGTTTTTTTTGCCGCCGCAGAGTGTGATAAACTCGCCCCACTTTATTGCCAGCGGAATCTTTAAGTGTCTTCTTCTTCACGCGTGTACTTCCCGGATCTTTTCTTAAATCAGATGCGCGAGCTGCTGCCCGACAGCGCCGGGTTCGAGCAGTTTATTGCCTTCAGCCAGCAGCCGCTGCGCCGCAGCCTGCGCGTCAATACCTTGAAAATCAGCGTTGAGGCGTTTCTGGCGCTGGTCGAGCCTTATCAATGGGCGCTGACGCCCGTCCCCTGGTGTAAGGAAGGGTTCTGGATCAGCCGTGACGATGCCGACACGCTGCCTTTAGGCAGTACGGCGGAACATCTGGCGGGGCTGTTTTATATTCAGGAAGCCAGTTCCATGCTGCCGGTAACCGCGCTGTTTGCCGGTTCGCCCGCGCCGGAACGCGTAATGGACATGGCCGCCGCGCCGGGATCTAAAACCACCCAGATTGCCGCCTCGATGAGCAACAAGGGCGTGCTTCTCGCCAACGAATACTCCGCCAGCCGAGTCAAGGTGCTGCACGCCAACATCAGCCGCTGCGGCGTCAGCAATACGGCGATCGCCCATTTCGACGGCCGCGTCTTCGGGCCGGCGCTGCCGGAAACCTTCGACGCCATTTTGCTGGATGCGCCCTGCTCTGGCGAAGGCGTAATCCGTAAGGACGCCGATGCGCTGCGCAACTGGTCGCCGGAAAGCACCGAGGCGATTGCCGCCACTCAGCACGATTTAATCGATAGCGCCTTTCATGCCCTTAAACCCGGCGGGACGCTGGTCTATTCCACCTGCACCCTGAACCGCAGCGAAAATCAGCAGGTCATCGCCTGGCTGCTGGCGCGCTATCCGGACGCCGTTGTCATCGAACCTTTAGACGACCTGTTTGCCGGCGCCGAACGGGCCAGCACCCCGGAAGGCTTTTTGCACGTTTTCCCACATATTTTTGACAGTGAAGGCTTCTTTGTCGCGCGACTGCGCAAAACAGCGGGCGTGCCGCCCATGCCCGCGCCAAATTATAAACTGGGTAAGCTGCCTTTTACGCCGGTAAAACGTAAAGATGAGCAGGAAATTACGGCCGCTGCCGCTAAATCAGGGCTGGCGTGGGACAGCGCTGCCCATGCGCTTTGGCAGCGTGATAAGGAGCTCTGGCTGTTTCCGCGCGCCGTGGAGCCGCTGCTGGGCCGGGTTCGCTTTTCGCGTATCGGCCTGAAGCTGGCTGAAACCTTTGCCAAAGGCTATCGCTGGCAGCACGAAGCGGTTATCGCTCTGACGCAGCCGCAGGCGTCAAATCGTTTTGAGCTGACGCTGGCGGAAGCCGAAGAGTGGTATCGCGGACGGGACATTTATCCTGAGCGTGCGCTGCCCGCCGACGAAGTGATTGTCACCTGTCAACAGCAGCCGATTGGCCTGGCAAAGAAAGTATCGAGCCGGATTAAAAACAGCTACCCGCGGGAGCTGGTGCGGGACGGCAAGCTGTTCTCCTGAGCATTACTGTACCTGCACCATTGTGAGCCGGTTGCCGAATACGGCGCCGGTATCGATAAAGTGCAAATTCGCCGCACTCAGCGGCTTGCTTAGCGGCGTGTGGCCAAAATAGAAAGCGTCCGCGCCGCTGATGGCCTTGCCCTTTCCTTGCTGTACCTGTTCAACGCGGCTGCGGCTCCAGACGACCTTAAAAGGATCGACTGCTGCCTCCCACGCATAGCGTTCGGCCGGATAGTCGGCATGAGCGACCACCACCACGCTATTTTCCAGTTCCAGATGAATAATTAAGGGCATCAGGCGACAACGGCTGAGCGCATGTTTCGCCTCAATCATTTTCATGCCTTCCAGCTTATAGAACCAGTCGCCGCCGTTGCCGATCCACTGCTGATGATCGCCCCGCGTCAGCGCCCCGATAGCCATCTCTTCATGATTGCCGCGCACGCTGCGAAACCAGGGCTTATTCAACAGCGCCACGCAGCCAGGGCTGTCCGGGCCACGATCGATCAAATCGCCTACGGCTATCAGCAGATCCTGCCCGGCATCGAATCGCTGAGCCTCTAACTCTTCGTGCAGCATGGCGAGACAGCCATGAATATCACCCACAATATAGATATGCCGCCACGCCGTGCCGTTAAGGTATTGATACACCATAGTTGCATCCTGAAGGAAAAATGACTGGAATGTTTACGAAATGTTCAGTTAACAGGCTCTAAAGTATAGTCTGTTAACTTATCAGGGAGCGGCAATAACATGGAAACAGATCAACAGTTCAGTCTGATGCTGGCACTGGTTATCATCGGCGGCGCCTTGCTGCTGGAAGTCTTATTCAGGGCGCTGCATTTAGTGTTTATCGGCTAGCTGCCTTTTAGCGCCCGTGGATTTTTGCGCAGGGAGGCAGACCAGTTAAACTCTTTGACTTCGCTTTCTTTGGCGGCGGCGGGCTTGCGTGGTTTTTTAGCCACGACGGCTTTGCTGGTCTCTTTGATGACGCGATCCTTCATTACCAGCCGTTTGGCCTCTTTCAGGATCTCTTTTTCTTCTTTTTGCGAAGGAACATGGCCTTTTTTCAGCGTGAGGGCTTTCACTTTAGCGTCAATCAGCTCTTTTTCGCTGTCGGTAAACTGATCGATCGAAATCTCTTTGCTACTTTTCATCAGGCTTGCTCCTGCCAGTACGCCAGACGCGTAAATCGCGTGGCGTGGAAACGGCAGCGTAGAGCTTTCATCTCTGATAAACAAGCCTGAAAGGTAAAGTATCGTGTTGAAAAGCACTTTACCCGGCACCAGAAGAATAAACGTTCGGCGTTTATTCACCCTTATCCAGGGCTTTTTCATAATAACGCGCTAGCGGGCCCGGAGTCAGTACCGATCCTACTCCAGCCAGAATCGTTACCAGGCGGCAGATTTATTTGCTTAAGCGCGCGTCAGCCGTTAAACCACTGCCAAAAACGTACAGCATCCTGCCACAGCGCGACTATACCCCGAATAATAAAAATCCAGGTAAGCAGCAGAAAAGGATGGAAGATGAGATCGTGGGCCGGCAGGCAAGTATGCGACAGAAAAAAGAAAATGGTTATCAGGCTGCCGTAGTAACAGACCCGATATTTGCGGCTATGTTTCATTGCACTCTCCTTTGCAAGGCGCTTTTCCTTTTTTCAGAAGCTAAAGAATAGCGCTGTCCACAACCCTAAAGCAATCGTATAACCTGCGGGCATCAGGCCCGCAGCGGGCCTGAGTAAACCTTATTTTTCCTGATAAGGATCTTTTTTATCTGCCTGGCTATCATCGCGAGTCCGCGGCACTTCACCGTGTTCATCAGGCGCATCCTTGGCCGGATAATCGTCTTCCTCGTAAGCATTACCAGCCGAAGGCGCGGCTTCCGGCAGACCTTTATGCACGTCGCCTTCATCTTTACGTTCTTTATTCGTTTCATGTTTAAACATAACTGCCTCCTTTAGTTTGCAGTTAGTTAAGTGTAGTAGAGGATTTTTCTGTCACCGTCCGATAAAGAAGCAGGAAAATTTTTCCGCTCTGTTTTTGTCAGGCCGCTGCTGGCAATCAACAAACGCCAGGCTACGCTTAAGGCTCTGAATCTTTTTCAACCCACGGAAAATATTATGAAAAATTGCACTAAAGGTCTTATCGCTCTGCTGGCCGTTTTATCCCTGGCGGGTTGTATGAATCGCAGCAGCGCGGTAGGTAACGACGGCCGTCCTCATGCACCAAGCGCGCAGTCCGTGCCGGGCGGTACGCTGGGCGCAGGCCCGGTAGGTCAGCCGCAGTCGTAATCAAGGCCGTTACGCTTTTCGATACCGGCTTCCCGCCGGTATTATTTTGCAGCAGCGTCTCTCCTTTCCCTGTTTAATGAGTTAAAACAGGCCGATAATCCAGACAGCTTAACGCGGGATGCGGCCCTTATTTCCGGAATAGTTTGACCCTGTTAAATTGATAGCTTACTTTGCGCCTGCTGCGGCAAAAATAAGCCCCGGCTCGGTGGCCAGGGCGTTCACGCTATTTTAAGCCAGCCGGAAGCCGGGCTGTGTTTCAGAAATAGTCCGTGCGCACGTTAATTAAATACGCAGCGACGGCCAGAAGGCGTGCCGATAACGCGTGACATGCGCTGACAAACCACCTCAACCTGACTGCCCTTCTTGAGCGTTAAAGCCGTGTTTTTCTCAGAATCCTGCATTTCCATACTGGCGGCCATAAACTGATTCGGGGTTTTCAGTCTGATAATAATGGCATTGGTAAAATCTTTATCGATAGACTGTACTGTGCCCGTTACGGCAATAAGTTTCCCTTTCATCGCCTCATCTGTGGCAACTTCGTTTGCTTCATAATCTTTAAAAAGTTTAGTGGCGGAAACATGGTAAACCTCTTTTTGCGGTGAAGAGGATGCTGTCGCGCCATCCTGCTGCGCCTGGCCGGTATTTGCCGCGTTTTTACTCTGCTCGCTGGGGCCGGTAAGCGCGCGAATCACAATTAGCGCAACGATAATGAAGAACACCCATTTTACTACTTTTTTCATTTTTTATTCCTTGTTAAAAAACACCATGTGTTTAAAAAACAGACCAGCCGTCACTCATATTGGCAGGCTGAAACTACAATAGTCAGAGGCTCTTATCGGCAACAGAATTGAAAAAATTAGGTTAAGTAGCAAAAAAAATGCGTATGGCGATTGCACTAACGGATGGTGCCAGTACCGCAAACGATTAATTTGTACTCGTAGACGCTTTGTTTAAATTATCAGCATTACTATGGAAACTGGCATTATTAAAAGGAACTTAAAATGTTAATGAAATATATTGCGCTGGTGAGCCTTTCCCTTACCCTTGCGGCATGCTCAAACCCACAGCCTCAGGACAAGACGCCTTCCCTGAAAATTTGCAAAGGGTTTGGCTGTGATAGCCTTCCGGGTAAACCCCCCAGCAGGGCCGATACACATAAGCCAACAAAAGATGAAAAAATTCGGGCAAGACGAGGAGAATCACCTGATTTTGGTTCTGAGGAGTTAAACGTAGGGGGCCGTTTTCCCTGGTAATAATTGTACGGAAGACCCACTTTTCTGCTTAACGCAATGTCCTTTTTACCTGCTGGGTTATCCCGAAAGTACATCATAAATACTTTTCAGGCAGCCCACGCATAAAGCAACCCCGGCAGATAGCTGAGGCTTGCTTCTGCCAGGCAACTAACTGCATTTTTCCTGACGCTGCCGCGAGGGATGAGCTGACCGTTGCCATTACGCCATTACGCCATTACGCCATTACGCCAGTCGGCAAAAAAAAAGCTTTCGGGAATTATTCAATATGGTAGCCGAATTTACAGCTACCAATATGCATTAAACAATGCAGGATTACAGTCTTCAGCCGATAAAAAACCCAGCGCCCCGGCTGGGTTAGACTGTACGTGCTGCGCGATTACTTCACGTCATTCTCTTCCTGTAGCTCAAAAAAACGGCGCCTGAACGCCATAGGATCCTTTATATATTTTATAGGTGCACGGGATGCACCTACATCGCAAATAATTAAAGAACCATAGCCGAGAATACGGCCTGCGATACTTTGTTTTATTTGCAGACTGGAAACCTTATTCAACCCTATCTCGATTGTATCTCGCTTGATAATACCAGTTTTAGCAATTACGCGCCTGTCCGTTATCCCGGCTTCGTTAGAGCGTATTACAAAATAGCCAAAAGGTATCAACAACAATCCTAAACCTGCTGTAATAGCGCCTAAAATGACACCCCAAATCACCCAGGGCAGTAAGGCCCATAATGTTACCTCACCGCGATAAAGCAGCGTTTCGTTTTTGATAAGATTAGCATCGATGTAAGCCATGGCTTTATAAGTCCCTTATGAGTCATTGCAGAATAGCATCCTATCACCCCCGCTATAAACTGGATAATTTATTTCTTTTTTCCCTTTAAAAAAATAATTAAGTTATACATTTAAAAAACAGTCCGGCAACCTTAATTCAACGTAATTCTGGCACGCGAGAGTGGTCGGGCTGAATCACGTTGCCGGACTACGCTCAAATTAAGGCATTACTGACCGCGTGCATGAAGTACGTGCAGACCGTTGATACCGGCACGCCGGATATTGTCTGGCCGGGAAAGCCAGCATGATACCAATCCCCGCCCGGCGGGGATTATCTGATAAACATACCTGATGCCGGGATGTTTAATTCTGCCACGCAATCATTTCATCCAGCCGTTTCAGTATCTCAGGAAAATAACTTTCGTTGATACTGAAATCTCCTTTAACCCGGACGCTGTCAGCATGTGCTTCTGGTCTAAGAATATACTCAATAATCACACTATCAACATCATTCAGTTTCCTGAGTACCAGATCTAATTGATGGCGTTCACTACGGAATTCAAAAGGCTTTATATCACTTTGCGCGATTAATGCTTCGTAATAGTTACCAGAAGGCCAAATGAGCCACGGCGTGCGTCACGGCTTTGCCAGCCACTTTACGATGGCCGGAGGTAATATCGTGGTATTGCAACGCATCTCAGGCCATTCCGATATCGGCGTGACCATGCGTCATGCGCACCTGACCATCTGGAAGAAGCCGTGACCAACAATCCGCTGGCAAGAATGGCTCGCCAAAATGGCGACAAAATGGCGGCACAGAATCCTACAGGGAGTAATACGGTACAATGGGGTGAGATTTAAGTGGTTGATTTAACTATAAGTTGCTGTTTCAAAATCCTAAACAAAAAAAGACCAAAGACGATTCCTGTCTTTGGTCCAGGGGAATGGCTCTGGTAGGAGCCGTGCGCTAAAAGTTGGCATTTATGCAGGCTATGACGCCTTGCTCTTTATAAGGTAGTTCAGGCGCGGAGATTTTCCAGCTGTAGGGTTCAGGGCCAGCTAAAATATGACAGCTCTGTGATCGTAACGGCAGAAACAGTGACAAGATGGCAGGAGTGGACAATTACTGCTACCGCGCTGGCCGGGAAGCCAGCGCGACAAAACGTTTAATCACACAGCTTTTGCGCACGCTCAATAATTGGCGCCAGGCTCTTTTTCTGGCCCGGCTGCGCAGGGTCTTCAATCTGAATAACGTCGATCGGCTGGCCTTTTACCTGCCCGCTTTTCAGCTGCTGCTTTGCGATATCGTTCAGCGGATACTGCATCAGCGTGCTGGGATTAATTGCGTACAGCGCGCCGTCTTTGGTACAGGTTAGCATCACCTCTTCGCGGTTAAAGGCCCATTTGTCTTTGCCCACTTCAAAGCGGCTGACGGTAATCACCTCTGACGCCATCGCGCTGGAACAAAAACTTAAAGCTAGCATCAGGCCGACTAATTTTTTCATGATGTTGCACTACCTCTTGTAGAAACGCCCAACAGCAGGCGGTAAAAATTCAGGCTGGCTCCAGAGTAGCAAAGACGCTCACCAGCGCTATTACCAGCGCGGCAAGCAGCAGCTCGGCCAGCGTGGTCAGGATAAAAAGGTGCCGGGCGCGGTCCCCGTCGGGCTGAAAGCGCGGCACCAGCCAGTAACGATTAAACAGCGCGACGCCGCACATCACCGCTACCAATAGCGCCTTCAGCAGCAACAGCTGGCTGTAGCGCCCAAATGCCGGCGGCCAGCCAGGCAGCAGGATAAAAGCGTCAATCGTGCCGCTGATAATAACCAATGCCACAGCCAGATGACCGTAACGGGAAAAGCGCATCAGCGTACGGATAGCGTCATAGCCCGCCGGGAAACGCGCCATATCGCGCATCAAAATCACTACCGGGAGCAGGCCGCCCGCCCAGAAGGCAGCCGACAGCAGATGTACGCTATGATTCAGACGCTGTAGCCAACCGGCCGTGCCATCCAGCATGGTCGCATGGCCCACAAAGGCCAGCCCAACCAGCTGCCCCGCCCCACTCAGTAATAACAGCCACTGCCGCAGCTGTCCCCTGGCTGATAAGGCGACGACGCCCAACAGCGCGGCGAGCAGCTGCCATTGCCAGGCCTGCCCGAAACGTGTTTGCAGCACCGCCTGCCATATGGCGCTATCGCCAATATCGCGCCAGCCGTCGGCCATCAGACCGGTTTGCGCCACCAGCAGCATTATCGCCGTTGCCAGCGCAAGCAGCGAAGCCGCCACCAGCAGCCGGTGAAGACGCCGTGCCAGATGCGGCCGGAAACGCGCGGGCGCCAACAGCGTGGTGTAGATTGCGCCGCCCGTCAGCGTCATCAACGCGGCAAAATGCAGCCAGCGAGAAAGCAGATAAAACAGGCTGAGGGACATATTACTGCACGCTAAAGGTGTAGGTTCCTTTAGTTTTATGACCATCAACCGACAACACATGCCAGTTGATCTGATACTGTCCGCTGCTCAGCGGCTTCGCCAGCGGCACGATTAGCTGATTATGCTGCTTTGGCGCACGCTCGGCTTCGGAGAGCGGCATGACCTGCTGCTGAGCGTTCGTGACCTCAACGCCGCTGAAAGCCGGTTCGATATCTTCCGAAAACGTCAGCGTGAGCGCCTGCGGCGAAGCTTCCACATTGGCATTCGCTGCCGGGTACTGGCTTTTAAGGTGGGCGTGAGCAGAAACCTGCTGTGAAAAAGCGGCGGCACTCAGCGCCAGCGCGAAAATCATTGACCTACGCATTGAATCCATCCCGTTTGGTGCAGCCCGGGGCTGCGACAAGGCCGAAAGAATACTCCGCTACCAATAAAGTGTCGAGTCGTTAAGGGCTTTACCCCGCCGTCAGGCTTGCGAAACGCGGCCGTCTGCTTTATTTTTGCCGCGAGTCAATGGAGGCCATCATGAACTACAATCTGGCGGTGCTGCCGCAGGAAGAAAAAGACAAAATCAATGTTGATATAGCTGCCGCAGGCGTGGCGTTTAAAGAGCGCTACAATATGCCGGTCGTGGCGGAGATGGTGGAGCGCGAGCAGCCGGAGGCCCTGCGCGACTGGTTTCGTCAGCGGCTGACGCATTATCGACAGGCGTCGCTCAGCCTTTCCCGCCTGCCGTATGAGCCGAAGCAAAAATAGTTACGCGAATAACTTGTGTTTCCTGGTCGCTTCGGTTGAGATAACGTCTCAAAAACCGTATCGCGAGTATATTTATGTCCGTCTGGAGCATCGCCGCCGCGCAATCAGGGTCTCGTCCCGGAGAAATCGAGTGGAATATAGAACGCCATCTGGCTTTTGTTCGTCAGGCCGCTGAACATCAGGTTGATTTACTGCTGTTCCCGGAGCTTTCCATCACCGGCTATGAGCTTGCGCTTGCCAGCCAGCTGGCGATGTCGATAGACGATGTGCGCCTTAACGCTTTTGCCGAAGCGGCGACAGAATACCGTATGAGTATTGTTACCGGCGTTCCTTTGCAGGATGGCGATAAAATACGCCTTTGCGCGCTGGCTTTTTTGCCTGACGGCACGCGCCTGGCCTATTTTAAACGCAATCTGGTAGAGGCGGAAAAACCCTTCTTCCATCCCGGACAAAGCGTTCCCGTGTTTGGCTACCAACATCATCATGTGGCGATGGCGGTCTGCGCCGATATCAGCGTGGAAGACTACGCTCGCGATGCCGCGCATCGTGGCGCTAATCTTTATGCCACCAGCGTGCTCCTTTCTGAAAAAGGTTATCACAAGGATTGCGAATATCTGGCGCGCTGGTCGCGTAAGTTCAATATTGCCGTGCTGATGGCTAACCACGCTCTGCCCACGGGCGGTTTTGACAGCGCGGGGAAAAGCGCCGTCTGGGATGAAAATGGCCGGCAGGTTATCGCTGGCGGTCGTGGCGAGCAGCTGGTTATCGCCCGACGTCAGGACAGTAAATGGCAGGGCGAAGTACACGATTTACGCACGGCTACCGCCCTCTGAAAGAGAGAAATTATGTTACGCGTAATAGATACCGAAACCTGTGGCTTGCAGGGCGGCGTAGTGGAAGTCGCCTCCGTTGACGTTATCGACGGCAGGATCGTGAACCCTATGAGCGATCTGATCAGTCCGGATCGGCCCATCAGCCGTCAGGCTATGGCCATCCACCGCATCACTGAAACGATGGTGCTGGGCAAGCCCACCATTGAAGAAGCGATTGGCCGCTATCACGGCAGCCCTTACTACGTCGCTCACAATGCCAGCTTTGACCGTCGGATGCTGCCGGAAATGCCGGGCGAATGGATTTGTACTATGACGCTGGCGAGAGGCCTGTGGCCCGGAAAAAAATACGGCAACCAGGCGCTGCGTGAAGCTTTACAGCTGGACGTGACGCCGCCAGCGGATCTCCACGCTCACCGGGCACTGTACGACTGCTACGTTACGGCGGCTTTGCTGATCCGTATTATGGAATTTTCCGGCTGGGATGCGCCAGAAATGGTGCGCCGGATGCAGGTTCGCGGCTCCAGCGCCACTTTCCCGTTCGGCAAATATCGCGGTAGCCGTATTGATGATGTGGTGAAACGCGATCCGGGATACCTGAAGTGGATGCTAAAAAATATCCCGGATCTGAAGCCCGATCTCAAAAGCGCAATGGAACGGGCTCTGTCGGCGGATTAACGGGCGCTGGCGGCGCTTAGCGTCTCCTGCGCCAGGCCAATCAGGAAAGCGTATTCCAGCGCCACGCCCTCATAAGATTTAAAACGGCCTGATTTACCGCCGTGCCCCGCATCCATATCGGTACAAAGCAGCAGCAGATTATCGTCTGTTTTAAACTCACGCAGTTTCGCGACCCATTTCGCCGGTTCCCAATACTGAACCTGGGAATCATGCAGCCCGGTGGTCACCAACATATGCGGATAGTGCTGCGCGGTGACGCAGTCATAAGGGCTGTACTGACGCATATAGCGATAGTAACGCTCGTCCGCCGGATTGCCCCACTCATCATATTCTCCCGTGGTCAGCGGGATAGATTCGTCGAGCATCGTGGTGACCACATCCACAAACGGCACCTGCGCCACCACGCCGTGAAAGCGCGTCGGCGCCATATTGATAACTGCGCCCATCAGCAGGCCGCCAGCGCTGCCGCCCATGGCATAGAGCTTTTCCGGGTTACCATAGCCTTTTTCCACCAGCGTATTGGTCACGTCGATAAAATCATGAAAGGTATTGAGCTTGTTCAGCAATTTGCCATCTTCGTACCACTGCTGGCCCAGCTCGCCGCCGCCGCGAATGTGCGCCAGCGCGAAGACGAAGCCGCGATCCAACAGGCTCAGGCGGCTGGAGCTGAAGTCCGCATCCATACAGCTGCCGTAAGAGCCATAGCCGTAAACCAGCATCGGGCTCTTACCAGGTCGATAGTGCTGACGGTGATAGACCAGCGAAACGGGCACTTCCACGCCGTCACGGGCCTTGATCCAGTGATGTTCGCTGCGGTAGTCGTTGGCGTCAAAACCCTTAACTTCCGTCTGCTTGAGGATTTTCCGCTCGCCGCTGTCCATATCCAGCTCGAACAGCGTATCCGGCGTGGTCATTGAGGAGTAGCCATAGCGCAGCTTGCTGGTATTCGCCGTGGGATTGACGGAAAGCCAGGTGACATAGGCCGGATCGTCAAAAGCGATACCGTAATCTTCTCCGCTCTGCCAGTTAATCTGCCGCAGGCTGGTCAGGCCGCGCTGACGCTCTTCCACCACCAGCCAGTCGCGAAACAGCGCAAAATCCTCCAGCATAACGTGATCGCGCGGCGCAATCAGCGTTTGCCATTTTTCCTCTTTCACATGATCGGTGAGATACAGGCCGAAATTTTTGCCTTCGCGGTTGGATCGCACGTAAAAATGGTGATCGTAATGATCCAGGCTGTATTCGTGATCCTTACGGCGAGGGCAGAATATTTGCGGCTGTGCATCGGCAAATTCGGCGTCCAGCAGCCGGATTTCGCTGGTAGTGGTGCTATTGAGCACAATCAGAATAAAGTGCTCGGACATCGTTTTATGCAGGCTGACGTAAAAAGTCTCATCCTGCTCTTCATAGACCAGTTCGTCATCCCGCTGTGGGGTGCCCAGCCGGTGACGCCATACCTGCCAGGGCAGCAGCGTCTGTTTATCCTTCAGCACATAGTAAAAAGTGCGGCTGTCGCTGGCCCAGACGAAGCTGGAAGAGACGTGATCCAACACCTCCGGATACCAGTTGCCGGTTTTAAGGTTGCGGAAGCGGATGCCGTACTGACGGCGCGACAGAAAATCCTCCGCCAGCGCCATCACTTCATTGTTTGGGCTGATGCCGAGGCCGCCCAGCGTATAAAATTCGCTGTGGGCGGCGCGCTGGTTGCCGTCAACGAGCACCTCCCACTCTTCCGGCGTGGCGGTTTCTTCCGGCTGGCGGGTGTAGACGGCATATTCGTTGCCCTCATCATAGCGTCGCTGGTAGCGATAGCCGTTTTTGACATAGGGAACGGAACTGTCGCGCTGCGGCACGCGATCGACCATCTCTTTCAGTAATTTTTCCTGCAGCGCCTGCTGCGTCTGCATTACGGCCTGCCCGTAGTCGTTTTCCGCATGCAGGTAGTCCAGCACGGCCGTATCTTCACGCTTGTCGTCACGCAGCCAATAGTAATTGTCTATGCGCGTCTCGCCGTGCGCGCTCATCTCGTAAGGTATTTTTTTAGCGACTGGTGGTTTTATCATTTGCTGCCCCGCTGAATCAGTTATACAGAGTAAGGGTGGCAGCTACGGCGGTGATTGCCAAGCGCAGCGCGTTGACAAGAGTTGATAAACAACGTTAAAAAAGCTTTCCGGGCCGGGTAAGGCGCCCGGAAAGAGTCAGGCGACCAGCTTTTGCTTCTCCTGCTGGATATCTTTCGCCATGCTCTCGCGGACGTCCTGCGGAATTTTCAGCTCGTCGCCCAGCGCCTGCAGATAGCTGCGCTCCATAAAGTGATCGACATCAATGACCAGATTACTGAGGAAGTAGAGTTCCAGCGCTTCCTCTTCGTTTTTCACATCCTGCGCCAGCATTTTAGGATCCAGCGGCATATCGATAGCGCGCTGCAACAGCTGCTCGCCTTCCGCGCCCAGCCCCGCCTGATGAATATGCTCATTGATGGCCTTACGTTCTTCGCCGTCAATATGCCCGTCGCTTTTTGCCGCAAACACCAGCGCCTGCACCAGCCGCTCCGCGCGTCTGTCCACTGCGGTGGCCTGCTGCCCAAACTGCGGCTCTTCACGATGCGTTTCGCTGACGCGCTGCTTGTACTTGTTCCAGAGCAGCGCGCCCGCCGCCGCGCTGCCGCCAATAATCAGCGCGTTTTTACCGTATTTGCTCAGCAGGTTACGGGAAGATTTATTGGCGATCAGTAGCCCAGCCAGGCCGCCTAAAGCGCCCGGTGCCAGCATTTTACTCAGGCCTTCGCCGCCGCCCTTGCCTTTCCCTAACACGGTTTGAATTTGTTGCAGCCAGTTAGTCATATGCTCTCCTTATTGTAAAAAAACCAGCATAGAGCGGCTAACGTCAGGAAGCGTCAAGTCAGGCAAAGCCTGGAAAACCTTTAGCGCGCTGATGAGGCTGGCGAATCGGCACAGGTCGCTATACTTGTCAGCAGGCGAGAGTCAAAAGGTCGGACCGTTTACCGGCTCTCTGTCCATTTTTTTGCTATTGAGCTTTAAGGGGAACAGGATGCGTTTTCAACATAATCCACTTTTTATTAATACGGTTTTACTGAGCGGCACAACGGAAGAGAAAATTATCGCCGCCGCTCAGGCTGGCTTCAGCCAGCTGGAATTGTGGCGGCAGGATGTGGACTCGGCTGAAGGTACGGCTCAGGCTGTAGCCAGCCTGCTTGAGGAACAGCGGCTTGCCCTGACGGATTACCAGGTGCTGCTGGATTTTGACGGCGCACCGGACGATCAGCGCGAGGAAAAACGCCGCGACGCGCTGAAAATGATGGAGACAGCGGCGGCGCTGGGCGCCACCACCCTGCTGACGCCAGCCTCTACGCAAAAAGAGTGTATCGCCGGGCGTGAAGAAGAGGATATTCGCTGGCTGGCGCAGGAAGCGGGAAAGCGTGGGCTGCGGGTCGCCTTTGAGGCGATGGCATGGAGCACCCATATCAATACTACGGCCGCCGCCTGGCAGCTGGTACAGCGTATTAACGAGCCTAATCTGGGCCTGGTCGTGGATGCCTTCCATATTTTTGTACGCAACCGAACCGTGGCCGACTTAAACGGCATCCCGATGGACAAAATTTTCCTGGTACAGCTTTCCGATTTAGCCACGCTGCCTTCCGGCAGCGAACTGGTGGAAACGGCAAGGCACCATCGGCTGTTGCCGGGCCAGGGCAACTTCCCGCTCTATACGCTGCTGGACTATCTGGAAGCGGAAGGCTACAGCGGGCCGGTTGGGCTGGAAGTCTTTAATGATGAGATTAAACAGCGCTCGCCTTCAGATGCGGCGAAAGAAGCCATGCACGCGCTGAAACGCTGCTGTGCGCAGGCGACAATCGCCTGAACCTGAAAAGCTGTGGTCTGTAAACGCTAAACAGAAAGATAAAAAGCCTGTCCGAGGACAGGCTGCTACTGATAACACCCTCTTATCAGGGCATCTGGTAGCGACAGGGCTGGTAAACAAGCCACAACGTCACACACTACAGACGAGACCGCCTCACGCTGCTTTAATGCGCCCCGCTTTGGGCTTCTTCTCTTCCGCATCGGCATCGGCATCGGCATCCTCAGCGGTTAACGCGGCGACTGACGCAACGGGACGGGAGGACTCCGCTTCCGGCATTTTGCTGGTACGCAGGATATGCTGCACGGCATCTTTGTTTTCCGACAGGAACATCCCCAACGCCTCGCGCTGATTTTCATCCATATCCAATGGCGCAGCGCTCAGCCAGTCGCAGAACACTTCGGCCATATCCAGCATTTTGTCATAAGCGTCGGCTTCTTTCTTACTGGCGAAAGTCATCTTTTCCTCACCTTTTCTGACGACAACATATTTGATTTCAACAGCCATAGTGCCCACCTCGTTTAACTGTATTTTTATACAGTATATCAGGCCGGGAATTTTTCTCAAGCCCGGAAATCGGATGAAGACGCAATCGTTTTCGTTTATACTGCGCCCGCGTTTTTTCCTCTAATCAGGTAGAGATTTATGACAACTCTTGGTACTGCGCTGCGTCCTGCGGCAACGCGTGTAATGCTGCTTGGCTCTGGCGAGCTGGGTAAAGAAGTGGCGCTGGAATGTCAGCGTCTGGGCGTTGAAGTCATTGCGGTGGATCGCTATGCCGATGCACCGGCAATGCATGTCGCCCATCGCAGTCACGTAATCAATATGCTGGATGGCGAGGCGCTGAAAGCGCTGGTGGCGCAGGAGCGTCCGGACTATATCGTGCCGGAAATCGAAGCCATCGCTACCGATATGCTGATTGAGCTGGAAAAACAGGGGCAGCGCGTGGTGCCGACGGCTCGCGCCGCTCGTCTGACCATGAACCGCGAAGGTATCCGCCGCCTGGCTGCAGAAGAGCTGGCGCTGCCGACCTCTTCTTATCGCTTTGCCGACAACGTGGCGGACTTTAATCAGGCCGCGCAGGAAATTGGCTTTCCCTGCATCGTGAAGCCGGTCATGAGCTCTTCCGGCAAGGGGCAAAGTTTTATCCGCGAGGCCGCAGGGCTTGCTGCCGCATGGGAATATGCCCAACAGGGCGGACGCGCCGGTGCAGGCCGGGTGATAGTGGAAGGCGTAGTGAAGTTCGATTTTGAGATCACGCTGCTGACCGTCAGCGCTGCCGACGGGATCCACTTCTGTGCGCCGATTGGCCACCGCCAGGAAGATGGCGACTACCGCGAATCCTGGCAGCCGCAGCAGATGAGCGAGCTGGCTTTACAGCGCGCGCAGCAGATTGCCGAGAAAGTGGTTATCGCACTGGGCGGGCACGGGCTGTTTGGCGTGGAGCTGTTCGTTTGCGGGGATGAAGTGGTGTTTAGCGAGGTTTCCCCTCGCCCGCACGACACCGGCATGGTAACGCTGATTTCTCAGGATCTTTCGGAATTTGCGCTGCATGTCCGCGCTTTTCTTGGCCTGCCCGTTGGCGGCATCCGCCAGTATGGCCCGGCGGCCTCGGCGGTGATCCTGCCGGAACTGAGCAGCGATAACGTGCAGTTCGCCAATCTGGATACGGTACTTGGCGCGGGCTTGCAGCTTCGTCTGTTCGGCAAGCCGGAAGTTCAGGGCAAACGTCGCATGGGCGTTGCGCTGGCAACCGGTGACGATATTGATGAGGCCGTGCAGCGTGCTGTCGCCTGCGCTGCTGGCGTAAAAGTCAGCGGTTGACGCCGTGCGCGCTACTGCATAATTAGCGTAAAATCTGCGGCTGATGCTGCCCCGCTTCTGCGCTGCTGGCGTAAAAGTCAGCAGTTGACGCTGTGCGCGCTTCTGCATCGTTAGCGTAAAATCAGCGGCTGATGCGCTCCCGCCTCTGTAAAGCTGGCGGCCGGCGCTGTACCCGCCTCAGCAAAAAGGATGGCCGCCAGCCATCCTTTTTTAGTTTTACGCTCTGAACGGCTTTAGCGCGCGCCTGCTACCGCCTCTTTAGCCAGCTGCGTAATGCGATCGTAATCCCCTGCTTCCAGCGCATCCGCTGGCACCAGCCACGAACCGCCGATGCACAGCACGCTTTTCAGCGCCAGATAGTCCCGGTAGTTGGCCGGAGAAATGCCGCCGGTCGGACAGAAGCGAACCTGTGGGAAAGGTCCGCTGATGGCCTGGAGCGCTTTCACGCCGCCGTTGGCTTCCGCCGGGAAAAATTTAAACTCGCGCAGGCCGTGATCCATGCCGGCCATCAGCTCAGATACGGTACTGATCCCCGGAATTAGCGGGATTGGCCCTTCCACGGCAGCCTGTAGCAGCGGCTCGGTGATGCCGGGACTGATAACAAATTTCGCGCCCGCCTGGGTCACTTCCCGCAGCTGCTGCACGTTCAGCACCGTGCCCGCGCCGACGATGGCTTCAGGCACTTCTGCGATCATCGCTTTTATCGCATCCATTGCGCAGGCCGTTCTCAAGGTTACCTCAAGCACTTTCACCCCGCCCGCGACCAGCGCTTTCGCCATCGGCACCGCATGTTCCAGCTTGTTGACTACGATGACCGGTACGACCGGCCCGGTGGTAAGAATTTTTTCAGCGCTTGTTTCCCAGTTACTCATCGTCCTGCTTCTCCTGTCAGGCCTGCCTGCTTCAATAAGGCGGGCAAAAACGACGCGCGCGGCGTCCGAAAAGTGATCGTCTGCTACCATACAGGATTATGAGCGGGTGCGTCCATGCGCCAAAGATATTTTTGAAACTGCGGTTCAATTTTTTACAGGCCGACGCCAGGCGTAAAAAAACCCGCCGAAGCGGGTTAGTCGAGCGTTTTATTCGAACTCGTTCCAGGAACGGCCGTCGCGGGTAATCATCGCGACTGAGGCAACCGGCCCCCAGGTCCCGGCCTGATACGGTTTAGGCGCTTCGTTATCGGCCGCCCAGGCTTCCATGATGGAATCGACCCACTTCCAGGCCTCTTCCACCTCGTCGCGACGTACAAACAGCGCCTGGATGCCGCGCATCGTCTCCAGCAGCAGACGCTCGTAGGCGTCGGCCAGGTGCGACTGGTTAAAGGTTTCCGAGAAGCTCAGATCCAGTTTGGTGGTTTGCAGATTGTGCTTGTGATCCAGCCCCGGTACTTTATTCAGGATCTGGATATCCACCCCTTCATCCGGCTGCAGACGAATGGTCAGCTTGTTCTGCGGCAGTTCCTGCCAGGAATCTTTAAACAGATTCAGCGCCGGGTTTTTAAAATAAACCACGACTTCCGAACACTTGGTCGGCAGACGCTTGCCGGTACGCAGGTAGAACGGCACACCAGCCCAGCGCCAGTCGTCGATATCGACACGAATAGAGACGAAGGTTTCGGTATTGCTGGATTTGTTGGCGTCTTCTTCCTCAAGATAGCCAGGGACTTTTTTGCCCTGCACAAAGCCGGAGGTGTACTGTCCGCGCACGGTTTTATCGCGCACGTTAGTGTGGTCGATACGGCGCAGCGAGCGCAGCACTTTGACTTTTTCATCGCGGATACGGTCAGCGGTCAGATCGGCCGGCGGCGACATCGCAATCATGGTCAGAACCTGTAACAGGTGGTTCTGGATCATATCGCGCATCTGGCCTGCTTTATCGAAGTAACCCCAGCGTCCTTCGATACCCACCTCTTCCGCCACGGTAATCTGCACGTGATCGATGGTGCGGTTATCCCAGTTAGAGGCAAACAGCGAGTTGGCGAAGCGCAGCGCCAGCAGGTTCAGTACCGTCTCTTTTCCCAAATAATGGTCGATACGGAAAACCTGGTTCTCTTCGAAGTATTCGCCCACCTGATCGTTGATCTCGCGCGAGGTTTCCAGCGAGGTGCCCAGCGGCTTCTCCATCACGACGCGTGCAGGCTGCGCGTTCAGTTTAGCGGTGCCCAGACCTTTACAGATAGCGCCGAACGTTCCCGGCGGCATAGCAAAGTAGTTGATGGTGACGCGCTTTTTCTGGTCAAGCATTTTGCCCAGTTTGGTAAAGTGGGCCGCGTCATTAACGTCCAGATTACAGAAGTCGAGTCGGCTGCTCAGCTTATCCCAAAGCGCCTCGTCGATGGTTTCCTTCATAAAGGTTTCCAGCGCTTCACGAACGACTTTGGTATAAGCCGCTTTATCCCATTCCGCGCGGCCCACGCCAATAATGCGTGACTCTTCATGGATTTGTCCGGCTTTTTCCAGCTGGTACAGGGAAGGCAACAGTTTCCGGCGTGCAAGGTCGCCTTTGGCACCAAAAATCACCAGATCGCATGCCTGGGCTGTTTGTGTAACCGCCATTCTATTCTCCTCGTTGCAGGATAAACCCGACCGGCGGATCCCAGCGCGGTCAGGCTTTTAATTTTCTTTCAATACAATGTACTGCTTTTGCCGGGTCGGCGTAAACCTGGCGACGCCCCGCCAGCACAGAGTAGCCAGTCTCAAAGCTTTTTGCCGCCCAATACACAGGCAGTTTGTGCTTAAAATTTCCGCTCGCTTACTAAGCGTTCCGACCAGAAGCACACGGAATATAACGAGGATAATGCGTTAAAATCAGCGAAAAGCAGCTCAACGACAGTTAACTAACGCTTTTTACCGCAGCAAAAAATCATCGATTTCGCCTTTAAAAGAAATCGACGAAACAGATAGTAAAAAAGCACTGTCACTGTTTAAAGTTACAACAGAAGTTGCGCCAGTCTTTTCATAATCCGCCATGCAACAGTATCCAGAATGTCGCGAAGAGAGCTAAACCTTCCCCCTTGCAGAACGCGAGCATCAGCGATGGCAAAATATCAGCTCGCCTCTTTTGGCACCTGAGGGAAATATTTTTTATAGCCAAACTTTAGTCGACCAACAAAAAGCAGGACTATGGTCAGTACAAACGAGAGCGCAAAGGCCAGTAGAATGATGTTCTGCAGCGTGGTCTTTTCAGAGAGCAGGCTTACGGCGAGGCCGCCTACTGGAATAGAAAGCAAATTCAACATGCCGACCACGCCGATTACCCTGGACAAAATTGCAGCAGGAATAATCGTGCTACGCATAATTCTGATATAAACGCTGAAGCCTCCGTCAAAGGCGCTCAGAAGCGCATAAAGCGCCACGTAAGCATAATAATTACCTGCCAGTCCAAGAAACAGGCCGCTCGCTAATATGATTAACAGTGAAAGTTGCCCAATCAGCGTCACGCTGAAGCGAAGCGTCAACCGAGGAATAAGGTAAAAAAGCAGCACTGACGCTAAAGCCGCAACGCTTTGCATCAGGCCTAACGCTCCCGACTCCAGCTTAAAATGCTTAAGGATAACGGCCGGAGAGATAGCTAAAACCACGCCATAAATGATATTGACAATCCATGTCATAGTGCACAGATAAATAATTTTCTTGTCTTCGAAAAGATAAACAAAGGCTTCGCGATTAGAGCGCAGGATATCTTTGACCTTAGTCACTCCTGCGGATTCAGGCGAGGCAATAGATAATGTTAAAAGGTTCGCGGCCGACAGCAAAAACAGCGCGGCCGAGATCAAAAGAATGCCATTTACGTGTGCGTGGCTATAAATAACAATGGCGATGGCTGGCCCAAGGATCTGTGAAAATTGCTCTACCGTCTGTATCCTGGAATGCACTCTGGCATACTCTTCACGTGGAACATTGGCCGGTATAATGGACTCGATCGAGACAAAATTCAGGACGTAACACAGAGACATGATGGCCATCAGCGTGGTCAGCGTGGCAAATATGCCGGTGATGTTAACCAGTAAAAAAGCAGCCGCCAGGGCTGCGCATCTGAAGACATCTAACGACAAAAATATTTTTTTGAAGTTTTTCCCCTGCAGTAAACTTCCGGCAATCGGAAAAAACAGCACTCGGGGTATCCACTCGATAACAAATGATAAAGCAGACAGGCTGGTCGAACCGGTTGATTTAAGGATAGCCAAAGGAACGGCGAACATCAGAAACTGATCGCAAAGGGCGCCCAGTCCTCTGCTAATGATGAATTTATGAAAATTAAAAGCGCCCAAAACGACTCCTTTACTCTGTTACACAGATTCCGTTATAAAAGTTTGCGCTGAAAGCGTTTTTGCCATTTCAAGATGTCGGGTAAACAGCGTTTCACTTTGCGTTTCGCCCGGCCAGAAAAATTCGATAATACCTTCCCGGTTACGCCACGAGTCCAGCGGAAAAATCTGTTGGCCCTGTACGGCCATGACATTGAGATGCAGGATTTCTTCAGGCAACGAGGCAGGCACGTTTATCTGCGTAAGCCTCCCCGTTTCCGCTTTCATAAAAGCAATAGCGGCAATGCCTTTGGCGGAGTCGAGGCGGGAAGCGAAAACCATTTCAGGATTAATATAGGATGAGACATGCAGCTGATAAGGGTTATAGCCATAAACCTTTTCAACCAGACTCATGATGCTATCACCGCCCGTCCTGGCGGCTACTTCAATAATTTTAATCTCGCCCTTAGCGCTGACTTTGGCTTCGAAATGAGCAATACCGTATTTAATCCCTAACGTACGACAGGTTCTTTCAGCAAGTTCAATAAGATCGCGATGGGAGGTAAATCGGGAAGGTACTACATGCCCCAGTTCAACGAAATGCGGCGGCGCGCCAAGGTATTTATCCGTCACGCCAATAACACGGCTAAAATCAGGGGTATTCAGGACTTCCACACTGACTTCAAACTCATATGCGATAAATTCTTCGACAATAAATAAACTTTCGTCGGCATTGGCTTCGCCATTGATGCTTTTGACATCGGCAATGCTTTTTTCGAAAGCGCGCACCAGCTCTTCTTCCGAAGAAACTTTTATTACGCCCAGGCTGCCCGCCATCAGGCGTGGTTTAATAATGGCCGGATAACCTGTCTGCGCAACGGCGCTACGTAGCTCGTCAAGTTTGGCAACCTGATAATATTTTGGCACCGGCAGGCCCGCATTTTGCAAACATTCCCGCATGATAAATTTATCTCTGCATCTTTCGACAACGGAGAGATCGTTGTGGGGTAATCCGTAATGTTTAGCAACGAAGGCAGCAGTAACTACGGTAAAATCATTGGTAGGAATAACCGCCCTCGGCGTTCTTCCGGTTAATTCCTCGTACCGTATAACTTCCTGTAGAACTTTCTCATGATCCGAGATGGGTGCACAAATATAGCCATCAAAATATTTAAGCGTATGAGAAAAAATAGTATTACTGACGGTAAAAACATCCATTCCTTCAGAAGCGCGTAAAGCGCCGGCAAAGGCACGTTCGCGGAAAGGGACTTCTGCCCCTACCAGAAGGATATAATCGCCATGCTTATTCATAAACTTCCCTCTAAATAATCTTATGTTTTACTGTCTGCCGCTGCATTTTTTACATACGTAACCTGCCCCGTTCATTAACAGCAGGCACGATTAAGGGCGGCAAAAGCCGCGCTGCGATCGAGAACCATTAGCCGTAAAGCTAACGATCCTTATTGAACTATTTTATTTTTTTCAGCGCCCTGGAAATTCGTATCACTGCTTCCCGCGCCGTTTCTGCGGTAAGCATGGAATAAGAGAGCCGCAGTGAATTTTTTTGCGGATCCCGCGCAAAAAACACTTCTCCGGGTACGAACACGACATTTTCTTTAATACATTCCTGCAAAAGCTGCGAGGCGTCGATACCCTCCGCGAGGTGACACCACAGGAACATTCCCCCATCAGGCGTATTCCACGTGATATCGCCGCCTGAATATTCATGTAAGGATCCAATCAGGTAATCGCGTCGGTCTTTGTAGGTGGCCTTTAATATCTCCACTCTTTCATTGATTCTACCGGACTCAATATAATGTGCGGCTATGCTTTGATTTAAAGTAGAAGTATGCAAATCTAATGCCTGCTTGGCGACAACCGTTGCCATGTGGAAATGTTCGGGCACGGCCAGCCAGCCCAATCGTAATCCTGGTGAGAAGATTTTTGAGAAGCTGGACATATAGCAGACGTTATGATTTTTACCGAACAGACTTTGCGCGACAGAAAATATTGAGGGAACGGGGTCACCGCTGAAGCGCAGATGCCCATAAGGATCGTCTTCAATAATAACCACCTGGTATTGTTGCGACAGCTTAGCGATTTTCACGCGCTGTTCATAACTGATGGTATTACCGGTAGGGTTGGCGAAGTTTGGCGTAAGGTAAACCATTTTCACCCCGCCTGCCGCCATCTCTTTTTCCAGCAGGTTCAGTTCAATACCTTCAGAATCATATTCCAGCTCAACGACCGTGGCGTCGGTATAGCCAAAAATTTGCAGCGCCGCCAGATAAGTTGGCCGTTCAACAAATACTTTGTCACCCTTTTCAAGGAAAACGCGACTTAAAAGATCGATAGCCTGTTGCGACCCGTTAGTAATAATAATGCTTTCCGCATCCACATTCAGATTATGCCCGCTGTTCCAGCGAGAAAGCTGCTCACGCAGGTGTTCCTCGCCTTCGGTAACGCTATACTGGAATAAACCTCTGTGCTCACGAGATAAAATATCTTTGAGAACGGTATCGATACCTTCAACATCGATAAGATCGGTGGCAGGAATTCCTCCTGCAAGCGATATAACACCGGGAATTTTGCTGAATTTCAGCAATTCTCTGACAGCAGAGGATTTGATACCAGCGGACTTTTTAGAAAGCATTGCTCACTCCCAATGAAAATTATTTTTTTAATCGCCGTTTTATCTTACTGTTAAAATTATGTAACTACAATAATGTGAGGAGCCTAATTGCGCGGTAATCATTACTTTTTTCCATGTAAAAAATCCGCCCGCAGCAAAGCCAGGCAGCGTTTGTTAGCTTCTATTTTTTTGCAACATAAACCGGGGAAATGGCTACCTGAATCAGACCTTATTTATAAATACAAGGTTTTTTGAGGTTAAAAATTGCGTATAGATTTTTAACTTCTCTTGATCGAGGGCGGTATAGTTGAAAATTTTAGTTTCTTCCGAAATTCTGGTAAGAATCCCTGCTAATCCCAGTAATATGTTGTCCCACTTATCTTCCTCGAGTGAAATAACAATATTTTCACTGTCGGCTACAGCTTCATGTAGACTGGAGCCGATGGCAACAAAGGGAGAAGTATCCGCTTCTTCCGGATAGTAACCTTTCACTACGCAAGCGTTATCGGTCAGCGCCGCATCGATTTTACTCAGGTTGACGACTGAATCACTGATGATAAGATTTTTCATAATATTAATAAGTTAACCCAAGGTATCTTTTTGATTCATCTGCCGCGTGATGGCGGGCCATGTTTGCACTACCGTACAGGCGCACCATCCAGCGATCCAGCCCGTTATATCGGGCTACAAACTTCTGTCGGGAATGCAGGGTACGCTGATTTTTAAACAGCAACATATCGCCTGGTGGAAGCTGAAGGCGGTGATAATGCTTAACCTTCTTGGTGGCTTCCATAAAAATGTTTAAGCTGACCAGCGCAGGATAGTCAACAGGAATAACCGTATCCATATCTGTCCTGTTGTAGTACATCCCGTCTTTGATGCCAAGGATAGCTAGCGGCCCTTTCAACTCATCGCCATTAAATGACGATGGCATCCGAAAGTAGTATTTTTTCTCACATAGCTCGTCAATAACGCGTTGTTCAAGCTGTTGCAACACCTCATCCAGCTCCACGACTTCTGTGAAGACGTCCGGATCCGGGCGTATACCATAGAAAGATAAAATTTCCGGCGAACCTGATACATTATTGGTTTCCTCCGGGATTATCGGCAGGATCGGATTTGAAACATGCATATCCAACGTTAATGCGCTGCCGTGAGAGCTGACTCTTTTTGCCCTTTTTCGCGTCGGCACCACGTGACGGAACAGGAGCCCTTTGTTCTCACGCAGATAAGATATCGGGAAAATACCGCAGGCTGCGAAAACAGCAAACTGCATGACGCTGGCTATCGGCAGATCGGCGTTATCAACATAGCCGGTATAAGGTGTCTCTTTAACGTTATAGTCAAAAGGCAGACCGTTGACGCGCAGAATATTTCCTTCACCAGGCATAAAACCAATTAGAGCGGCGAACGTCTCCGGGCTAAGGATATTTTTAACTTGTTCTTTCAGACTTGAGAGCGAGGAAAAAAGCATCTCATCATCAAACTCTTTAAAACTTTCAGCCAGTCTTTTCAGGCCCTGCTGTTCTTCCCATGAAATCCATACGGTTTCGATCACTGATATTCTCCAGTAATTATTTAACGCAGCTGTTAACAGACCGCTATTACAAATCTTTGCCGCAGGTCCATCCGCCATCAATAACAAAATTCGCGCCGTTGATAAATTGCGAATTTCTGTCGGAGAGCAGATTAACCACGGCGGCAATATCCTGGGGTTCGCCTGTTCGGGTTGAATACATTCCACTGTATATTTTTTTCATGGTGGCTTCTTCATGAAAATAGTGTTCAGTCATTCCCGTACGGGTAATAGCCGGTGATACTGAGTTACACCTTATTCCTTGACGACCAAACTCCAGAGCGAACTGTTTTGTCAGGCCAATTAAAGCATGTTTCGACGAGACATAGGCGGTTCTGTCAGGTTCAGCCAGAATCCCGCTTACAGAAGCAATGTTAACAATACTTCCCTCTTTGTTTTGTGCGACCAGCTTTCTGCAAAAGTTTCTCGAAATTAGAAAAGGCACGGTGGTATTGATTGCATATACAGCCGACCAGTTTTCAAGACTCAGGTCCAGCAAGGGTACGATCTCCCTGATACCGGCAGCGTTGATCAGAAGGTTGTATTCGCCGAACGGTAAGTCATTGAATGAATTTTCATTCAGAGCATTCAGGTCCATCAAATCCGTTCTGATAAATTTAAAGCCATCACGAACTATATCGTTTTCAAGATCCAGTCCGAATACCTGATAGTTCCTCTCGAGCAGGGAGTAAACGATTTCTTTGCCAATACCGCCATTACTTCCGGTAACAATTGCTATATTTTCATTCAATACTTTCACCCGTTTCCCTTTTTTGGAAAGTTACCAGGATGATATCCCTGTGCAAAAATGCATTATCGTCATATTCCTCTGGCACACTCATTGGCGTGACCGCATGAAAACAGCGATGATTAACCACTAACGTATCAAAGGTTTTTTTCATCCTTAATACACGGTCAATCCTCTTAGGATGCTTAGCTATTATGCTTTCTCCGCCGACAAGATCTTCCGAAACATCCACCAGATGCATAAAAACGACGTCCTCATCATCTTTGTGTAGCCATGCAGGAGAACTGTACGCCGGTTCTTTTCCCGCGTTATAGCGAAACAGATGTACACCAATCATTAACTCTTCAACGGGCGGCATGTCTTCGATATTTTTTACAATGTCGATATCTGTTTTCACTATGTTATTGAACAGCGCTGTTTTGAGGATTTCCGCACCGATATTTTGATAGTCTCTGACCACGCCACCTGTTACGGGATTATATCTTTTAGTTTGCTGATAAGGTTCAAACTTTCCATAAGTTACCTCGTTGTTCTGCCAGGCAACCTGAATATAATTTCTTAATCGATTTCCTTCAGAATAGGTATCCAAAGGCATATCGGCAAAATTAGCCTTTAAAATTTTAAGCTCATCTTCAGCAATGGTGAAATCTGTGAAGTTCTTAAGATTAAACTTAGCGTAACCCTGCCCTTGTAAATCCTGAACAATATTATCTATTTCCATTTTTCTACGTCCACCAGACCACTTTATTATCGATATAACCGATAAAGCGACCGGAGCTGATCCTCTCGTTCTCTACCGAACTGGTCACGCCATGGAGATAGGAAGCATTGAGAAAATAAAGATCGCCAGGTTTTAAGCGCACTGTGAAACTTTCAAAGCTATCAGCGAACGCCAATGGATAAGGATAACCTGTGTCCAGAACATCAAATTCTTTACGGATATTGTCATCCGGCCTACAGTTCCACACCTTCAGTTCCCCGCCGTTAGCAGCATCGCAAACGCACAGATTGGAAGAAATAACGTTTTTAGCCGCTGCAATTTCATAACCGTCTTGCTCAGCAAATTTTAACTGGGCGCTGTCATCATGTGGCCATAACGACATATTACCGTTGTCCAGCCATCGTCTGGTGGTGGCAAAATTGGCATTATGGCTTTTAAACGCCGACGGTCGATAAGAAATTTTTTCCTGAGAAAAGAAATTTTCCAGCTGTTTATCCATATAAAGCGTTCTCACTACATCATCACACATACCCTGATATAAATTCAGAACGTCCGCATCCGACTCCAGGGTGGCATTGATGTATTCCATTCCGGTTTTATGGAATTGTGAAGAACCTATCTGTTCTGTTTTCACAAAGCCGTCATCCGGGCGGTGATTGCCTTTTATCCGCATAATTTCATAAAAATTACTTTTTATTTTTTCACAGACCGCCGGGTCTACCGCATTACGAATGATATAAAGCACTCTGCCATCAGCATTTCCTTCCAGGATGATTTTTGATATTTTATATAAGTCCAGGTCTTCGATAACGTCTTCATAGTATTGGAACGGCATACACCCTCACAAAAGTTATTATTGTTATTCCCCTGATACAAAATAATAAATCAATTGTTATAATATGGTTATGTTTTAACACCTGGTTTTTTTAACGTCAACATTATTACTCATTGGGCATTGTCATCGGCGACCAAATTCCACTTTTGTTTTAAGCGTGAAAGTCCTCTCTGTGGATAATAAACTTAAGTGATAATTATTTCGCGAGCGTTGTGAATGATTACTGTTGATAAATTAGTCGCTACTATCCGTTGGTTTGCGGCTTCGCTCTGGCATTAAATGCTGCGCCCGTGAGAATAGCGGCGTACAGAGTGGCTACAGTCTGTCGGAAAACACGGCTAATTTAAGGCATTTTCTCGGCGGTTTTTTTTCTTCAGAATCGGAATAATCGCTTAAGCTTTTTGCTCCCTTTTTGCTGCCGGGTCGCCTGGTGAGATTACGCTGCCTGTTAAAATTGCGGCGGCGGACGGAGACAAGGTGGTGACTTCAGCCACGCGTCCCAGTATTGTATCCATTGAGGGCTTTGCCGCCCGTCTGCAGAACCAATACTAAAAGAAACAGAACGGTTCCCGCTTTGTTTCATCAGTATAGATGTGCACAGATGCACCGCGGGTGACGGCCTGACCTTTCATCCGTGGTTTTTAAACACAAGGAACTCCCCATGACTCGACGTTTCAGAAGAACGAAACATGAGGTGTGACTAGATGGAGGACCCTCAGTAGATCATAGGGTTACACGTTAGGTCAAGACTATTTGTGTCACTCGTGTATCAGTATTTGTGTCAGTAGGTAGCACTGAGAGTCACCGCCAGACGCTGTAGGAATCACGGAGAGACACGCAACGTATAAAGGAAGGAAATCACACAGGGTGAACTTAGAGGGTCATAGAGTGGCACCCTATGGGGGTAAAGTGGGAACCTTTATCTATTAAATGGTATTTCACACGTGAGCTATATTTTTTAAAGAGGTCATTAAGTAACCACCTTGATTGACCATAGGAGCACTTGCAGAATCAGTAAGAGGTCCGATAGGTCATAGTTTGAATGACCCATAGGAGCCTCCTTGTCATTGGCTTAATGCCTTCTTGATTAAGTATTCTGAATATCCGGTCATCTCAGCTAACCGTGTCCACTTAGGGACCTCTCCTAGTTTCTCAATGATAGACCTAACGGCAGACAGACAGGCCAGCGTCTTACGTTGTGCATAGGTTGGTAAGGGTGGACCCATCAGGTGCGCTGAGTCTTCGCGCCTATGGAGTGCCTTATGATCCTCTGGTGTCAGTACCTGTAAGTGATCAGGATTGATGCACAAGGGATTACGACAATCATGATGAACGTGCATCCCCTCTACGCTATGGCCTAAGTGTGCCATCACTGCGCGGTAATGAATCATGGTCCCTATCATCGGTCTACCACTGCTTAGGACCTTTGAGGTTGACCGCCAGCACCCATCAGAGGTTATACGGTATGATCCCGCAAAGGGATTCTCTGAGGCCATCCACTTAGCGAACTCTTTAGCTAATCGCTTCTGTGTCTCTTTACTGGTCAACGCATTTAAAAAGACAGTGGGCTTAGGCTTATATGTAGCCTTGCGGCGCTTACCTTCACAGGTCTTACAGGCACCTCGGACCCTATGGGGGCCATTAGGACTAAAGGACTCAATAGGTTTAACGGTCAGACATTTATTACAAGTTTTCATTGCTGTATTTCCTTATGGTGTAACTCTATGTCGCATCCCTACGCCAGACCCAAACGGGCACAGCAAGCCCTACCAGCGAGGGCATAGAAATACATCATGCAGAGTTTGAGAATGGTAAATGTGAAGCCTTGCGAGGGCTTAGGGTGTACTACATGAGGATTTTCAGGATGTGATCAAATAGTGATCCACTTGGCTGCATCGAAGCGGATAGGTCAGAGTGATCCTAATAATCATTAAGTTGGATAGTTGCTATCGCATAATGACCATTTATCTAAAAGTTAATCTTGAAGTTACTCAAAGAGTATTATCTTTTAATTAAATCAATACTTTCAAACTCTAAGTTTCTCAAGTGTCTTTAAGTCTCTTGAAGTTAAATCAAAAGAATAACTTTAAGTAAGGTGTCGGCTATCGCCAGATAATCACCATCACTCATCGGTCACTCTTTGTACTTCTTAGAGTTTCCACCCCTGTGACATTGTTGCCATAAGCTCATAGTCTCTCACCAGCCAATAGCTAAGAAGCAGTCTTACAGACCGCGAAGCGTACCAATGTGCTCACCCCTGAAAAAACAGCGAGACTACAAGCGGGTCGAGACGTGACTCTTTAGTGTCTGTTCCCTTTAGTGAGGGTTTAATCATACCCATTGATTAATAAGGTTTTTATTTCACTTTCCGAGCTTAGTGCTCTCACTATGTCGCCCCGAAGTATTAACCCATTGATTATGAGTGTTAGCCAATACTCGCCCTTGCTGAGCAGCTTCCAGCATCTCTATGGCACGCTGAACGGTCACACGGTAGCCCTTGATGACTAACGAGGTGTCACCCTCTTTGCGCCCTGCGGGTTCACCTGCTGAACGGTAAGAGACTAAATGGCGCTTGTTGTGATTCTCTTTGGCCCACGAGATGCCTGTAGGTGACTCAGCGTCTAATTTCAGGAACTCTGTGACTACTGACTGAACCTCAGGACCTCCTGTGAAGGTAGTGATGCGTGCCCTGTTAGATTTTGTAGTCGAGGTCACAGTGGGCTTGGGGATGTACTTAGGGCCGCTTAAGGGCCACTTTGGGTTGATGATGTAAGACATGGTGTCCTCCATAGTAGGTTTTCAATCTGAGCAAACTGAAATTGAAAGATGATTTTTCTAAATATTAAAAATAATTACTGGATGTATTGAGGAGCTAACAGAGTTGATCGTATGATGATTACGCTAGTACCTAGGAGAGAGCTCCTCGCAAAAGCTTGATGGTCTGCCTAGCAGCCATTGTGGAGGTTTTACCTCTATTCTCTCCCCACACAGCGCATCTGTCGCACAGTTGCCTATGGTTCAGATGTTACGCATCCTTCCATCCGGTCAATCTGTAACGGTCTGATAAGCTTGTATCGTGGCGAGGGTGACGTCACATGTGACGTCGAATACTGGGGTTAATTGCTGAACATCTCTTATTCCTGTCAGTTCAGGCGAGGCTGGTGTCCATTCCGGGCACTGGGAACTGAAGAGGAGATGTAATTATGAGTCGTAAGACGCATAAGAAGTACCAGGCTAGTGTTCAGCAAACGTTTTGTGTGAATGGTGGTATCAAAGGGGCACTCAAAGGTGTAGCCAAGTATTTTATTGGTCTATTCATTAGAGAGACAATCTCAGAGGTTTACCATTCAGAGAGCTTCGCTTCTATCTGGACGGCGCTTAAGGAGTTATTCCAATGGGAGCCTTAACAGAAAGGAGTAGTGGCATGAAAAACACAAAGCGTACCCCTAGTCTTCATTCGAAACCCAAGCTTTATCCTTTGCATCAATCCCCATTCTATAAACTTAAAGTTAAGAGTAAGTTATTCCAGTTAGTCGGCATTACTAAATCTCAACTGGCAAAGCTTTCACAAGATAAATCTTACAACATCTTTACCAATGAAAATGGGAGGACTATTCAGGAACCCATTCCACAGCTCAAATTAGCCCATAAGCGTATCGGGAAAATCCTCTCTCGTATTGAGATGCCTAGTTATCTGCATTCTGGGAGGAAGAAGCATTCCACCCTTACAAATGCCAGAGCGCACATAAAAGCAAATGAATTACTCAAGTTAGATATTCATCATTTCTTTCCGTCTACAACTGCCGCAAGAGTTTACAATCTGTTCCATCGTAAATTTGATATGTCTCCAGATGTCGCTTATTTGATTACAAACTTTGTAACTTACTCTGGAAGGATACCCACTGGTAGCCCTATAAGCATGGCCTTGGCATTTTGGGCTAACTGGGAAATGTTTGATGAAATAAATAAACTTGCGATCTCACATGACCTAGTATTCACAGTGTATGTTGACGACCTAGCATTTTCAGGGGAAAAGATTCCTAAAGGATTTGCCTCGCAAGTTAAATCTATTATTAGCTCCAATGGCCTAATCTCAAAGAGAAAGAAAGAAATCTTCTATCCTTCGAGCAAAGGGAAGTTACTCACAGGTGTTGTCATTCAAAACGGCGAGCTTAAAGTTAGATGGGCGCATAATGCCTCAATTAAAAATGAATTTGACAATTTATCTTTGGCAAGTCAAGACGTACAATTTAGAATCAAACTGCTTGAAAGGTTAACAGGTAAGTTACACGCAGCAGGCCAAGTGGACTATAAACTAAAAGATAAGGCCCGATTCTTCACCAAGCAATTGAAAATAGCAAGGTGCACTTTAATACAGCAACCACATTTAAGTCATCAATGATATTTTATTCTAAATCTTAAATTAATTGATGTTGACCGATTCAAAATCCCGGAGAGTATCTCACAGGAGACATAGCGCCCTTCTTCCTTAGACCATCAGGAATCCTTTTGCCAAGATAAAGCCGTGTGACTTCTGGGTCAGCTTCTCTACCACGGAACCCATAGCGTGCACTCTGTGCAGCTTCAAATTCATCATTTGTGTCCCATAAAGGTATTTCAGGGAAATTCTCACGGGTAGACTTGAGCCACTCATCAGCAACATATACACCTCTCACGATGCCCCTTACTGTCGCCAATATGACCTCAGCTTTACGGGCACGCTCAACGCTAACACGCCAACTAAAACGCACAGCATCATAGAGATCTATATCCTTTGAACTCCTGTTCACAGAAATCATCAGGGCCTTATGATGAAACTCAATGGTTTCGGGCTGATACGTAGCGATTAACTCTTTAATATGCGCAGCGCCAAACTCATTACTACCAGCGCCATTCATGATGTTTGTTAAACCGGGATAAGCATCAATGAGCGCAGCTTCAACCTCATAGGCGGTCTTCTCGTCAACCATTCCGTGCCGATGGATTACGTGGATGACCTCAAGACCAGCCAACCTGATCTCTCTAAGTTGCTTAAGCTTATTACTGATTAACTCATCATCGTCTACTGCTGCCACCTCTCCCCGCATGTGAGCGAATACGCGATTACCCTTACCTTTTCCAACGTAGAACGTGCTGCCGTCTCTAGGGTCAATCAGGCGGTACACATACCAGCCTAACTGTTCAATAACTCCTGCTGGAAACTCTTTGATGTCCATATCACATTACCTGGAGCTTGGTTAATACAGCTTAAGCTATATACAGTGTGGTCGACTGGCAACCCCATATCCTTCAAATCTGTCTATGAGTGCACTTTTCAACCGCAACCAGATCAACATTGCTACACACTTGGACAGTATCACTAAGAACTAGGTAGAATTGACTTTAGTTTTCATACAAGAAAAACCTCATTGAATCATATGGATACATCAGATAAAATTACACTTGGACTTATCATTTTAAGAATTTATGCTAAGGGAAAACAGTGGCCATTACGACAAAAGACCTATCCAACGCATCAGCGACCATTAAAAAACCTTTAATCCAAATGCTGAATAAAAGATACATTCTTATGCTACTAATATCTATATTCATATTTCATGTGGTATATATGGTATATGCGAGTCACGAATATTACTTAAGGATACGCTTAGAGAACTGGTTGCTTTATTCTAAACAATGCACAACTGATAATTGCGTTTCATTTGAAACCTTAATGCATCGCGTGATGGATAATTATGGATGGAAGCAAATTGCAATGGCATCATTGAACATGCTCGCAATTTCTATTATGTGTTTTTTAATATCAATATTAGCTCTCTGTGGGTCTTGGATGGTATCTCGGATTTTCCGAGTAGGAAATAGCGTAGGGGCATGTTTTGGCATCTCACTCATATTATTTATTGCATACATTTCAGCTATCATCAATAGGTATTTCGCTATATGGAGACCCGAATTTCGCCTTGGAGATTTCAGTCTAGGTGTTACTGTCGATGAAAGAATACTAACAGCATTTTATGCGTTCCCGGCCTTTTTGATTTGTTGTTTTTGTTATGAGCTTTTACGTGACCGTGACCCCGATCACTGATCTCAAATCCTATTGCAAGGGCTTACCACGACTTGCCCTTGCCACTAACTTCTATATCTTTATATAAACTTAGGTTTTGTGAGGTAGTCATGTTGTTATCCTTTTCTGATTATTTTGATGATTTCTAACTTTCCTGAAAAGCTCCCTTTCTCTTAAATTATGTGAGATGACCTGAGATATTACCCTGCAAGATTCACGCAGAGGCATCTGTAAGGAGTTGATTTGTTATAAACCAAAAGGCCCACCTAGCTTAACAGGTGAGCCACGGTTTTGTTTTAGAGTTGACGTGCTGTTACTCAGTGAAGGTAATGCGATGCACCAGAGGAAACGAAGCGTCAGCCTCAACTTCCATATGTGCACTCTCTTTGACACGCACAGTGCCGGAAGCCAATACGTCAATCACAGAGACCAACTCAAGGTTGTAACCTGCACGACCAGAGTCACGGGATACGATTACTCGCACTGCGTCACCTTCCTGAGTGGTACGGAAAGAGATAGACGCAAACAGTTTAGGCAGTAGATAAACGCCAGTGTCCTCACCCACGTAAGGGCATACAGTACACCCCAGCAGGTCGGACAGGTCTTCATGACCAGCACGTTGAGCAGCACGCTCTAAGACCGCCTCAAGTTTCGCAGGGACCATCAAGGCGAACTGGTCCAGAGAACCACCCAGATGCACAGGAAGATTCAACGCGAGAGCATCGAGAACGTCCTCAGCTTGGTCAGCGGGTTTACCTGTGAGTTTGCTGTAAGTCACAGTCTGTAGGTCAGAAGTTGCAGCGAGAACCTCCGCGACTTTACCGAACATCAGACGGTTATATTGGTCAATCATGTTATCGACTGACTGCACCAGAGCGCCGTGAGTATAACCACCCATCATCTCAAAGTCAGACACGAAGGTTGCCGCAGAGATAAACGCGCCAGTGTTCTGAGCGTTGTCCTCATTAGGGACCAGCAGTGGTGAGACCATCACAGCGGAGCCTTTAATAGCCTTAGCGGTCGGTGCGTCCTCAGCCGGGTTAAACAAGCCGTTCTTCTTCAAGATAACGCTGCGATCTTCAAGTGTATGGGTACGCAATGGAGTAGGCTTGGTGCCATATGGACGAAACTCACAAGGGAAGATGTGCTCACGTACAGCAGCCTCAAATTCACCATCGTTAAACGTAGCATTGAGAGATTCTTCCAGAGCCTGAATGTATGCGGTCGAGTCATTACCACCCGGCAGCCCCTTACCGTTCAGGTCCGTACCGTTCACCTGTAGAATCTCAGCGGTGCCGTCAAGCATCTTAATGACCTCACTGTTTTCTAAATCAGCGTCACGGCCTTGGAATGGCTTACGGGTCACCTGAGCATCATTATTACGAGCCATTGGTGATGCATAGTCAGCGGTGTTGATAACGCCTGTAGTCTTGCCGTTGTCAGTAGGTGCGTTACGGTTAGCAATACTGTAGTCGAGTGCGTGGAAACCGGAATTAGACATGTTGCTCATGGTGTATACCTTCTCTTAAATTGGATTTGAATAGAATTGCACTTAATGTGCATAGCGGGTCCACGGAATTGCAGACCCATTGATTGACTTGCGGAGTGAAATTAACCACCGAATGCGGCACGATGGCCATGCTCACCGAACTTACGGGCGATCTCTTCTTCACGCTGTTTGCGTTCAGCCACGGCCTTAGCGATCTCAGTAGGTGTCGCCATGATTGCAGCCATGCGCTCATTGTGTTCACGCACTTCACGCTCACGCTGTGCCTGTTCTTCTCGACGAGAGACAACCACGTTGGCCCATGCGTCTGTGTGCTTACCGTAACCGCGCAGGGAGAAGCCGTTAGCGTTCATCTCAGAGAGCAGTTCAAAGGCACTCGCAGACCCCGCACCATAGAAAGCCAGCAGGCTAGGCACAGTGACTTTCACAAAGTGCACGGTAGGTATCTCTTGCCCTGCGTACAGCACAGACGACAGGTCAGGACTCAGTGTCAGCTTCTCTTTGGTCAAGCCGGGGACGGGTAAATTAGGATTGATACTCATGGGGTGTTCCTTCTTAATTGATTTGATAAATAAATTGGTTACATGAAGTCGCGCATAGTCAGACCCGCAGCTACCGCCATGTGGCACAGAGCGGCCTTGGTGAGCTTCTCGCGGGTCTCAAGTGGCCCCAGCCCTAAGGCATCAATCAGGTCCTGAGTCTTCACGTCACGCAGTCTGAGAGCTTTACGGCCCTCTGGGGTCGATGTGTTGAAAGTGGTTGGCACGGTGTCAGTCCTTTTGATTTGCATAGAGGTCAGCGAGGGTCTCCACTACATCGAAACTTATCGCGGTGTTATAGCCAGCTAAGAGCATCAGGAAGTCATTCCCGGTAAGAACCTCAGCGGTCCCCTCGGGTTGACCACGGCGTGCTCTCATGGCTTTTACGTCTCGTTTGACGTGTCGTTTATGCTTCCCGGTCATCATTGCGATGTCCTCAATGGAAACTTGGTAATCGGTAGGGTCTGCAAGCCACGCCGTTAAGTGTTCTCGGAGTGCAAGCAGGTTGACCCCGGATGATTTCTTATTAGGTGTGGTCATGGTGATTTGTCCTGAGTGAATGTCCAGAATTGGGCAAAAGAAGAGCGGACCAGAAAGGCCCACTTAGAGAGAGAGGGAGAGAGATCAACTTGATTGGAGTTGGTACGGATTACACTTGCACAGTAAATCAGACAGCGCCCTTAATGGTCGCCATCAGACACCCGCCGTAACTCGGGTTTGATTACAACTTAAAGTTAATGAGGTAATAGAGTACCCGTAAGCTTTAAATTAATTGCGTCTGATGTTTGTAACGGTTAGGCCCTGTTAAGGACACTGACTGATTAACTGTGAAATAAATAAAGTGTGTGAGACCTAGAGTCCAGTGAGTTCCCTGATAAGTCACGGATGAGATGATAATAGGCAAGACACTAGGTCGCACACTAAATAGAGGTAGAAGGTAGTCTATTAAGCATTTCGATTTTCGAAAAATGTTCCCTTGAATAAACTAATTAAATAAGTAAGGAGCACTGTGAGAGTGGGGCAATGGAATATGAGCATGGTCATAAAGAGCCAATGTGTGTATCTCTCCCATTAGTGGGTGTTAATTAGCTGGGAGGCATTTTGCAGGCGCTCTCTCAACCCCAGCCGTTACCCTCAGAGTTCATCCGGTTTACCCGCACGAGCACGGGACAGTAATAGTTGCTGCTTCTCATAGTCGGAGCCTAGTTGCTCCACTAAATCTGTGCGGAACTTATCGAGCGCCTTCTCTTTGCTAAAGTATTCCTGACCCTTTGCATTGAACCGAAAGTTAATCCCGGTCGGGCTAAAGCGCCTGTCAGTTGGCTTAAGGATAATGAAGTAATCACGATAACGAGGGTTCACCTCTACGCGCCCATCAGGTCGGAACCGGAACAGACCGCGAGACTTCTTGAGCGCTTGGAGTAAACGCTGTGCTGGCAGGTCGTGGGCCTTGCAGAAGTCACCCCATGTGACCCCACGGCGGTTAGCTGATTGAACGGCTACGCGCTTCTTGTCGTTTTCTAGGCGCTGCTTTACAGCTTCTATCTTGCGGATGTACTCAAGGACCTTTAAGCGGACTGCTTTTGATTCTCGCATACCGACCAGTAACAATTGGTCAGCGTTAAGGGTGTACTCCTTTACAGTGTTACCGAAGCGTACGAAACTTTCGTAGGCTATTTCTTGACCGGATAACTCATCCTCAAGGCGCTTGATAAAGTCATTATTGCGGATAGGCTTCTCCCCTGCTTCCTCTCGTGCCGGATTGATTACCGAATTAAGGAAGTCGAGAGAGGTCATTGTAACGGTCTGGTCAAAGTTAATAATTGAAGTAGACATGGTGTTATTTCCTTTTGATTGCATTCTCAGAGTCACACCCTCAGCCAGCCAGCTTAGACCCAACACAACGGGGACCAGCAGAGGCAATGAGAGTGCAATCAGAATGACTAAGCGTTAATAAATAAATGTATGCGCTGTGATGCGCGGGGGGAATAATAGGGGGGCGTTTCGCCTCACCCTCTGCATCTCGCAGGAGAACGGTGTGTGTGCCATCTCTCCCATTAGTGGGTGTTTAATGTTTGTTTAACTTTGAGAGGGCTACGAGTGACCAATAAGGGATGGTTATCTAATCGCTATAATGACCATCTCGCAATAGGTAACAACAAGGCATCATAAAGTTTACTCATTGAGTTACTCTTAGAATTAACTTAAAGATATACTTAAAGTTATTATCTTTTAATTAAATCAATTCATTTAAACTCTAAGTATCTAAAGTGTCTTTAAGTCTCTTGAAGTTAAAACATAAAGAAGAACTTAAAGAGAGGTGACCATTGTCATGGATATTATCACCATAACTCTTGGTTACTCTTTGTACTTCTTAGAGTTTCCACCCCTATGACCTGAGTCAATAAAATAACTGGTCCCATCAGCCAATAGTCAGAGACCGCGCAAGCGCAGATGACGTACCAATGTTGCCCACCCCTAAGAAGCATGGACCAGCTAGGTTCAGACTTTATTGAGTCCTCTCCCTATAGTGAGACGTAATACATGTGGGCGATAAGTCAGCGCCGTGAGAACTGAGCGTGTCAGCGAGAACCCTCGGAGTATGTGACCGTCTCTCCCATTAGTGGGTGTTAATTGCAGGACCTATCAATGAAGCGAAACAAATAGGTTATAGCTATCATTCCACTTTAAGAGCAAGCGCGAGACCCTCAGCCATCTGGTCAATCGACTTAGCCTTACCATACAGGCCAAACGTAATGCCCTGCCCTGAGTGTCCCAGAACGTCACCAGCAAGACTCTCCGAGACTCCCGCTTGTTTGAGTAGGGTAGCCAGCGTGTGCCTCAGTGAGTGCAACACAAGATCACCTGTGCGGTCTGGTAGGGCTTGCGGTAGGACCTCTCTGTTAAACCACTGTGACGCTGTGTCTCTGGACATACCGAACACAAGGGAATCACTGGACGGTAACGCATCGACCCACTCCCGGAACTCAGCCAGAGAGAAACCCTTAGCGTTATCTGTCAGTGGGACCAGACGAGCACTTGCAGCGTTCTTAATGCTCTTGTCTCCATTGTCGTTAATGTCGATACAGAGATGACCAGCTTCCTCTACTACATCAGCCTTAGTTAGCTGTGTGAGTTCCCCGGCGCGTGCTCCTGTGATAGTAGCGACCAGACCAAAGAGGCGCTTATGTGGTTCACGTTCAGTGGTCACCCGGTCCAACACCTTGACCAGTTCAGCCGCAGAGTAAGCACGGCGCACGCTCTTGACGCCCTTCACTTTTAGGCCCTTTGTGTAGTCGTGCTTAATGTGTCCATTCTGAAAGGCCCAATTCATGACAGCGCACAGTTTAGCCATCATCTTATTAACGGTAGCGTCTGCGTATCGCCCTGAGTCACGCATAGCATCGCGCATAGCGGAGACCTCAGCCCTAGTGTGCTCTCTCCAGTCAATCGAACCAGTGAACAGCTTGAGCGCCTTATGCGCAGACTGAATGTCTCTCACACTGGCTGGCTTGAGGTTTACGCTGTGTTCCTTTATGTAGAGGTCTGACAATTCATTAAAAAACAGAGGCTCCTGTGTGGATTCTGTAGGGCTAGACTCTTGGTCATCTCTCAGATTTCGCTTTGGAGCGTCTGCATTGTGCACTCCCTGATCATTATCACCATTCAACGAGGCCAGCACTGACAGTAAAGGCTGAGTGTCCCCACTGTGCGCACGACTCCGAGCAGCTTGCAGGACTTCCAGCGCCTTAACAATGTGGGCTTGCTGGTCTACTGTCATTGATTCCTTTGCGAGTGACCGTAGGTTAACGCTGGCGTCTTCGATGTGGTCCACTTCCAGACCTGACCAGAAGTCTCCCACCTTGTCAGTGAGGAACGTTAAGGCCATAGACTTAAGGTGCTCGTTCAGTTCCTTGCTGGTGACCTGTGAGTTATCAAGAAGGAACGCTTTCGCGGTCTGAGCTAACTCCCTTGCTCTGATCATTGCAGCCCTCTTGTCCGAGGTGCGCAGACCTATAGAAACCAGAGAAGACGCATTACCTATCTCCCTGAATCGAACTGTATAACGCCCTGAGCCTCGACGTCTGACAAGCTGAGGGACAGCTAGTCTTGATAGAGATAACGACTGAGTGTTCATGATGTGATTCCTTTTGACTCGTTTTGAGTGGACACGCTGCCCTCTCCCAAATCGTGAGTCGCAATTACCGGCTCACCCCCGTAAGTGGGTGTTAAATGGCTTCCTTCCCTGTGTGGATTGAAATCAGCATCAACATAATCAGGTGCTGTCATGCACCAGTAGACCAGACAGACCAAACTCAGCAAGTAGACGAAAAGCACAGATGAAATAATTAACGTAACCCACGGGAAGTTACTCAAAGAAAAAGACTCAGCAGCACACATCACAGAGCGCCCTCCTCTTTTGAGTTCAACTCAATGGTAATCTCGTGAGCCTCCGGGTTATCGAGGAGCGTATAACTGACCTGATAGAGAACGGTGTGTGGACCCGCAGTCTGGTAATCAACAATCGACCAACACGCTAAATCAGAACCGATTGATAATTCCATGATGAGACCTAGCGTCATGGTGCGCACAGATGGGCCTTGAGGGTAGATGTGGACTCCTCTCTGGTCACTATGAGTAACCACTGAGTCAGCTTTACGAATGGCGTGAGTAAATACAGGTCGAGCTTGGCTTGAGGTCGTCTTAACAGTGTCAAACATTTGGTGTACCTTAGGTGTAAGCGTTTACCTTGTGTCAGTATTTGGAGCACTACTTGTGTCACCTTAAGCGCTAAACAGATAGCAACGGACAGACGCTAAGGTTTGCTCAACAAGTAGAATCACACTGACATGCACGATTAAACTCCAGGCTAATCAATCAGTTAGAACAAAAGGATCATCGAATGACCAGCCCTACAGCAATCATCCAAAAGTCCACCTCAAGACGTCTAAGAAGAACCAAGATCGTTACCACCCTGGGTCCGGCTACCGATCGCGACAATAATCTCGAAAAAATTATCGCTGCCGGGGCCAACGTGGTTCGACTTAACTTCTCACACGGGACGCCAGAAGATCATATGCAGCGCGCCAGCAACGTGCGCGCAATTGCGGCAAAGCTGGGCCGTCATGTGGCCATTCTGGGCGATCTTCAGGGCCCTAAAATTCGCGTATCCACCTTTAAAGAAGGCAAAGTCTTCCTTAACCAGGGCGACCGCTTTTTGCTGGATGCCAGCCTGAGTAAAGGCGAAGGCGATAAAGAAAAGGTAGGTATCGACTATAAAGGCCTGCCGGCCGACGTTGTGCCGGGCGATATCCTGCTGCTGGACGACGGCCGCGTACAGTTGAAAGTACTGGAAGTCCAGGGCATGAAAGTCTTTACCGAAGTCACCGTCGGCGGCCCGCTTTCCAATAATAAAGGCATCAATAAGCTGGGCGGCGGGCTGTCTGCCGACGCGCTGACGGAAAAAGATAAAGCGGACATTATCACCGCCGCTAAAATCGACGTGGATTATCTGGCCGTCTCCTTCCCACGCTGCGGCGAAGATCTGAATTACGCTCGCCGTCTGGCTCGCGAAGCAGGCTGCGAGGCGAAAATCGTTTCTAAAGTTGAACGTGCGGAAGCCGTAGCGTCGCAGGAAGCCATGGATGACATTATCCTGGCGTCGGACGTGGTGATGGTCGCCAGGGGCGATTTGGGCGTTGAAATTGGCGATCCGGAACTGGTCGGCATCCAGAAAGCGCTGATCCGCCGCGCTCGCCAGCTGAACCGTTCGGTTATCACCGCAACCCAAATGATGGAGTCGATGATCACCAATCCTATGCCGACGCGCGCAGAAGTTATGGACGTGGCGAATGCCGTGCTGGACGGAACCGATGCCGTTATGCTGTCGGCGGAAACCGCAGCGGGCCAGTATCCGGCGGAAACCGTCACAGCCATGGCTAAGGTCTGCCTTGGCGCGGAGAAAATCCCGAGTATCAACGTCTCCAAGCACCGTCTGGACGTGCAGTTCGACAATATCGAAGAGGCCATCGCCATGTCCGCGATGTACGCCGCCAACCATCTTCAGGGCGTTACCGCGATTATCACCATGACGGAGTCCGGCCGCACCGCGCTGATGACCTCACGCATCACTTCCGGCCTGCCGATTTTTGCGATGTCGCGCCATGAGCACACGTTAAACCTCACCGCGCTATATCGCGGCGTGACGCCGGTCTATTTCGACAGCAACAATGACGGCGTGGTTGCGGCGCATGATGCGATTAATCTGCTGCGTGATAAAGGCTTCCTGATGTCTGGCGATCTGGTCATCGTCACCCAGGGCGACGTTATGAGCACCACCGGCACCACCAATACCAGCCGCGTGCTGCGGGTAGAATAACGCTTACGGTTATCGGGCCTTCGCGCCCGATAACTTTTTCCACCCTGCTGTTCCCTTTTCCGCTATTTTTTCAACAACTTTTTATCCGCCCGTCATACAACTCCCGTATGCTGTCGCGATTTAGATCCTGTTTACTCTGGAAGGAGCCTTAATGCCCGCTTTTGTTCCGGTGACGGCCATCACTCGTCGCCATTTGATTTTTCCCCTTTCGCTGGTGCTGTTTGAGTTCGCCAGCTATATCGCCCATGACATGATCCAGCCCGGAATGCTGCTGGTGACCAACGAGTTCGGCGTCGGCCCGGAATGGGTTTCCGCCTCGCTAACCGCCTATCTGGCCGGCGGCATCGTGCTGCAATGGCTGCTGGGGCCGCTTTCCGACAAGCTTGGCCGCAGGCCGGTGATGCTGGCAGGCGTGGCCTTTTTTACCCTGGCCTGCGTTGGGACACATTGGGTCGGCTCCGTCGGGCAGTTTATTCTGATGCGCTTCCTGCAGGGCACCAGCCTCTGTTTTATTGGCGCGGTCGGCTATGCCGCCATCCAGGAAGCCTTTAACGAAGCCCTGAGCGTGAAAATGATGGCGCTGATGGCTAACGTAGCGCTACTGGCACCGTTGGCAGGCCCGCTGGCCGGTGCCGCCTTTCTCTCGGTGGGCGACTGGCGTACGATGTTCTGGCTGTTCGGCGCCGTCAGCGCGGTAGCGCTGGTCGGCCTGTGGCGAACGATGCCGGAAACCGCGGGCGACCGCAGCACCTCCGTTTCAATTAAGTCGCTGGGCAAAGGCTATCTTAGCCTGGTGCGGGATCGCCAGGTGATGAGCGGTTCGCTGGCTATCGGCCTGGTCAGTATTCCCTGCCTGGGCTGGGTAGCGCTGTCGCCGGTGATCCTGATCCATGACGAGCATCTTTCCCGTATGACCTACGCGCTGCTCCAGCTGCCGGTGTTTGTGGCGATGATTATCGGCAATCTGACCCTGGGCCGCCTGTCCGGCCGCGTACCGATTGAGCAGCCGCTGAAGCTGGCCGCGTGGCCGATCCTGATTGGCCTGGCGGTAGCAACGCTTGCCAGCGCGCTGAACGCCCACAGCTACCTCTGGCTTACCGCAGGCCTGAGCCTGTACGGTTTTGGCACGGGGCTGGTTAACGCCGGCCTGTACCGCCTGACGCTGTTTTCCAGCTCGTCGGGCAAAGGCAGCGTCGCCGCGATGCTGGGCATGGTGAGTATTCTGGTCTTTACGTTAGGGATCGAAGCGGTGAAAAGCGCCTATTTCAGCGGCGGCAGCTTCTGGTTCAGCCTGGTCAATCTGGCCTGCGGACTGCTCTGGTTCTGGCTGGTGAAAGCCTTTCTGCGCGAGCGTAACCGACGGATAGCGTTGGCACAGTAAAAAAGCCCCGCCAGACGGCGGGGCTTTTTTTATTTTTTAGGGAAAAGATCTTTGCGGCGGTAAGGCTCAGTCTCACCCTCTTTGCGGGTCTTCAGCAGCTTCAAAATCCAGGCGTACTGCTCAGGATTAGGCCGCACCAGAAGCTCCACTTCCTCATTCATTCTGCGCGCCAGCGTTTTATCATCCGCTGCCAGCAGATCGTCCATTGGCGAGCGCAAATAGATATCCAGCCGATGCGTTTTGCTGTTGTAAACCGGGAACAGCGGCACCACGCGGGCACGGCAGACCTTCATCAGCCTCCCTAACGCAGGCAGCGTGGCCTTGTAGGTGGCGAAGAAATCCACGAATTCGCTGTGCTCTGCGCCATGATCCTCATCCGGCAAGTAATAGCCACAGTATCCCTGGCGCACCGAGCTGATAAACGGCTTGATGCCGTTATCCCGGGAGTGCATACGGCCGCCAAAACGGCGGCGCACCGCGTTCCAGATATAGTCCATTACCGGGTTCCGCTGGTGATGGAACATGGCCGCCATTTTATGCCCTTCCGAAGCCAGCGCCATTGCCGGGATATCCACTGCCCAGCCGTGCGGTACCAGAAAGATGATGTTCTGATTTTGCGCGCCGATCTGCTCAATAATTTCTTTATTATGCCAGGTGATACGCTGCACTGCATGGGCCGGACGCAGAGCCAGCTCGGCCATCATCACTATAGACTGCGGCGCCGTGGCGAACATTTCATCAATGATTTTTTCGCGATCGGCTTCTGCTACCTCAGGCATACAGTAAAACAAATTGATTTGCGCACGACGTCGCGCGCTCTTCGCGTATTTTCCGGCGAAGCGCCCCAGCGCGCCCAGTAACGGATCCCGCATTTTTGCCGGGAGCCAGGCCATGCCGGCGCAAAGCCCAATCGCCAGCCAGCTTCCCCAATAGCGCGGCAGCAGAAAGGATTTCCGAAAGGTGGGAATAAATTCATTATTGCTTTTCTTGTTTTCCATGCACTCGCCTCAAATTCTGAGCGGCTAATGATAGTGCCGACGCACAATTTTGCAATGCCCGCCTCATTTTACCCATAAAGAAAAGCCGACGGCTAAAGCGTCGGCTTTTTTGGCGGGAAAGTTAATGCTTACTTAAAGCGCAGCTGTGGCGTGACTTCGCGAACCTGCGCCAGATAATCGCTGCGGTCTTTACCGGTCAGCCCTTCCATACGCGGCAGCTTCGCCGTAAGCGGATTGACGGCCTGGTTGTTGATCCAGACTTCAAAGTGCAGATGCGGCCCCGTTGAGCGACCGGTATTGCCGCTCAAACCAACGCGCTCGCCGCGCTTCACTTTATCGCCTGGCTTCACCAGCAGCTTTTTCATATGCATATAGCGCGTCATATACTGACGGCCATGACGAATGGCAACATAGTTGCCCGCGCCGCCGCTGCGTTTTGCCACGATCACTTCACCGTCGCCTACCGCCAGCACCGGCGTGCCCAGCGGGATAGCGAAGTCCACGCCCTTATGCGGCGCGACACGACCGGTCACCGGATTCAGGCGATGCGGGTTGAAGTTGGATGACACGCGATACTGTCTGGCCGTCGGGAAGCGCATAAAGCCGTGCGCCAGTCCGGCGCCGCTGCGATCGTAGAATTTGCCGTCGGCAGCGCGAATCGCATAGTAGTCTTTGCCGCCGGTTTGCAGACGAACGCCGGCAAGGCGGCTCTGCTGGCTCTTGCCATCCATCATCTCGCGCGACATCAGCACGGAGAAACGGTCGCCGTTACGCAACTTACGGAAGTCCATCTGCCACTGCAACGCTTTGATCACGGCGCTGATTTCGCCGCTGCTCAGCCCGGCGTTTCGCGCGCTGGTCACGAAACTGCCCTCCACCGTGCCGGAGAGCACGTTGTTTTGCCACTCGCCCTGCTGAACCGCAGCGGAGGATTTAAAGGTGTTGCCGGAACGATCGTAGGTGCGGGTTTCGCGGCGCGACGCTTCCCATGTTAGCCGCTGCAGCTGGCCGTCGTCGGTTAACGTCCAGGAGAGCTGCTGACCAATTTGCAGGTTACGCAGATCCTTATCCACCTTGACCAGCTGGTTGATATCTCCCATATCGATGCCATACTGATTAAGAACGCTGCTTAACGTATCTCCCGATGACACCACGTAATCATGCGTGCCGGTTTCGCTGGGCACATCCTGGTCTATCTCATCTTTCGGCACGTCGTCATCAGGCGAAGGCATATCCTGATCGATTGGCTCGCTGGCTTCCGGCAACAGCGTACGCAGCTGCTCTTTATCCAGCTCTATGCTTTTGACGATCGGATTTTCACCGCTGACGGTGGGATGGTAAACGAAAGGCCGCCATACGGAGACGGCCAGCGTAACAACGGTGAGCGAACCCAGCATAACGCGGTGGGTTCGCGGCAATGTATTAAACGCCATAGCGACAGCGCGGGCAATTTGCTGCACGTATTAGTTCCTCTAAGCTCCTTTCAGGCAGCTCGCGTACTGGCTGGACAGCTGTGAGAGGAATTTCACATAGCTGTCTCTTCCCGGAGTGATGTCCGTTCCCAGCGGATCCAGCGTTCCTGTACGCACTTTGGTTCCTCTGGCAACAGCATCGATCACGGCCGGCCTGAATTGTGGCTCAGCAAAGACGCAGACGGCCTTTTGCTCAACCAACTCTGTTCGAATTTGATGTAAACGCTGAGCGCCGGGCTGGATTTCAGGGTTGACGGTAAAATGACCCGCAGGAGTCAGACCGAAATGTTTTTCAAAGTAGGTGTAAGCATCGTGAAAAACGAAATAACCCTTCCCTTTTACCGGCTCAAGCTGAGCGGCTATTTGCGTATCAGCCGTGGCCAATTCTGCCTCAAAATGCTGCAGGTTCGCGTCTAGTTTGTCTCTGCTCTGCGGCATAAGTTCCAATAATTTTGCATGGATTGCAACCGCAGATTGCCTTGCGATTTCCGGGGACATCCACAAGTGCATATTATATTCGCCGTGGTGGTGCGCATGGGCATGTTCATCCGCTGCTTCAGCGCCCTCCTCATGCTCGTGCGCATCGTCATCCGCCCCACGAACCAGCAGGGGTTTAACCGCCGTTAACTCAGCCAGTTCGAGGTTTTTTTGCGCGGGCAGCGCGGCGACCGCCTTCGGCAAGAAAGCCTCCATTTCCGGCCCGATCCAGACCACAAGATCCGCGCTCTGCAGGCGTTTAATGTCCGAAGGACGCAGCGCGTAGTCATGCTCTGAAGCCCCATCCGGCAGTAAAATTTCCACCGGCGTAACGCCATCGGCAATAGCGGCAGCGATAAAGCCCAACGGTTTAACAGAGGCCACTACCGCAGCCTGGGCGGTAGAGGTCAGCGAAGCGGCAAATCCCAGGGCAGAAAGCAGCGTTAACAAGGGCTTGGTTTTATGTAACATAATGATTCAGTCCATCGTGACAGGTCGAAGAATTGTGATATTATAACATTCGATAACTTCTGCAACCCGTAATCACTATGACCTCACTGATTAGCCTTGAAAAAATTTCCGTCAGCTTTGGTCAGCGCGCCGTGCTTTCTAACGTTTCGCTGACGCTGGAGCCGGGCAAAATATTAACGCTGCTCGGGCCTAACGGTGCCGGTAAGTCTACGCTGGTGCGCGTGGTACTGGGACTGATTTCGCCAACGCGAGGCAGCGTGGTGCGCCACGAACAGCTGCGTATTGGCTACGTGCCGCAAAAAATTCATCTGGACGCTACGCTGCCGCTGACCGTCGAGCGCTTTATGCTGCTGCGCGGCGGCGTCAAGCGCGGCGATATCCTGCCCGCGCTGAAAAGGGTGCAGGCCGCACAGCTGGTGGACGCGCCGCTGCAAAAGCTCTCCGGCGGGGAAATGCAGCGCGTGCTGCTGGCCCGCGCCCTGCTCAACCAGCCGCAGCTGCTGGTGCTGGACGAGCCGACGCAGGGCGTTGACGTGAACGGCCAGGTGGCGCTTTACGATCTGATCGATCAGCTACGGCGCGAGCTGAACTGTGGCGTGCTGATGGTTTCCCATGATTTGCATCTGGTAATGGCAAAGACCGACGAGGTGCTGTGCCTGAATCAGCATATCTGCTGTTCCGGTACGCCGGAGGCGGTCTCTCAGCATCCGGAATTTATCTCTATGTTTGGCCCGCGCGGCGCCGAGCAGCTGGCTATCTATCGCCATCAGCATAACCATCGTCACGACCTTCAGGGACGTATCGTTTTACGCAGAGGACAAACCAAGTGATTGAACTGTTGCTGCCCGGCTGGCTGGCGGGTTTCTTTCTGGCGCTGGCGGCTGGCCCGCTCGGCTCGTTTGTGGTCTGGCGCCGCATGTCCTATTTTGGCGATACGCTGGCGCACGCTTCACTGCTTGGCGTGGCTTTTGGACTGTTGCTGAACGTCAGCCCGTTTTATGCGGTGATCGCCGTTACGCTACTGCTGGCGCTGCTGCTGGTCTGGCTGGAGCGTCGGCCGCATCTGGCTATCGATACGCTGCTGGGCATTATGGCGCACAGCGCGCTGTCGCTGGGCCTGGTGGTGGTCAGCCTGATGTCCGGCGTGCGGGTGGATCTGATGGCCTATCTGTTCGGCGATCTGCTGTCCGTGACGCCGACCGATCTTTATACCATCGCCGCTGGCGTGGTCGTGGTGCTGGCGGTGCTGGCGGCTAACTGGCGCTCGCTGCTTTCCATGACCATCAGCCCGGAGCTGGCCCAGGTAGACGGCGTCAATATCCAGCGGACTAAGATGGTGTTGATGCTGGTAACGGCGCTGACCATCGGCGTGGCGATGAAGTTCGTCGGCGCGTTGATTATCACCTCGCTGCTGATCATTCCTGCCGCAACGGCACGACGGTTTGCGCGCTCGCCGGAGCAGATGGCTGGGGTCGCGGTGCTGGTGGGGATTCTGGCGGTGACTGCCGGCCTGACCTTCTCCGCCTTTTACGATACGCCGGCCGGGCCGTCGGTGGTGCTGGGCGCGTCGCTGATGTTTATGCTCAGCATGGTAAAAAAACCGGCGGTCTGAAATGTCCGTCAGGAAAATAAAAAACCGGTCGTCGCTGACCGGTTTTTTTTATGGCTTACTCTTCCCGCGTGATGCCGAAGTGCTTATAGGCATGCTGCGTCGCCATCCGGCCGCGCGGCGTGCGCTGAATAAAGCCCTGCTGGATCAGATAAGGCTCCAGCACGTCCTCAATGGTTTCGCGCTCTTCGCCGATCGCCGCCGCCAGGTTGTCCAGCCCGACCGGGCCGCCGGTAAACTTATCGATGATCGCCAGCAGCAGCTTGCGGTCCATGTAATCAAAGCCTTCCGTGTCCACGTTCAGCATATCCAGCGCTCTGGCGGCCACGTCGCCGCTCAGGCTGCCCTGCGCTTTGACCTCGGAGAAATCCCTGACGCGGCGCAGCAGACGGTTGGCGATACGCGGCGTGCCGCGCGAGCGGCGGGCGATTTCCAGCGCGCCCTCTTCGCTCAGCGGCAGGCCCAGACAGCTGGCGCTGCGGCCGACGATATGCTGAAGGTCTTTCACCTGATAAAACTCCAGACGCTGCACGATACCGAAACGGTCACGCAGCGGCGACGTTAGCGAGCCGGCCCGCGTCGTCGCGCCAATCAGGGTAAACGGCGGCAGATCCAGCTTGATGGAGCGCGCGGCCGGGCCTTCACCGATCATAATATCCAGCTGATAGTCTTCCATCGCCGGATAAAGCACCTCTTCCACCACCGGCGAAAGACGATGGATCTCATCGATAAAGAGCACGTCGTGCGGTTCAAGGTTGGTCAGCATGGCGGCCAGGTCGCCCGCTTTCTCCAGCACCGGCCCGGAGGTGGTGCGCAGGTTGACGCCCAGCTCGTTGGCGACGATCCCGGCCAGCGTGGTTTTCCCCAGCCCCGGCGGGCCGAAGACCAGCAGATGATCCAGCGCGTCGCCGCGCATTTTGGCGGCCTGGATAAAGATCTCCATCTGCTCGCGCACTACCGGCTGGCCGACATACTCTTCCAGCAGCTTCGGCCGGATGGCGCGATCAATGACTTCTTCTTCGCTGAAGGTTCCCGGCGATACCAGGCGATCGGCTTCAATCATGCTTTACCTCAAATAGCTGCGCGCAGGGCTTCACGGATCAGCGTTTCACAATCTGCATCCGGGCGGCCGACTTTGCCGATCATCCGGCTGGCTTCCTGAGGTTTATACCCCAGCGACACCAGTGCGGCAACGGCTTCCTCTTCCGCGCTGTTGCCTGCGGCAGGCGCCTGCACTTCGCTGGTCAGCGCGAAAGGCGCATCGGCGGCAAACAGGTCGCCATGCATCCCTTTAAAGCGGTCTTTCATTTCGACCACCAGACGCTCGGCGGTCTTTTTGCCCACGCCCGGCAGCTTCACCAGCGAGGCGATCTCTTCGCGCTCTACGGCCGTAACAAACTGCTGCGCCGACATGCCGGACAGGATCGCCAGCGCCAGCTTTGGCCCAACGCCGTTAACCTTGATCAGCTCGCGAAACAGCGCTCTCTCCTGACGGCTGTTGAAACCGAACAGCAGCTGCGCGTCCTCGCGCACCACAAAGTGGGTGAACAGCGTTGCTTCGTGATCCAGCTCGGGAAGCTCATAAAAACAGGTCATCGGCATATGCACTTCATAACCCACGCCGCCGACTTCCAACAGCACCAGCGGCGGCTGTTTTTCCAGAATCTTGCCTCTCAGACGACCTATCACCGTAAGCTTCCTTCAGAAATGTGTTAATGCGGGGATTTATATCATAAAAAAAGCTGGATAGATATCCAGCTTATCAGGAACGCAGGCGACCGCGCGCCAGGTTGAGTTTGCCTTCGCCCAGCCGGTTAATATTCTGGCTGAGATGGCAGTGGGTGATGGCGATAGCCAGCGCATCTGCCGCATCCGCCTGCGGGCTGGCGGAGAGCTTCAGCAGCGTTTTCACCATATGCTGCACCTGGCTTTTCTCTGCGCTGCCGATGCCGACCACGGTTTGCTTGACCTGACGCGCCGCGTATTCGAACACCGGCAGATCGTGATTGACCGCCGCCACGATGGCCGCGCCGCGAGCCTGTCCCAGCTTCAGCGCCGAATCGGCGTTTTTCGCCATAAAGACCTGCTCAATGGCGAAGTATTCCGGCTGAAACTGGGTAATGATCTCGCTGACGCCCGCATAAATCAGCTTCAGGCGGGACGGCAGATCGGTCGAATTGGTGCGGATGCAGCCGCTGCCCAGGTAGGTCAACTGGCGACCTACCTGACGGATAATACCGTAGCCGGTTATCCGCGAGCCGGGATCGATACCTAAAATGATCGCCATTACGCCTCTCCCGGCCGTTGCGTGAAGTGCGCCATTACAGCGTTGCCGCGACCTCGTCGGAGATCTCGCCGTTATGGTAAACTTCCTGCACGTCGTCGCAATCTTCCAGCATATCGATCAGGCGTAGCAGCTTCGGCGCCGTTTCCGCATCCATATCCGCTTTGGTGGAAGGGATCATGGTGACTTCGGCGCTGTCGGCAGTCAGGCCCGCTGCGGCCAGCGCGTCTTTCACTTCGCCCAGCGATTCCCACGCGGTAAAGACATCCATCGCGCCGTCGTCATAGGTCACCACGTCGTCCGCACCCGCTTCCAGCGCGGCATCCATCAGGGTGTCTTCTTCCAGACCCGGAGCGAAAGAGATCACGCCTTTGCGGGTAAACAGATAGGCCACGGAGCCGTCGGTGCCCAGGTTGCCACCGGTTTTGGTGAAGGCGTGACGCACTTCGGAAACGGTACGGTTGCGGTTGTCGCTCAGGCATTCCACCATCACCGCCGTGCCGCCAGGACCATAGCCTTCATAGATGATGGTTTCCATGTTGCTGTCGTCTTCGCCGCCCACGCCGCGCGCGATAGCACGGTTCATGGTATCGCGCGTCATGTTGTTGGACAGCGCCTTATCCATTGCCGCGCGCAGGCGCGGGTTAGAACCCGGATCGCCACCGCCCAGCTTAGCTGCCGTAACCAGCTCGCGGATAATTTTGGTGAAAATTTTACCGCGTTTGGCATCCTGAGCCGCTTTACGGTGCTTGGTGTTAGCCCATTTACTGTGACCAGCCATTAACTCTTTCTCCAGATATAGATCGGACAGGCTATCCTGCGCGTGATGTTGTCCGCTGGCAGTGTCCGCAGTCCTCACGGACGCATGCCGGCAGCGAACAAACTCACCGCGCCGATAAAAGCCTGAACATTTAACTAATTCCATCCCTTTACCCGGCCATTAGCCAGAAGCCAGGGAGCTAAACTACAAATTCTTCAATGGCCTGGCGGTTGCTCCAGGACTTGCACAGCGCCGCACCTTCTGCGGCCGCCATCCAGCGCCAGGCCAGATGCTCGCTTAGCGTGACCGGCTGTTCGGCAGGCAGCGCCAGATAAAACCAGTGTTCGCTGTTATGCGTGACCTCCGGCGCGTAGCGGTGGCGAAAATGCGCAAAGATTTCGAATTCTATCCGACGCCGGCAGTCCACTAATGTGAGCTGCCCGGCGTTGATATCAATCCCTGTTTCTTCCAGCACTTCCCGCCGCGCGGTTTCCGCCAGGCTTTCGCCCTCTTCCTGACTGCCGGTAACGGATTGCCAGAAATCCGGATCGTCGCGCCGTTGCAGCATCAGCACCCGCCCGGTATCGCGGGCGAAGATCACCACCAGAACCGATACGGGCCGCTTGAAAGCCATCTTAGTTGCTCTCAGGCTTATCCTTTTTTATCACCTGGATCCCCAGCTCCGTCAGCGAAGCCGGATTGGCGAAGCTTGGCGCTTCGGTCATCAGGCAGGCCGCCGCCGTGGTTTTCGGGAAGGCGATAACGTCGCGGATGTTGTCGGTGCCGGTTAACAGCATAACCAGACGATCCAGACCAAAGGCTAAACCAGCGTGCGGCGGCGTACCGAACTTCAGCGCATCCAGCAGGAAGCCGAACTTCTCACGCTGCTCCTGCTCGGTGATGCCCAGAATGCCGAATACCGTCTGCTGCATGTCGCCACGGTGAATACGCACCGAGCCGCCGCCCACTTCGTAGCCGTTGATCACCATGTCATAGGCGTTGGCGATCGCCGTTTCCGGCGCGTTTTTCAGATCGATTGGTGTCATGTCGCGCGGCGCGGTGAACGGATGGTGCATCGCAGTCAGCCCGCCTTCGCCGTCGTCTTCAAACATTGGGAAGTCAACGACCCACAGCGGCGCCCAGGCGTTGCCGTTGGTAATATCCAGGTCGCGACCCAGCTTCAGGCGCAGCGCGCCCAGCGCGTCGGCCACGATTTTCTCGCTGTCCGCGCCAAAGAAGATCGCGTCGCCGTCAGCGGCCTCGGTACGGCTCAGGATCGCTTCCACGATGTCCGCGTTCAGGAACTTGGCGACCGGGCTGCTGACGCCTTCCAGACCTTTGGCGCGTTCGTTGACTTTCATCCACGCCAGGCCTTTCGCGCCGTAGATTTCGACAAACTTGCCGTATTCATCAATCTGCTTGCGGCTGAGCTGAGCACCGCCCGGCACGCGCAGCGCGGCGACGCGGCCTTTGGCATCGTTGGCCGGGCCGGAGAAGACCTTGAACTCTACATCTTTCAGCAGATCGGCCACGTCCACCAGCTCCATCGGGTTACGCAGATCCGGCTTGTCGGAACCGTAACGGCGCATTGCTTCGGCGAAGGTCATCATCGGGAAATCGCCCAGTTCGACGCCTTTCACGTCCTGCCACAGCTCGCGCACCATTTTCTCCATGATTTCCCGCACCTGTGGCGCGGTCATAAAGGAGGTTTCGACGTCGATCTGGGTAAATTCAGGCTGGCGGTCGGCGCGCAGATCTTCATCGCGGAAGCATTTGACGATCTGATAGTAGCGGTCGAAGCCGGACATCATCAGCAGCTGCTTGAACAGCTGAGGCGACTGCGGCAGCGCATAGAATTTGCCTTTGTGCACGCGGCTCGGCACCAGATAGTCGCGCGCGCCTTCCGGCGTGGCTTTGGTCAGCATCGGCGTTTCGATATCCAGAAAGCCGTTGTCGTCCATAAAGCGGCGCACGAAGCTGGTGATTTTCGCGCGGGCCTTCAGGCGCTGCGCCATATCCGGACGACGCAGATCCAGATAGCGATATTTCAGGCGCGCTTCTTCGCTGTTGGTCTGATTGGGATCCAGTGGCAGCGGCTCGGCGCGGTTGATAATGGTCAGATCGGTGGCGAACACTTCTACTTCGCCCGTTGCCATCTCGCTGTTTTTGTTTTTTTCGTCACGCGCACGCACGGTGCCGATCAGCTGGATACAGAACTCGTTACGCAGTTCAGAGGCCAGCTGAAAGGCTTCCTGGCGATCGGGATCGAAAAAGACCTGCACGATGCCTTCACGGTCGCGCATATCGATGAAGATCAGGCTGCCCAGATCGCGGCGGCGGTTAACCCATCCGCAAAGTGTCACCTGTTGGCCTACGTGAGACAGGTTGATCTGTCCGCAATACTCGGTACGCATAACGCTATCCTTTTAACTTCGCCGCTCGCGGGCAGCATCTTTAGTTATCTGTTCGGGGCGATGCCGCCGCGAAAAAGGCGGCTATTATAATGGAAAAAGCCCGGCGCGATAAGAGTCGCTTCCTGCAAGCTATGCCGAAAGTCGCTACAATTAGCCTGCGCCTCACAAAAGCTAACAAATTTCCCGCGTCTCTGACATTGTTGTTATCGCGCATTAAGGCTGACTGCCTGTATTCTCAACGGTTTTCCCCAAACACCCGGAGCAAGTATGTTGGAATTAAACGCTGCAACCACCGCGCTGGTGCTGATCGATTTGCAGGAAGGCATTCTGCCTTTCGCTGGCGGCCCTTATAAGGCAGAAGACGTGGTGGCCCGTTCGGCAAAGCTGGCCGATAAATTCCGCGCCGTCAATGCGCCCGTCGTGCTGGTGCGCGTGGGCTGGGCAAAAGATTTCGGCGACGCGCCGAAGCAGGTAGTTGATAACAGCCACGGCGGCCCGCTGCCGGAAAACTGGTGGGACTGGCCGACAGCCCTGGGCAAACAGGACAGCGATATTGAAGTGATCAAACATCAGTGGGGCGCGTTTTACGGCACCGATCTGGAGCTGCAGCTGCGTCGTCGCGGTATTGATACTATTGTGCTGGGCGGCATCTCGACCAATATCGGCGTGGAATCTACCGCCCGTAACGCCTGGGAGCTGGGCTTTAACCTGATCGTCGCGGAAGATATCTGTAGCGCGGGCAGCAGCGAAGAGCACAACGGCAGCTTTAAGCATATTTTCCCCCGTCTGGGTCGTGTACGCACCTCAGACGAGATTATGGCCGCGCTGTAATTTTCCCCGCGATCGCAGGGAAGCGATCGTTATCGTCGGCATGATAAGAGAGGAGCGATGAAACCTTTTTATCTGGGTCTGCCGCAGTGGCAGCATCCGCAATGGAAAAAGTTGGGCATGGAAACCCTTGCCGACTACGCGCGTTATTTTAACTGTGTGGAAGGCAATACAACGCTCTACGCGCTGCCGCGCCCTGAGATCGTCCAGCGCTGGTACGATATGACCCATGACGATTTCCGCTTCTGCTTTAAGTTTCCTGCCACCATCAGCCACAAGGCCGCGCTGCGCGACAGCGGCGATCTGACCGCCGAATTTTTCAGCCTGCTGACGCCGCTCGCCTCCCGCATCGGTCAGTACTGGCTGCAATTGCCCTCCGCGTTTTCGCCGGCGGATCTCCCGGCGCTTTGGGCCTTTCTTGACGGCCTGCCGAAAAGCTTCAGCTACGGCGTGGAAGTGCGTCATCCGGAATTTTTTGCCAAGGGCGAGGCTGAAAAAGCCCTGAACGCGGGGCTGCATCAGCGCGGCGTGAATCGGGTGATCCTGGATACGCGCGGCGTCCATTCCGCCATACCCAGCAATCCGGCCATTATTGACGCGCAGCGCAAAAAACCGCACCTGCCGGTGCATGCGGTGATGACAGCCGACCAGCCAATGATCCGTTTTATCGGCGGCGACGAGGTAAGCGCCAACCTGAAATGGTTTGCAGCCTGGCAAAACAAGCTGCCGCAGTGGTGCGAACAGGGCCAGCCGTGGCTGTTTATTCATACGCCTGACGTGGCCTTTGCGCCGGCGATGGTGCAGAGCCTGTGGGGGGCGTTGCGCCAGGCGGTGCCCGATATCGGCGAGCCGCCGGACTGGCCGCAGCAGGACAGTCTGTTCTGATCCCGGGCGACGCTGCACATATGCTGACAGCTGCTCTTTTCACCGCTATGATGGCGCCAGAAATTTTCGACCGGGTGGAGTAAGGATGGTCAGCGCGCTGTATGTAGTGCTGGGAGCACTGTTTATTATCAAGTTTTCTTTTGACGTAGTGCGGCTGCGTCGCCAGTATCACGTGGCGCACGGCGACGGCGGCTTTTATGAATTGCAGACCGCCATTCGTATTCACGGCAACGCCGTAGAGTATATTCCGCTCGCCCTGCTGCTGCTGGTGATTATGGAAATGAACGGCGCGGAAATGTGGATGCTGCACCTGACCGGCCTCTTCTTTTTCCTGGGCCGCGCGCTGCACAGCTACGGTATGCGCACCAGCACGCTGCTGTGGCGGAAAAACGGTATGATCCTGACGCTGGCATCGCTGCTGGGCATGATCGTGCTTAACCTTGTTTTTCTGCCCTGGGATTTGGTTTTCACGCTGGGCTGAGGCGGAAAAGGTGCAGCCCGCGCCGCTTTCTGCCAGAATACGCCCTTTCCGTTTTTGTTCCGGACTTACCACTATGTCTAACCGCGATACGCTGTTCTCCGCGCCGATTGCCAAACTGGGCGACTGGACGTTTGACGAGCGCGTGGCCGAAGTTTTTCCCGATATGATCCAGCGCTCCGTGCCTGGCTATTCCAATATTATTTCGATGATCGGGATGCTGGCCGAGCGTTTTGTACAGCCGCACAGCCAGGTTTACGATCTGGGCTGCTCGCTGGGCGCCGCCACCCTTTCGGTGCGCCGCAATATCAAAGCCGAAGGCTGCAAAATTATCTCCGTTGATAACTCGCCCGCGATGGTGGAGCGCTGCCGCCGTCATATCGACGCTTTCCGCGCCGACACGCCGGTCGAGGTGATTGAGGCCGATATTCGCGCCGTTCCGATTGAAAACGCCTCGCTGGTGGTGCTGAACTTTACGCTGCAGTTTTTAGAGCCTGCCGAGCGGCAGAGCCTGCTGAATACCATCTGGCAAGGCCTGCGTCCCGGCGGCGCACTGGTGCTTTCCGAAAAATTCAGCTTCGCCGACGCCAGCGTGGGCGAACTGCTGTTCAATATGCATCATGACTTCAAGCGGGCTAACGGCTACAGCGAACTGGAGATCAGCCAGAAGCGCAGTATGCTGGAAAACGTTATGCTGACCGACAGCGTGGAAACGCACAAAGAGCGCCTGCGCCTGGCCGGTTTTGAGCATGCCGAACTCTGGTTCCAGTGCTTTAATTTTGGCTCGTTAATTGCGCTTAAGGCTGGGACGGACTGATGGATTTCGGTAATTTTTATCAGCTGATCGCCAAAAGCCCGCTGTCGCACTGGCTGGAAACGCTGCCTGCACAGATTGCCGCCTGGCAGCGCGAACAGCTGCACGGGCATTTTAAAAACTGGGATCGCTCGGTTGAGCATCTGCCGACCATCGTGCCGGAAACGTTGGATCTGCTGCACGGTGTCACCGCCGACAGCAGCCAGCTCAGCGAGCGCCAGCGCGGCGGTATCGAAAGCCTGCTGCGTAATCTGATGCCGTGGCGCAAAGGCCCCTACTCGCTGTATGGCGTGCATATTAATACCGAATGGCGCTCCGACTGGAAATGGGACCGCGTGCTGCCGCATATTTCCCCGCTGGCGGGCCGAACCGTGCTGGACGTCGGCTGCGGCAGCGGCTATCACATGTGGCGCATGGTTGGTGCGGGCGCAAATCTGGTGGTGGGCATCGATCCGATGCAGCTGTTTATCTGCCAGTTCGAGGCCGTGCGCAAGCTGCTGGGCAACGATCAGCGCGCGCACGTGCTGCCGCTCGGCATCGAGCAGCTGCCGGAGCTGAAAGCGTTTGATACGGTTTTTTCGATGGGCGTGCTCTATCATCGCCGCTCGCCGCTGGATCACCTTTATCAGCTGAAGAACCAGCTGGTCAGCGGCGGCGAGCTGGTGCTGGAAACCCTGGTGGTCGAAGGCGACGAGCACGCGGTGCTGGTGCCGGGCGAACGCTATGCGCAGATGCGCAACGTCTATTTTATTCCCTCTACCGGCGCGCTGAAAAACTGGCTGGAGAAATGCGGCTTTGTTGACGTGAAGATCGCGGACTATTCCGTGACGTCGACGGAAGAGCAGCGCCGCACCGACTGGATGACCAGCGAATCGCTGGCGGAGTTTCTGGATCCCAACGACAGCAGCAAAACCGTCGAAGGCTATCCGGCGCCGCTGCGTGCCGTTTTGGTGGCGCGCAAGCCTTAGCACGACCGGCGTCGCCGTGGGCGTAAAGCCTTGGCTTTACTCGTGGCTCATAACTGCCAGCTTTAGCTACCCGTGCGGCTGACGCGGTGCGCAAGCTTCGGGCATAAGCGGCCTGACTGATAGCCAGCCTTAGTTCGTCCGGCGCGGGTGGCTGCTGGTTTCAGCCTCGCTGTAGTAAATAAAGCCGGACGACCATTTTCGCGCAGGGACGCGCGAAAAGTGCGTTCATTATCCGTGCTTTCCCCCTTCCCCGGCAGGTCTTAACGCTTCGCCAGCGCCAGCTTTGCGGCAAAGCCGATAAAGACGCAGCCGGTCAGGCGATCCATGATTTTTATCACCGCCGGCTTACGCAGCTTTTCCGCAAAGTAATGCGTGCAGGCGATCAGCATCCCGTTCCACAACGTGCCGACGACCACGTGGGTAAAGGCCATGCCGATACTCCAGAGCGCCACCGAGCCACCAGCAGGAATAAATTGCGGCAAAAACGAGACGTAGAAGATGCCGACCTTAGGGTTAAGCAAATTGCCTAAAAAACCACGCATAAATACGCGGCGATAGCCGTCCTGCTTAGCCTGCGGCAGAGCGTCCTGGAAGGCGCTGCGCGGTTTTAACAGTAGCCCCACGCCGAGCCATAGCAGATACGCCGCGCCCGCCAGCCTTAAAATGTTATAGGCCACTTCCGATGCCAGAAGCAGTGCGCCAAGCCCCACGCCCACCGCAGTGCCCCACGTCATACAGCCGGCATTGACGCCCATGCTGGTCGCCAGCGCTTTTTTCCAGCCGCTGGCGGCGGACGTACGCAGGATCAATGCCGTATCGAAACCCGGCGTCATGGTCAGCAGCGTAATGGCGAACAGAAAGGTTAATAACGAGGTCATACTGATTTCCCTGGAAAGGAAAAAAAGTTTAGCGATTACGCGGCTGATTGCCTACTACCAATTTTCGTTATGTCACATTTCCATCCCCCTTTTTGCGTTAAAAGGTCTACGGTTGAACCTGTACGACTTTTATTTCACCAAAAGGAGTTCCCATGAGTAAGTTCGTATTCTCTTCACCGCGCAAGTACGTTCAGGGCGCTGGCGTCATGGCTCAGCTGGGCGACTACGTAGCGGAACTGGGCAATAAAGCTTTTGTGGTGGCGGATGAAATCGTCTGGAAACTGACGGGCAAGACGGTGCAGGATGCTTTGCAGCAGCGCAACGTCGAGTTTCATTATCAGCAGTTCAACGGCGAGGCTTCCGGCAATGAGATCGCTCGCCTTACGGCGCTGGCGAAAGAGGCCGATGCGCAGCTGGTGATCGGCGTAGGCGGCGGCAAAACGTTGGATACGGTTAAAGCAGTGGCCGACGAGCTGAAGCGGCCGGTGGTGATTGTACCGACTATCGCCTCGACGGATGCGCCGTGCAGCGCGCTTTCCGTGATCTACTCCGACAGCGGCGTATTCGAAAGCTACCGCTTCTATAACAAAAACCCGGATCTGGTGCTGGTGGATACGCAGGTCTGCGCCCAGGCGCCGGTCAGGCTGTTCGCTTCCGGCATCGCTGATGGTCTGGCGACCTTTGTCGAAGCGCAGGCGGTCAAACGTTCGCACAGCAAATCCATGGTGGATGGCGATCCGACGATTGCAGGTATGGCGATTGCCGAAGCCTGCGAAAAAACGCTGCTGACCTGGGGATACAGCGCTTATCAGGCGGTAGAGAAAAAAGTGGTTACGCCAGCCGTAGAGGCGGTAGTGGAAGCCAATACGCTGCTTTCCGGCCTGGGCTTTGAAAACGCAGGTTTAGCGGGCGCGCACGCTATCCATAACGGCTTTACCGCTATCGACGGCGACATCCACCATCTGACGCACGGTGAAAAGGTCGCCTACGGCACGCTGACGCAAATGGTGCTGGAGCAGCGGCCCGATGAAGAGATTGCGCGCTATGTCCGCTTTTATCGCGCGATAAAAATGCCGACCACGCTAAAAGAGATGCATCTGGAAAACGAAAGCTGGGAGAACCTGCTGAAAGTGGGCGAACTGGCTAACAGCGAAGGCGATACGCTGAAGAACCTTAACCCTAACCTTAGCGCGCAGGATATCGCCAGCGCTATCCTGGCAGTAGACGCTTTCAGCCAGACCGTGAAATAACAGCGTTTGGCGCGGGCGCTTATTTGTCCGCGCCTTCCGCTTTATCCCAGTATTCAAAGCGGTAAGCCGCGCTGATATTGCGCAGCACTTCACCGTGCGCAAAGACTTCTCTCTCATGCGAGTAGCTTAGCGTGCAGTTGCCCCGCTCGTCCCACAGCTGGCATTCATCCTGCGTGGTCAGCTCGCTGTCGGGGTTATGCGTTTGCATCAGTAGCCCCTTTTCCCGCTTTTTATCGTCATAGCTCCACTGCATTTCGCTGTTGCCCGAACGGCTGGCGATCAGCAGATTTTCCGCATTCCAGCTATAGTGAAACTCGCCGTTGGCCTGCGCGTCCGATCCTCTCGCCACGCTTTTTATCAGCCGCTGACGGCTGTCGTAGCTGTTAGTGGTTTCCGTAAAGCCCTTTTTGCCCTGCAACAGAAACGCCTCGGACGAGCTGGTAATGGTGCCCGTTTTACCGGTCAGATAGTTGACGGTTCCCTGTTTATTGCTGACTTCCACCAGCTTGCCCTTTTGCAGCACGAAGATCGACAGAACGTAGTCGGCCTGCCAGCCGGTGGCGACGCGCGTGACGCTTTGCACCATTCTGAGCGCGACGTTACCTTCGTTCTTGTCAAAGCTGATATCCGCCCGCAGCAGCGCGCCACAGCGATCGAACTCACCGAGAATGCGTTTTTGCTGGTCGACATCCTTACCAAACTCGCCCATTACAACCTGTTTTATCGGCCCTTTCGCGGTACCGCCCAGCAGCAGCAGGCTGTTGCTGTCGTTAACCCGTGCGGCGTTGGCGAGACAGGTATCTGCGCCCTGTGCCGCGCCCGCCAGTAGCATGAGCGGCAGCAGAAAAACGTTGGCGGTCATTATGACTTTCATCAGTGAACTCGCAGCAGCCAGAGATGTGTTCAGTGTAAGAGGAATTTCGGTTCTGCGGCAGAAAAAAAGCCTCACCAAAATGATGAGGCCTGGTACTTGCAAACATCACGTCGTTAACCTGGCGTGCTGTGCGGCAAAATCGGGGTCAGGCTACGCTTGCCGACGAGCCAAACGAGAGCGAGAGCGAGGCTTTCATGGCTTCCACCATATCGCCGTCAACGCAGGCGCGGCTGAACTCGTCCGTTTCCGCGACGGAAGTCATGGAAACACCGGCTTTACGGTAGCGCATTGCAGAGGCGATTCGCTGGCTGGCGGAGCTGTGTAGCTCACGCAATCCGGCTTCCACAAACTTATGCAGGTTGCTCATGCGGACGCCAGCGCCGGCCATAATGATTGGACCTTGGGTAAGCTGATTAAGTTCCCTTAATAAAGGTAAACCGCTTTCGGCGCTTTGTTGCTGGCCGGAAGTCAGGATGCGCGCCACGCCCAGGTCGGTAAGCTGCCGCAGCGCCGTCAGCGGGTTGTGACAGAGATCGAAAGCGCGGTGAAAGGTCACCTCCATGCCTGCGCAAAGCGCCATGACCTGCTTCATCCTGGCGATATCAATATGCCCGTCCACATCCAGTATGCCGACCACCACGCCCGGAAAACCAAGCTCGCGGATCCAGGCGACATCGTCTTTAATCTGACGAAACTCGTTGTCACTGAAGCAGAAATCACCGCCGCGCGGACGCACCAGGGGATGAACGGGTATGGACACGGTTTCGCGAGCCTGCAACAGGCTGCCAGCCGAAGGCGTTAATCCGCCTTCCGAAGGCGCAGCGCAAAGCTCCACCCGATCGGCGCCAGCGGTTTGCGCGGCCAGCGCGCAATCAATCCCATAGCAGCATACTTCCAGTTTTAACATTTCATTCTCCTGTTAATGACTGCCGGCTGGTTGTGTAAATCTGTTTCGCTGTTTAGTCTGCTTTCGAACATTAAAAATAATAGTAACGGGAATCACCAACATGACATGCACTTTCGACCAGCGTATCGATCGCCGTCACAGCGATAGTCTGAAATGGCAGAAATATGGCGGTCAGGATATTTTGCCGCTCTGGGTAGCAGATACCGATTTCCGCTCGCCGCAATGTGTGATTGACGCGCTTCAGCAGCGCGTGGCCCATGGTATTTTCGGCTATGGCACCACGCCGGATGAGCTGATTGCCGTCACCACGGCGCGAATGCTGGCGCGCTATCAGTGGAAAATCGATCCGGAATGGCTGGTTTTACTGCCGGGCGTGGTCAGCGGGCTGAATTTAGCGGTACGCGCTTTTACCGAGCCGCATCAAGGCACCGTCGCGCCCACGCCGATTTATCCGCCGTTCCGCTCTGCGGCGAAGCTGGCCGACCGCGCGCAGCTTAACGTGCCGCTAAAACTGCATGAGGGACGCTGGCTGGCGGATTTTGACGAGCTGTCACCCGCCATGACCGGCAACGAAAAACTGTTAATGCTGTGCAATCCGCAAAATCCCGGCGGCACGGTTTATCGTCGCGAGGAGCTGGAGGCACAGCTGCGCTTTGCGCAACGTCACGATCTGATCGTCTGCTCTGATGAAATTCACTGCGACCTGCTGCTGGAAGACGGCGTGCAGCATATTCCTTTTGGCAGTCTTAACGAAGACGCGCAGCGACGCTCCGTGACGCTGATTTCGCCCTCAAAGACGTTCAATATTGCCGGGCTGGGCGCTTCGCTGGCCATTATTCCCGATAAAGCGTTGCGCGCGCGTTTCAACAAAGCACGCCTGGGTATTGTGCCGCAACCGGATATCCTGGCGCTGGTCGCCGCGACGGCCGCCTGGCGAGACGGGCAGCCGTGGCTGGACGAGCAGCTGGCCTATCTTAAAACCTCAAGGGACTGGCTGACCGAGCGTGTCAACGCTATTGAGGGGCTTTCGCTGGCCCGCCCGGAGGCGACCTATCTGGCGTGGATTGACGCCAGCCAGCTTAATGTTGCCAGCCCGGCGCTGTTTTTTGAACGGCACGGGCTGGGCTTTTCCGCCGGGCGCGATTTTGGCGACGATAGCTTTGTACGCTTTAACTTTGGCTGCCCGCGCGATCTGATTGTGGAAGCGGTGCGACGGATGGAAAAAGCCGTGCGGACGTTACGACGCTAGCTCGCTCTCTACAATCTCTTTCAGGCTCCAGGGATGGAACTTGATCGTCACCTGGCCGTCGCTGACCGCGAGCGTCGGATTAGGCAGCCTTTCGCCCTCTCCTTTCGGCGCGCTATTTTTAATGGCTATCCCTGGTTTAGAGAGGCTCTCATCCGACAACAGCGCCAGCGCACGCACGCTCAGCTGCGCTTCATCGCCCGGCAGCACGATCTCAACGTGCTCCCAGCCTTCATGCCGATAGACTTTTTCACCGGGCCAGGGCAGCTCCACCATGCTGATTTGCCATGGCCCGACCCGTAATGGTTCATGCAGCTCAAACAGCGCGACCGGCCGTCCGCCTATCATCTTTTCTGAAAACAGCACGCCGTGCTGCAAAAAACCTTTTTTCCAGCGTTCCGCCGTCGCGACCTGATGGCAGCGTACGGCGATGTGATCGGCATGATGCGCAGCCAGATCCAGCCCGAGCCGCGTCGCCAGATGGTTAATTTTGTATAGAAACTCTCCAGAATCCTTAACTAAATCGTTTAATTCTTCCGCTACTTTACCTGAAAACATGCCTTCCTCTTTAAATTACTTTAAAAATATTAATCATTTTTATGCCATCACACCCCGTTTTCGGGCCAGCTTTCCTGATGAAGAAAAACGTAACAGCCCAGGATAGCTCGATAATTGCGGATTATTATCCTTTTCTTTAGTTAAATTTGGTTTAGTCCCAGCATATTATTTAGAAAATTTGGCTTAACTTAATGTTTTAATTTAGTTAAATTTATACAATGCGACTATTCTTAAATCCCGTTCGTCGACTCCAGGGTATTCTTATTTCTTATAGATTCGTTTCGCTTCTCACACAAGGAATAGCAAATGCTGATGTTAATACTTATTGCAGCGCTTATCGTTATGACGGGCTTTGCTCTGGTGAGGCACTGGAAGCTTCGTAACGAAAAGACGACTATCGCCAGCCCGCATCGCCCTCACCGTCGTCGCACCTGACCAGACAACCAGGAAGCAGCGCCCGCTGTTTCCTGTGCCCTCTCCTGTTTACACGCCTGGATAACTACAGCCTAAATGCAGTATACTTTTTCCCTTCTTTTTTAGCGGTAGCGAACAGCCACTCTGCTGTCCGACTCCGTTTAGTATGACGGCCTGGCCTCAGCGCGCAGGCGTTTTTGCATATAAAGGTAATCCGGTGAATATTCAGGCTCTTCTCTCAGATAAAGTCAGTCAGGCGATGATCGCGGCAGGGGCTCCGGCCGACTGCGAGCCGCAGGTGCGTCAGTCCGCTAAGGCACAGTTCGGCGATTACCAGGCAAACGGTATTATGGCCGTTGCGAAAAAACTGGGCAAGGCGCCGCGCCAGCTTGCTGAAGAGGTGCTGACCCATCTCGATCTACAGGGGATCGCCAGCAAGGTTGAAATCGCCGGACCGGGTTTTATCAATCTGTTTCTTGACGCCGACTGGCTTGCCGCCCAGGTAGACCGCGTTGTCGACGCGCCGCGCCTGGGCGTGTCACCGGTCGAACCGCAGACTATCGTTATCGACTACTCTGCGCCTAACGTCGCCAAAGAGATGCACGTTGGTCACGTTCGCTCCACCATCATTGGTGATGCGGCGGTGCGCACGCTCTCCTTCCTGGGCCACAACGTGATCCGCGCCAACCATGTGGGCGACTGGGGCACGCAGTTCGGGATGCTGATCGCTTACCTGGAAAAACAGCAGAACGAAGCCCATGAAGAGATCGCTTTATCCGATCTGGAAGCCTTCTACCGCGAAGCCAAGCGTACCTATGACGAAGATCCGGCTTTTGCCGAACGCGCGCGCGGCTACGTGGTAAAACTTCAGGGCGGCGATGAATACTGCCGTAAAATGTGGAAGCGTCTGGTGGACATCACCATGTCGCAGAACCAGAAAGTCTACGACCGCATGAACGTGACGCTGAGCCGCAAAGACGTCATGGGCGAAAGCCTGTACAACGATATGCTGCCGGGCATCGTTGCCGATCTGAAAGCCAAAGGCCTGGCGGTAGAAAGCGAAGGCGCTACCGTGGTTTTCCTGGACGAGTACAAAAATAAAGATGGCGAGCCGATGGGCGTTATCATCCAGAAAAAGGATGGCGGCTATCTTTATACCACCACCGATATCGCCTGCGCGAAATACCGTTATGAAACGCTTCATGCCGATCGCGTGCTCTACTATATCGATTCACGTCAGCACCAGCATCTACAGCAGGCGTGGACCATCGTGCGTAAAGCCGGTTATGTGCCGACGTCCGTGCCTTTAGAACACCATGCGTTTGGCATGATGCTGGGCAAGGACGGCAAGCCATTTAAAACCCGCGCGGGCGGCACCATCAAGCTTTCCGATCTGCTGGACGAAGCGGTCGAGCGCGCCACGAAGCTGGTTAGCGAGAAAAACCCGGATATGCCAGCCGACGAACTGGCGAAGCTTGCCAACACGGTGGGTATCGGCGCGGTCAAATATGCGGATCTTTCTAAAAGCCGCACCACGGATTATGTGTTTGACTGGGACAACATGCTGGCCTTTGAAGGCAACACCGCGCCGTATATGCAGTATGCCTATACGCGTGTGCTTTCCGTGTTCCGCAAGGCGGGCATTGAAGAATCCGCCGTCACGGGCAAAACCGTGATTGCTGAAGATCGCGAAGCGGCGCTGGCCGTACGCCTGCTGCAATTTGAAGAAACCATCACCCAGGTCGCGCGCGACGGCACGCCGCACGTGATGTGTGCTTACCTCTACGATCTGGCCGGTCTGTTCTCTGGTTTCTACGAGCACTGCCCGATCCTGTCTGCCGAAGACGAAGCGACGAAGCAGAGCCGCCTGAAGCTGGCGCTGCTGACCGCGAGAACCCTGAAGCAGGGTCTGGATACGCTGGGTATCGAAACCGTCGAAAGAATGTAACAGGCGATCCGCAAAGGGACGAGCTTTCGTCCCTTTTTATCGCTAAAGATTTAGCCTGTTTTATTCTGCCTGGAAAATTTACCCGGAAGCCCGTACCGGATTAAAGCTTTTATTTCCCCATTTCATCTCGCCTCGCTCATCCTCCTGCTGAATTTCCGCCATAGCTGCCTGCATAATATTCAGGCACTCTGCGGCTGGTTTACCTGCTTTTTTAAGCGCTTCCGTTGCCAGAGCGTAATATTTCAGCACAGAAGATTTCGTGTAAGACATGATGGCAGGTACAGAGCAAATGCTGCCGGAATCAAATCGCTGAACAAGCGTATCAGCGGATATCCCTATTTCTTCCGTTGCCTGAAGCGTTGCCAACGGCTTATTGATCAATGCAAAACTTATTGCCTCAACGAGCTCAATAGCCTGTGGGTCGGTAATTGAATGACTTATCGCTTTTATTTTTCCAGGCAATACCGCAATCGTCTGGCTATTCCCTTTTGCAATATTGCTAATAAATTGCCCCCAGTTTTCTTCGACCATCACTGAGCTACAGGCTGCGGAAGTGGAAAACAGACATAACGTCATCAACAAGAAAGATAGATTTTTCATCTTATTACCTCCAGCTCTCTGTCATGGGAAGACCAGATACGATCCCGGGTCGCAGACCTCAGGATAATACATCCCTGGGAAGCAAAGCCTGCTGGTTTGCCTATACGTTCGCCATGAATACGAAACTCCGTGCGCCCAAAGGTTTCACCAGTGATTTGCCTGAGCACGATCGTCATTGGCCCTTTTGTGTGGGTACGCTGCGTGATACGCCATTTACCACGCGGGATCGGCCCCATTCCTCTTACCTGCTGTCGGTCGGGATTATTCTTATTGGTCAGCACACCTGAATAACCACGGTCGATATACTCGCTATCGTGATAAAGATTTCCCGTAGATTGCTGATAAATCCATGCCATGTGCATTATCCTTATACAAATCTGTGCGGTTCCAGGTGGCCTGATTAGGTGATTTAGCCACCAGGATATGCCAAAATTATTCTGGTTTAGCTGAAGCGGACTGCCCCTTATACGCTCTATCCTTTTCGAAAATAAGTAGCATAATGAGTGGAATACCCGCCGTTATTCCCCCCTCTTCCTGAAAAGCGGGCAACGTATTTTCATCACACATTGCGCCGCAAAAAAATGATTAAGTTCACCTTATTGCACTATTTACGTTTTGTCTGTTATGACAAACCGCTCCCTGATGCCGTCGCCTGCCCTACAATGACTTCTGTAACCTGCCGCCCATGCCGCAACGACCTTTTCCGCAGACTTGCGTAACCCATCGCCAATCCCGCACCATCCTTACCGCCACGCCGCTGCCTGACCGCAGTAAGAGGCCATGCGGATAAGCGGACTGATTCATCCTGTTTATCAGGAACTGCACAAAATATTTGAAAATAACACCGTTATATAATAATACTGCCGAGCTACTTTCGTCCCCCACCTTCTGACCGCATTGTTATTTAATTATCGGAAGTTAAACAGGATTAATGCTGAGTTCTTTGCAGACAATAAATAGCCGTGCGATCTCACGCCCCTTGCTTGCGGCCTGCCTCACAAAAAAATAAGCAACACCTGTTTATTTTCATCTTATTTTACGAGCAGCTTTCCATAACTAAATAAAGGCACAATCCTTTGAAAGAAAACGATCTATGGAGTATTGACGGCGTAAAGAAAAAGCATAGAGTTGATGGGCGACGCCTGAAGCGAAGCAGAAATAGCGAAGCCCGCCAGTGGTGGAACACTGACGAGCCTCTGACCACAATGTTAAAAGGAGTAACATGATGGCTGTAAAACAGTGTACCCAAACTCGCCCTGATTTTACAAATTTTTCCTCGCTACCCGCGGGAATGGACTTTATCGATCTGGCGGAATATAACGAGCGTCTGGTTGCCGCCTTAATGGAAACGGATAATGATATGGAGCGTCTTTCTCTTTATAAAAAAATGGCCGCCAGCCTTGAACAGCTGGCGACGACTTATGAAGAACCGGTGCCTGACGAGCGCCTTCCACAGCTAACGGCGTCGAATATTACGGCTTTTCATCCTGTCACTTTTATTACAGAATCAGAAAGACTCACCCAATATTGCCAGGCTTTAACCCGGCTATTAATTCACAACCTGATTGATGCGGAAGCCAGACTGACGCTCAACGATCTGCTGTTCGATCTGGTTAATTATCAGGTGGACGAGCTGAAAGCGCCGCGCTATATGGAAACCTGGAACGGTTTAGTCCAGGTTCGCTAAATTCGCCGGGAAAGACAGGCCGCATTCAGTCCGCAGCGGTCTGTTCTTTTGCTTTTCTTTAGTGCCGCAGCGACCTTTGCAACCTATCGCCCTTCTCGCCTGCTCCACAGCGACCTTTGTAACCCGCCCCTTACTGCCTGCCATTCACCCCGCAGAGACTTCTGTAACCTGCCTCTAATCGCAACGACCTTTTCCCGCAGACTTACGTAACCTATCGCCAATCCCGCCTTTGCAACCTATTGCCGATCTCACCGCCGTTCTTACCGCCACACCGCTGCCAGACCGCAGTAAGGGGCAGTGCGGATAAGCGGACCGTTTGGCGCAGGGAAGCGCCAACCGAGCCTCCACGGATGGATTTACGGCGCGTCCGTGTTCCGCACCGACCCTTGCTGCCTGCTACCCATGCCGCAGCGACCTTTTACCACAGCCAACTTTTACCAAAGCGACTTCTGTAACCTGCCTCCATGCCGCAGCGATTTTCTTCCGCAGACTTGCGTAACCCGTCGCCAAACCCACACCATTCTTACCGCCACGCCGCTGCCTGACCGCGGTAAGGGGCCGTGCGGATAAGCGGACCGTTTGGCGCAGGGACGCGCCAACCGAGCCTCCACGGATGGATTTACGGCGCGTCCGTGTTCCGTGCCGTCCCTTGCTGCCTGCTACCCATGCCGCAGCGACCTTTTACCACAGCCAACTTTTACCAAAGCGACTTCTGTAACCTGCCTCTAATCGCAACGACCTTTTCCCGCAGACTTGCGTAACCTATCGCCAATACCGCCTTTGCAACCTATCGCCGATCTCACCGCCATTCTTACCGCCACACCGCTGCCTGACCGCGGTAAGGGGCAGTGCGGATAAGCGGACCGTTTGGCGCAGGGACGCGCCAACCGAGCCTCCACGGATGGATTTACGGCGCGTCCGTGTTCCGCACCGTCCCTTGCTGCCTGCCACTTGACCCGCAGCGACTTCTGTAACCTGCCCCAAGTCACAGCGGCTTTTCTCCGGCTTCAGAACGCAAAAAAGGGGCGAATCGCTTCGCCCCTTTCTGCACTGCCTGCTTTTGCCCTGCACTGCCTGGCTTTGCCCGCCAGGCTACCGGTAATTCACCATCACTTCATTACTCAGCACGCGCAGCGTCTGAGGCAGCCGACCTTGTCCCTGCACGCCATAGACAAAGTGCAGCGTTTCTCCGGCATGAATATTGGTTAACCCTCGCGTCGCGCCGCTCGCGCCGTCAAGCGGCACGCAACGCCTTTCGGCACAAAGCCAGGCGGCAAAACCGGAAGGCATTGGGCCGGTCAGCTCATAGCGCCAGCTGATCTCCGTTATCGCGCCGGTCACCGTCTCCGACGCCTTCAGCGCGGGCGACGTTAACTGCATCCCGCGATTCAGCAATCCCGGCCCCGGCGCGGAGGCGTGCCAGGCGCCGCCGGCAGCCAACGCCAGCTGTGGCAGACAGCACAAAAACAGCAGCGCCTTTTTCATCAATGACCACCGATAGTCGACGTCATGCGGATCTGACGATTATCGGTCAGCTCCAGGTTAGAAATCACCATCAGCTGCGGCAGGTTGCGACGCAGGAAGCGGGCCAGCAGCGCGCGCAACGGATGGTTAACCAACAGCACCGGCGGCGCGCCCAGCGACTCCTGATGCGCCAGCGCGCCCTGCGCCTGCGCCAGCAAACGATCTGCCAGGCCCGGCTCCAGACCGCCGCCGCCCTGCAACGCCTGCAGCAGCAGACGTTCCAGCGTGGTATCCAGTCCGATAACCTGCACTTCGCCGTTGCCCGGATACCACTGCTGGGTAATCGCCCGGCCCAGCGCCACGCGCACTACGGAAGTCAGCTCGTGCGGATCGGTCTGCACGGTCGCATGCTCCGCCAGCGTTTCAATAATGGTGCGCATATCGCGGATGGAAACGCGCTCCGACAGCAAATTCTGCAACACCTTATGCAGCGTGGTCAGCGTAATCACGCCAGGGATTAAATCTTCCGTCAGCTTCGGCATATCCTGGGTAACGCGATCCAGCAGCTGCTGCGCTTCCTGACGGCCAAACAGCTCGCTGGCGTACTGGCCAATCAAATGGTTCAGGTGCGTAGCGACTACGGTACTCGCTTCCACTACGGTATAACCCTGGATCTGCGCCTGCTCTTTCAGCGCGCTGTCGATCCAGATAGCGGCCAGACCAAAGGCTGGATCCACCGTCACTTCGCCCGGCAGCGTGCCTGCGGCGGTGCCGGGGTTGATCGCCATCCAGCGGCCCGGATAGGCGTCGCCGCTGCCGATTTCTACGCCCTTCATCAGAATACGGTAGCGCGCTGGCGGCAGCTCCATATTGTCGCGGATATGCACCACCGGCGGCAGAAAGCCCATCTCCTGCGCGAATTTCTTACGAATGCTGCGGATACGACCCAGCAACTCGCCATCCTGCGTATTGTCCACCATGGGGATCAGTCGATAGCCGACTTCCATGCCCAGCGTGTCTTCCAGCTGCACATCGGTCCAGGACGCTTCTACATTCACCGGCGTTTCCGCGCTTTTCACCATGCTGCTCTGCGGCATGGCTTTCGGTTTGGTCTCCTGACCGCGCATATACCACGCAAGGCCCAGCAGCGCGGCGGTAAACAGCAGGAACACCAGGTTCGGCATTCCCGGGATCAGACCCAGTAAACCCAGCACGCCTGCGCTCAGCATCATCACGCGTGGATTTTTGAACAGCTGGGTAACCATCTGCTCGCCAACGTCCTGATCGGTCGCCACGCGGGTCACGATAACGCCGGCTGCGGTTGAGATAACCAGCGCCGGGATCTGAGCAACCAGACCGTCACCGATGGTCAGCAGCGTATAGGTTTCACCTGCGTGGCCCACGTCCATACCATGCTGCACCACGCCCACCAGCAGACCGCCGATAACGTTGATGACCATGATCATAATGCCCGCGACGGCGTCGCCGCGAACGAACTTACTCGCACCGTCCATTGACCCGTAGAAGTCCGCTTCCTGGGTGACTTCCGCACGGCGTTTTTTCGCTTCGTCTTCACCAATCAGACCGGCGTTCAGGTCGGCGTCGATCGCCATCTGCTTACCGGGCATCCCGTCCAGCACAAAGCGCGCGCCCACTTCGGCGATACGGCCAGCACCCTTGGTGATAACCATAAAGTTGATGATAACGAGGATGATAAAAACCACGATACCGATGGCGAAGTTGCCGCCCACCAGAAAGTGCCCGAAGGCCTCAACCACCTGTCCGGCCGCCGCCGCGCCCGTATGCCCTTCCATCAGGATGATACGGGTTGAGGCGACGTTCAGCGCCAGGCGCAACAGGGTGGAGAAAAGCAGAATGGTCGGAAACGCAGCGAACTCCAGCGTTTTCTGGGTAAACATCGCTACCAGCAGCACCATTATCGACAGCGCGATATTAAAGGTGAACAGCAGATCGAGGATGAACGGCGGCAACGGCAGCACCATCATCGCCAGGATCATCATAATCAATACCGGCCCGGCCATAATCTGCCATTGGGTATCTTTCATATTCGGTAAGCGCAACAATGTGGCCAGATTCGCCATCAGTCTTTCTCTCCAGAGCCAAAGTCCAGCGCTTCCGGCACCGGTAAATTAGCAGGTTTTTTCGGGGCCAGGCCGCCTTCCAGCTTCCAGCGACGGAGCTGCCAGACCCAGGCCAGCACTTCTGCAACAGCCGCATATAACGTACCGGGAATATGCTGACCAATTTCACTATGTCGATAGAGCGCGCGCGCCAGCGGCGGCGCTTCTAAGACGGGAATACGGTGTTCTTTGCCTAACTCACGAATACGCAGCGCCACTTCGCCCGCGCCTTTCGCTACCACTTTCGGCGCGCTCATCTTCCGTTCGTCATACTGCAAGGCGACGGAATAGTGCGTCGGGTTGGTCACGATAACGTCCGCTTTCGGCACGTCCGCCATCATGCGTCGGCGGGCCGCCGCGCGCATCTGCTGACGAATACGCCCCTTAACGTGCGGATCGCCTTCCTGCTGTTTATATTCGTCACGGATTTCCTGGCGGGTCATGCGCAGCCCTTTGTAGTAGCTGTACAGCTGCCAGAAAACGTCAAATCCCACCATCGGCGACAGGCCCAGCACCACCAGCACGCAGCACATGGCAATCATGTTCAGCGAGCTGGCCAGCGCCGTATAGGGCGATTCGCTGATCAGGCGCATCATTTCCGGCCAGTTATGGCTGACATACAGCCAGGTCACGCAGCCGACCAGCACCGCTTTCAGAATCGATTTCACCAGTTCCGTCGCGGTCTGCGCGGAGACCAGCTTGGCTAAGCCTTTAATCGGATTCATCTTGCCAACGTCGAACTTAATCGCTTTGCCGCTGATCAGCACGCCGCCCAGCAGCATCGGCGCGGCAATCGCTACCAGCACCAGCCCCGCCATCATCGGCAGCAGCGTATACACCGCCTGCACAAAAAGTCTGCCGATCAGGTGCAGCATCTGGCTGGTATCGCTGACCACCGAGTGGTTGAACACTAATCCCTGAGCCAGCAGCTGACCGATTTTGCGGGCCATGCTTTCGCCGCCCATCCACAAAATACCCAACCCCGCCACCAGCATCAGCACCGAGGTCAGCTCGCGCGAGCGCGGAACCTGCCCTTCTTCTCGCGCTTTTTCAAGTCGGTGGGGGGTTGCGGATTCGGTCTTTTCCTCTTCGCTGTCACCAGACACAGGCTATCCTCAGGGAATTTCTGGAGTACGGAATGAATGCGGTTAGGATGCCAAAAAGGCGCAGGGATGATGCCGCGAGTAAACGCGTAAAAAGGGGGTTATTCAGGTAATAGCAAAAAAGGGCCGATAAGGATCGGCCCTGAGCGGAAGGACAAGCTTAAAACCCGAGGCTGTCGAGCAGGTCGTCGACCTGATCCTGGTTAGCCACCACGCCGGGTGCTTCACCGTTAATCTGCGGGCCGTTTTTCAGGCTGTCCGCATCTTTCTTCGGACGGGCAGGCTGTTCCGGCATGTTTTCCAACAGCACCATCAACAGCTGACGCTCGATTTCCTGGATCACATCCATCATGCGCTTGATGACCTGACCGGTCAGATCCTGGAAATCCTGCGCCATCATGATTTCCATCAGCTGCGCGTTGGTGAAGCTCGTATGCTGCGGCACCGATTCCAGATAACCACGGGTATCCGAAACCAGCGAGCGGGCATCTGCCAGTTCGATAGGATTCTCAAACCACTCATCCCAACGGCCTTTCAGCGCTTTAGCTCCATTCTCCATCTCTGTCTGACGTGGCTGCGCGGCTTCCACACAGTTCAGCGCGCGTTCAGCCGCCTGAGCGGTCATTTGCACTACGTAGTCCAGGCGATCGCGGGCGTCGGGAATGGCTTCCGCCGCTTCAGCAATGGCCTGATCCAGTCCCAGCTCACGCAGGCTGTCGCGCAGCATCCGCGTCAACGAACCAATTCGGGAGATAATGTCGTTCGCGGAAGCCGCGTCGACACTTGGTTTCGGAAGTTCGCTCATCTCGGCTCCTTACATACCCAGCTTTTCGAAGATCTTGCCTAACTTCTCTTCAAGGGTCGCTGCGGTAAAAGGTTTAACGACATAGCCGCTGGCACCCGCCTGAGCAGCCGCAATAATGTTCTCTTTTTTGGCTTCGGCCGTGACCATCAGCACCGGCAGCTTGCCGAGCGTGCCGTCTGCACGAATGGTTTGCAGCAGCTGCAGACCGTCCATGTTTGGCATGTTCCAGTCAGAAATCACGAAGTCAAAGCCGCCGGCACGCAGCTTAGCCAGCGCGTCAACGCCGTCTTCTGCTTCTTCAACGTTATTGAAGCCGAGCTCTTTCAGCAGGTTACGGACGATACGACGCATCGTGTTGAAATCGTCGACCACCAGAAACCGCATATTTTTGTCAGCCATAATTACTCCTGTTTGTGTAGCCCCGCGGGACGGGCGCTGCGTTAGATACGTAATGCCTGTCCGGCGCTAATTTTTGCCAGCATGTGCTGGCTGATTTGGTGGAGATCCACCACTTCACTGGCGCCCCCGAGCGCAATTGCTTCGCGGGGCATACCAAATACGACACAGCTCGCTTCGTTCTGGGCGATGGTCCACGCGCCTGCTTTGTTCATGGTCAGCAGGCCTGCGGCGCCGTCGTTGCCCATACCGGTCAGGATCACGCCAACGGCGTTGCGACCGGCATACTGCGCGACTGATTTAAATAACACGTCTACCGAAGGCTTATGCCGATTGACCGGCGGGCCGTCGTGCAGTTTTACCTGATAGTTTGCGCCGCTGCGTGCCAGCTCCATGTGCATCGCGCCCGGCGCGATATAGGCATGGCCCGGCAGCACGCGCTCGCCGTCTTCTGCCTCTTTTACCGTGATCTGACACAGCTTATTCAGCCGTTCGGCAAAAGAGCGGGTGAAGCCTGGCGGCATATGCTGCGTAATCATCAGCGCCGGACTGGTGGCCGGCAGCGGCTGCAACACATGCCTGATCGCTTCCGTACCGCCCGTAGAGGCGCCGATAGCGATCAGCTTTTCACTGCTCAGCATCGGCCCGGCCTTCAGCATCACCGGCGCTGGCTGCGTCCGACGCACGTGCAGCTTCGCCCTTGAAGCGGCGCGCACCTTATCGGCAATCATCTGGCTGTAGGCCAGCATGCCTTCGCGGATACCCAACGACGGCTTGGTGACAAAATCCACCGCGCCCAGCTCCAGCGCGCGCAGCGTCACTTCGGAGCCCTGGCCGGTCAGCGAAGAGACCATCACCACCGGCATCGGCCGCAGGCGCATCAGCTTTTCCAGAAAATCCAGTCCGTCCATGCGCGGCATTTCCACGTCCAGCGTCAGCACGTCGGGATTGAATTCTTTAATTAAATCGCGAGCCACCAACGGATCGGGCGCCGTCGCCACCATCTCCATGTCCGAATGACTGTTAATAATCTCCGTCATCAACTGACGCATCAGCGAAGAGTCATCAACACATAACACTTTGATTTTGCCCATTATCTTTCCTTAGTCAGCCCGTAAACCGTCTGGCCTCGCAGGTAAAACTCTTTGCTGATCTGGCTGAAGTTTTCAGAGTGTCCGGCAAAAAGAATGCCGCCAGGTTTCAGCATCGGGACAAAACGCCGCAGGATCTTTTCCTGCGTCTCTTTGTCGAAATAGATCATTACGTTGCGGCAAAAAATCGCGTCGAACGGGCCGGGAACGGCCCACTCGTTGCCCAGCAGGTTGAGCTGGGAAAATGTAATGGTGTTAGCCAGTTCAGGCCGTACGCGCACCATGCCAGCGTGCGGGCCGGTACCGCGAAAGAAGAAGCGTTGCAGCTGCTGAGGCGACAGCGTGCGCAGCTCTTCCTGGCGATAGACGCCCGACAGCGCTTTTTCCAGCACCTGGGTATCGATATCGCTGGCGTGAACCTGGAACTTGCCTGCGCCTAACGTTTCCGCCAGCGTCATGGCGATGGAGTAAGGCTCCTCGCCCGTCGACGCCGCCGCGCACCAGACGTTGAAACTGCCGCCGCGCCGCCTGGCGTGATCGGCCAGAATCGGAAAGTGATGCGCCTCGCGAAAGAACGCCGTCAGGTTAGTGGTCAGCGAGTTGATAAAGGCCTGCCACTCTGCACTGCCGGAATCACTCTCCAGCAGCGCCAGGTAACGACCAAAATCGTCGATGCCTAACGTCCGTAACCGGCGCACCAGGCGGTTATAAACCATCTCGCGCTTATGGTCGGCGAGAACAATGCCGGCCCGCTGATAAATAAGCTGGCTGATGCGCTTAAAGTGCGCATCGGATAACGGCAGGCGCTGTACCATCTGTGACAACAGCGTTGCGTTCTCCGGCGGTGCTACCAACGTCGATTTTTTCATCCAGATCCACCCTGCAAAGTACAGATTAAGGGGTTAAAACAGTGTGTTCCCTGTGGGTCAGTATCCGAGGCGGTTTGCCTTCTCCTGAACCAACCCGAGCGTGCCTGGGCTGCTGCCGCTTCCACTACCAGCGCGGCGTTCTGTTGCTCTGCTTTGCATCGTCCGGTGGCTATGACACTGGCTAACTACAAATTCAGATTGCTTAACTGTTTATCGGCAGCAATTCGATCTTCCTGAGGCCAAATTGCGTTAAAGCCTTATTTTTTACTGCCTGCCGTCTTAATAACCAGCCTCGCGCCGCCCTCCACAGACGGCGGCGCGGGGTTCAGGGATTAGAACGTTTCCCAGTTATCGTTGGAAACCGGGGCGGCCTGCGCTTTCTTCGGCGCGGCGGCAACGGCCATCGGCTTGCTGATAGCCTGCACGACGCTGTCCTTACGAATGCGGAACACGGCGACGGCCTGGGTCAGACGGCTGGCCTGCACTTCCAGCGCGGCGGCGGCGGCGGCAGATTCCTCAACCAGCGAGGCGTTCTGCTGCGTCACGCGATCCATCTCGGTTACGGCGATGCCAACCTGATCGATACCGCGACTCTGCTCGCCCGATGCGGAAGCGATTTCGCCCATGATGTCGGTCACGCGGGTAACGGCGTTCACAATATCCGCCATCGTTTCACCCGCGCTTTCCACCAGCTGCGATCCGGTATCGACACGCGCCACGGAATCTTCAATCAGGCCTTTGATTTCTTTGGCGGCCTGCGCGCTGCGCTGCGCCAGGTTACGGACTTCACCAGCCACGACCGCAAAGCCACGGCCCTGTTCGCCCGCGCGCGCTGCCTCTACCGCAGCGTTCAACGCGAGAATGTTGGTCTGGAAGGCGATGCCGTCGATTACGCTGGTAATATCGGCGATTTTCTTCGAGCTGCCCGCTATATCGCTCATAGTTTTCACCACGCCGTCCACCACCTTGCCGCCCTTCTGCGCCGTTTCCGACGCGCTCAGCGCCAGCTGCGAAGCCTGACGGGCGTTTTCGGCGTTCTGCTTCACGGTAGCGGTCAGCTGCTCCATGCTCGCGGCGGTTTCTTCCAGCGAGGCGGCCTGCTGCTCGGTACGCGAAGAGAGATCGTTGTTGCCCGCAGAAATTTCGCTCGCGCCGGTATAGATAGCGTCAGAGCCGTCGCGCACGTCGCTGACGGTACGCACCAGCGACTGCTGCATATCGCGCAGGCTTTCCGCCAACAGCGTCATTTCGCTACGGCCTTCCACTTCAATGGTCTGCGTCAGGTCGCCGCTGGCGATGTGACGAATGTGCTCGATATTGCTGTTCAGCGGCAGCAGCAGCAGTTTACGGATGCCGCTCCACGCCAGCGCGATGACCGCAGCGGAAACCAGCAGCACGCCCAGCAGCAGCCAGATAGTCTGGTGGTAAGCATCTTCATTGGTTTTAATACCCTGCGCCGTCAGCTGATTAACGACTTCCAGCCAGTGGTTATAAGCCTGCTGGAACTGTTCCTGATAGCTTTGGGTCGGCTGCGCGACGAAGTCGTCAAAACGGCCGGTTTCCATCATCACAATCAGCTCGGAAAGCGCGGTGTGGAACTGCTTGTAGTTAGCCAGCAGCGTCTGCACGTCCTCCGCTTTTTTGCCGTCTTCGGTCAGCGTGGCGTTGAACACCGCCAGGGATTTATCGGCAGCGGCCAGGTCGGCCTTTGCCTGCGTCATCAGATCGGTGGCAGAGGTGCCCGCGCCCGATTTGCTGACATCCTGCAGGTAACGAATACCGGCGCGGTTCAGCGTGTTGCGTGCCTGCACCAGCGACACCCATGAGTTGCCCATGGACTGTTGCAGGATGCGCATCTGCTGACTTAATTCAAAATTCTGTTTGTCGCTGTGCACGGCTTTGAAGAACAAACCGCCGGTCCCCAGCTGCAATACAGCAAACAACACCAGCACGCTCACCAGGCCGGTCACTACTTTTATACTCTTGAACATAACTACCTCAGTTGGGGGCTATTTGTTTTAGTTATCGGCAGACGCGGGGGGATCTTTATTGAGCTGTAGGGCGCTTTCCGGAAAGCACTACAGGGCTGTGCCGATGTGTCTGGTTCATGCAGAACGGCTGGTTAATTGTTTTGGAAAACCTCTGCCAGGCACGATTTCCTGCCGGTATCGGCAGCCAGAAAGGTGGCTTGTGGCGACGGCTTCCTTCTACCCGCCTCGCGACGGCTAAAAAGAAGCCCGCTCGGGCACGGTGCCGGAGCGGGCTGATTAACATGCTGTTAAGGATTAAGCGCTTGTGCTCTTTACTTAAAACGTTTCCCAGTTGCCTTCTTCAGCGCCTGGCGCGGCGGCTTTACGCAACGCGGGCTTCAGCGTACGCGGCGCAGGCGCAGCGACGCGAGCGGCCTGCTCTTTACGTACGCGGAACACGGCAACGGCCTGAGTCAGACGGCTGGCCTGATCTTCCAGCGCGGCGGCGGCCGTGGCGGACTCTTCCACCAGCGAGGCGTTCTGCTGCGTCACGCGATCCATCTCGGTTACGGCGGTGCCAACCTGGTCGATACCGCGGCTCTGCTCGTCGGAAGCAGAGGCGATTTCACCCATGATGTCGGTCACGCGGGTAACGGCGTTGACGATATCGTTCATGGTTTCACCGGCGGTGCCCACCAGGACGGAACCGCTGTCCACGCGCGCCACGGAATCTTCAATCAGACCTTTGATTTCTTTGGCGGCCTGCGCGCTGCGCTGCGCCAGGTTACGGACTTCACCGGCCACGACCGCAAAGCCACGGCCCTGTTCGCCGGCACGCGCTGCCTCTACCGCGGCGTTCAGCGCCAGAATATTGGTCTGGAAGGCGATGCCGTCGATCACGCTGGTAATATCGGCGATCTTCTTCGAGCTGCCCGCGATGTCGCTCATGGTTTTCACCACGCCGTCCACCACCTTGCCGCCCTTCTGCGCCGTTTCCGACGCGCTCAGCGCCAGCTGCGAAGCCTGACGGGCGTTTTCGGCGTTCTGCTTCACGGTAGCGGTCAGCTGCTCCATGCTCGCGGCGGTTTCTTCCAGCGAGGCGGCCTGCTGCTCGGTACGGGCAGAAAGATCGTTGTTGCCCGCCGCGATTTCGCTTGCGCCGGTATAGATAGCGTCGGAGCCGTCGCGCACGTCGCTGACGGTACGCACCAGCGCCTGCTGCATCTCTTTCAGGCTGTTGGCCAGCTGCGCCATTTCGTTACGGCCTTCCACTTCAATCGTGTGGGTCAGGTCGCCGCCGGCGATATGGCTGATGTGCGCGATATTTTCCTGCAGCGGCTTGATCAGCACGGAACGCAGACCGACCCAGCACAGCGCGATCAGCGCGACAACCAGCGCCATGACCGTGCCAATCACCCACAGCATTTTGGTATAGGCGCTTTCGTTATCCGCCACGCCTTTCGTGGTCAGCACGTTCTGCGCGTTACGCCAGGCCTGGTAGGCATCCTGCATATCGTTCTGCTTCTGCTCGATATTCATCTTGAACATCTCGGCCAGCTGCCTGTTTTCCATCAGCGTCACCATCTGGCCCAGCGCTTTGGAATAGGTTTCGTAATTTTTTTCTAACGCTTCGGTGATCAGCGGATCCATCCCTTTGGTATTGGGAATGCCCTGGTAGCGCGCATAAGATTTATCAGCATCAGCCAGCAGCGATTTGCTCTGGTTGCTGATATCGGTCAGCGAGGCGCTGTTAATGCTGTTGGCCGTTTCGCTTTGCAGGCGCAACATGCCGCGGTTAATGCTAATACGGGTCTGATTTAGCGCAACCCAGGCGTCAGTAAAAGCGGCGACGTTCTCACTGGAGTTCTGAGCAATAGAAAAGTTAGTTTTATCGCTGGTCAGCGCGTTAATAAATAATCCGCCCGCCAACAATTGGAGTGAGCCGAATACCAGCAGCACTAACAGCAGGCTGGTGACGACCTTAATGCGTTTAAACATAGGGTACCCTTGGTAGAAGTAAAATGAATCAACACCGAATATATCGGCGTAAATTAATGGAACTTTATGTGCGCCCGAAACAGATTTACTGAAGTGATACTTTAATAACTAAATTAATTATCCAGCCGCAAGACTTTATTCAAACCATAAAAAACACCCTGCCAGCATAATACCAACAGGGTGCCTGATACTTTATTTAAGGCGGCAATTACGCGCTGCGCAGCGTATCCATCAGCGCCATCTCTTCGCTGTTCAACAGCTTCTCGATGTCGACCAAAATCAGCATACGTTCGCCCAGCGCGCCCAGGCCGGTCAGGTATTCGGTCGACATGGTGACCGCAAACTCTGGCGAAGGACGGATCTGATCGGTGGTCAGCGACAGCACGTCGGACACGCCGTCAACCACGATACCAACCACGCGCTGCTCAAGATTCAGTACGATCACCACGGTATTATCGTTATAAACCACATCCGGCTGCGCGAATTTAATACGCAGGTCGATAATAGGCACGATAACGCCGCGCAAATTAGTGACGCCTTTAATAAAAGCAGGCGTGTTGGCGATGCGGGTTACCTGATCGTAACCACGGATCTCCTGCACTTTCAAAATATCAATGCCGTATTCTTCGTCACCCAGCGTAAATACCAGGAACTCCTGGCCTACGGTTTCGCCAGCGAGTTTAGTGACAGTTGCCATTCCAGTCATAGTTCTACCCTTAATCGGTTAAAGTCAGGCTGCGGCTCCCGCCACACGCTTTTCACGGTTGAGAGACTGCAGAGCCGACACGTCGACAATCAGCGCCACGCTGCCATCACCCAGGATGGTCGCTGCCGAAATGCCCGGTACTTTGCGATAGTTGCTTTCAAGGTTTTTGACCACCACCTGGTGCTGGCCAATCAGCTGGTCCACCAGCAGCGCATAGCGTTTGCCCGCGCTTTGCAGGATCACCACGATGCCCTGAGTCGCCTCGGTTTTCGCGCCCTGCACATCAAAGACATTCCACAGCTCAACCAGCGGCAGGTATTCGCCACGGACTTCCAGCACGCGCTCGCCACCGGCCAGCGGGTGCAGATCGTCAGCCAGCGGCTGCAGAGATTCCATTACCGCATTCAGCGGCAGAATAAAGACTTCGTCAGCGACGCGAACGGACATGCCGTCCAGGATCGCCAGCGTCAGCGGCAGCAGGATACGAATGGTCGTGCCCTTGCCCTGCTTAGAGGCAATTTCTACGTGGCCGCCCATCTCCTGGATGTTACGTTTCACCACATCCATGCCCACGCCACGCCCGGAGACGTCGGTAACCTGCTCGGCGGTGGAGAAGCCCGGCGCGAAAATCAACATGCCTACTTCTTCATCGCTCATCGCGTCGCTCACCGGCAGGCCGGAAGAAAGCGCTTTCGCCAGGATACGTTCGCGGTTCAGACCGGCGCCGTCATCGATCACTTCGATACAGATATTGCCGCCCTGGTGCTCTGCAGAGAGCGTCAGGTTGCCGACGCCCGATTTCCCGGCCGCCACGCGTTTTTCCGGCGATTCGATGCCGTGATCCAGACTGTTACGCACCAGGTGCGTTAACGGGTCGATAATGCGTTCGATCAGGCTCTTGTCCAGCTCGGTGGAGCTGCCCAACAGCGTCAGTTCAACTTCTTTACCCAGCTTGCTGGCCAGATCGCGCACCAGGCGTGGGAAGCGGCTGAAGACATATTCCATCGGCATCATACGGATGGACATCACCGATTCCTGCAGGTCACGGGCGTTACGCTCCAGCTGGCCCATGCTGTTCAGCAGGTCGCCATGCGCTACCGGATCCAGCTCGTTGGAACGCTGGGCCAGCATGGACTGCGTGATCACCAGTTCGCCGACCAGGTTAATCAGCTGATCGACCTTTTCAACCGCTACGCGGATGCTGGTGGATTCGCTGGCTTTGGCCGCCGCCGGTTTTTTGGCCGCTTCACGTTTGGCCGGAGCCGCCGCTTCCGCTACCGCAACGGGCTGAGGAGCTGGCGCAGGCGCTTCTTCCACGGCAGCCGGCGCGGTTTCTGTCACGGCAGGAGCCGACGAAGCATCCAGGAATTTGATCTGCGATTCTTCAATCACAAAGCAAAGCACGGCGACGATATCGTCCTGACCGACCGAGGAATCCAGCGTGACCTCTACCGAGGTTTCGCCTTTGATCACGTCGGAGACGGTGCCCAGATTGCCCAGCTCTTCCAGCATCAGCGGGATTTCAGTGGGTTTCAGGTTCACCAGCGCCATCCGCAGGCCGGCCGGAGCCGGAGCAGCGGCAGACGCGGCCGGCGCCGCTACGGCTACGGGCGCGCTTTCGCCTTTGGCTTCCAGCGCCAGCTGACGCAGCGCCTGACAGATATATTCAAAGGTTGCAGCGTCCGGCTCGGTCGCGGTTTTATAGGCATCCAGCTGTTCCTGCATAATATCTTTGGTTTCCAAAAACAGGTTGATGATAGGCGTGCTTAGCTGCATTTCGCCGCGTCGCGCACCGTCAAGAATGTTCTCCAGGATGTGCGTGGTTTCCTGTAATACAGTAAAACCAAAGGTGCCCGCGCCGCCTTTGATGGAGTGGGCCGCACGGAAAATAGCGTTAAGCTGCTCCGCATCCGGTTCCTGCGGGTCTAACCCCAACAGGTGTTGTTCCATGTCGGCTAACAGTTCGTCAGCCTCATCGAAAAACGTCTGATAAAAATCGCTGATATCCATGCTCACGGTATCACCTCTGCTGTGAGTCGCGATCGGTCTGGGCCGCTGGCACAGGCGATGCTGGTGTTAAAGTTGGTGCTGCCTGTTCGCCTGGCGGCTCGGCCGGGTTTGGTTTTTTTGCGGCATCGCCCGGAACGGACGGTGCCACGATTTGCTGTAATGCTGCCGGCTCGCTGTCGCTGATCTGTACCGCGTCGCTTTCCGAGTTCTCTTTCTCAATCTGCGCTTCGGTGTCATGGTTCAGCACCAGCAGGCTGATACGGCGGTTGACGGCGGCGTCGCCGCCACGGTTCTTCAGCTTCATGGTGTCGGCCATGCCCACCACGCGCAGCATTTTGTCGCTGGCCAGCCCGCCGATAATCAGCTCCCGCCGCGAGGCGTTGGCCCGGTCGGCCGACAGTTCCCAGTTGCTGTAGCCGCGCAGGCCGTTAGCGTACTGAATATCGTCCGTATGGCCTGCCAGGCTGATCCTGTTCGGAATATCGTTCAGGATCGGCGCAATGGCCCGCAGGATATCGCGCATATAAGGCTCGACGTCCGCGCTGCCGGTTTTAAACATCGGTCGATTCTGGCTGTCGATAATCTGAATACGCAGGCCCTCTTCCACCATGTTGATAATCAGGTGCGGGCGCAGCGCCTTCAGACGCGGATCGGCTTCAATCAGCTGATCCAGCTTTTCGCGCAGACGGTTTAAGCGGATATCGTCCAGCTTGCGTTTCTCCGCGTCCATATCGATAACCTTGTGCACTTCGCCTTTCTGCTGGCTGGGATCCATACCGCCGCCAGGAATAACGCTGGTGCTTTCGCTGGTTTTGGTGCCGCCGGTGATAGCCACCCGCAGCGGCGTCTTAAAGTAATCGGCAATCCCCGCTAATTCCTGAGGCTTGGCGATCGCAATCAGCCACATCACCATGAAAAAGGCCATCATCGCGGTCATAAAGTCGGCATAGGCAATCTTCCAGGAGCCGTGGCCGCCCGCGTGCGCGGAATGCTTTTTCTTCTTAACCAGGATAATCGGGTGATTGTCGTTCTTCATGCGTCCTGACCTTTCGCCGGCGATTTCGCGTTACGAACGTGCTCTTCCAGCTCAGAGAAGGATGGCCGCTCGGTGGAGTACAGCGTTTTACGGCCAAACTCAACGGCGATCTGCGGCGCATAGCCATTCAGGCTGGAAAGCAGCGTGACCTTGATACACTGCATCATCTTGGTGGTTTCAGCACATTTCTGACGCAGCAGTCCGGCCAGCGGGGAAATAAACCCGTACGCCAGCAAAATACCCAGGAAGGTACCGACCATCGCGTGAGCGATCAGCTCGCCCAACTCGGCTGGCGGACGATCTGCCGACGCCAGGGTGTGCACCACGCCCATCACCGCCGCCACGATACCAAACGCGGGTAAAGAGTCGCCTACCGTACCGATAGCCGTAGCCGGTACGTCACATTCGTGTTCGTAGGTTTCAATCTCTTCATCCATCAGGGCTTCGATTTCAAATGCGTTCATATTGCCGCTCACCATCAGTCGCAGATAATCGGTGATAAAGTCCACCAGTCTTTTATCGGCAAGGATGCGCGGGTAATTAGCAAAAATTTCACTTTCCTGCGGACTTTCAATATCGGCTTCCAGCGAGAGCATCCCCTGCTGGCGCGATTTGGCCATCAGGCGATAAAGTAACGCCATCAGATCCATATAAACCGCTTTATTGTATTTCGAGCCTTTCATCAGCAGCGGCATCGCTTTTAACGTTGCTTTAATTGCCTTGCCGTTATTGCCCGCTAAAAATGCGCCAATGCCCGCTCCGCCGATAATTAACAGCTCGGAAGGTTGATAAAGCGCGCCCAGATGTCCGCCTACCATTGCGTAGCCGCCCAACACCGACCCGAGAACCAGGATATACCCCAAAATAACTAACACAATAAATCCTTACGTCTGGCGACGTGTGGGTTAAAGATGAACCGGATTAGGTCAGGTTTATTCCGTCGCGTGGGCAAAAAAAAAGCAGCGGTATTTAACCGCTGCTGGATTCACTCCACGTGGCGAACATTAAACGGCAAGTTTTACCTGTTCATCCAGCAGTTGTGAAATGTTATCGGCAGGTTCTGCGATAAGTTTACGTCTTTTTACCGCACGAGAAGGCGGCTGGCACAGGCTGCAAACAAAGCTGCCGACCGGCTGGTGCGCGTGGTTAATAAAGCTTCCGCCGCAGCATTTGCAGTCGGAAAGCTCCAGCATGCCGCTCTCAACAAACCGGACTAAGGTCCAGGCGCGGGTGAGCGCCAACAGCGGGCCTTCGTCCTGTTGCGGGCATTGCTCCAGGTAGAGACGGTAGGCTTTAATCACCGCGTCCACACCGGTGCTCAAACCGCTTTTGAGTAAAAACTGCCAGGCGTTACAGAACATAGAAGAGTGAATGTTCTGTTCCCAGGTCATAAACCAGTCGGTAGAAAAAGGCAGCATGCCTTTTGGCGGCGGGCTGCCGCGCAGTTCTTTATAAAGTTTAATTAAGCGGCCGCGGCTTAGCTGCGTTTCGCTTTCTAACATTTGCAGGCGAGCGCCTAAAGTAATTAATTCAATCGCCAGCTGAATATCACGCGCTTCCTGAACAATACTTTTTTCACTCATTAACTCGCCCTCTTTTTCGGCAGTTCGTCATTTTTAGCTGATGCATTACGCAATAAACGGCTGGATAACAAAATGCCGGTGTGGATTTGCTGCAAATCATCCACGCGAGATTCCTGAGTTAAGCGATTAATCGTTACGTGATCGGTAAAGCGAAACTGGCATATCAGCTGATTTGTCTCGGCCAGCTTCACCATTTCTGGCAGCGTTAAGTGAGCGAGCGCATCGGCCATCTGCTCATCAATGCCCAGACGAAACATTGCTGAGGCTTTTTCCTGATTAATAAGGCGTTGAGCAAGTAATAAATAAGACAAGTTGATATCGTAAATATTTTTTAGTAATTCTGATGTACCCATTTTTATCCGTCCTGACTGACACGACTTAAACGTTGGCGGATTGCGCCGCTACCTTTGTTGCTGCTGGTAAATCTTATTGTGGCAAAAAATTAAGTGGCAAAAGCCAAACGTTCGCGAAGCTCCAGGCGGCCCTGAAAGCGGCCTGCAGAAAGTAGTCATTAACTCATTTTGCCGGTTACTGCTCCCTTGTTTTCGTCCGCTTCCCTGACGTTCTCCCTGACTGAAAGTTGCTCTGGTTTAGGACTATTCCGAAAACAACGCAACTTTATCTGCTCTAATTTCCGGATACAACGGAGGCCAGCTAAAATTTTAGATAAAGTGTGATCCAGATCACACTTTTGGGGGTAATTTGACAAAATTATCCTTCAGAAACGCTGTTGATTAGTTCACTAACTAAGCAAATTTGGACTTTTTTGTTAAATTTTAACCCTACGCGATCATTTACCGATGAAAATGGTTCCTTTTACGTCGATTGAATGGAGGAATGATGTGTTTACGCGCACAACTGGATGTAAAAACGCATAAAAGACAAATATGCAGAGGAATATGCTGATTTTTGTATGTTAAGCATGTGTAAATCGTAATCACTAAAGGTAACTATCGACAGGGGCAATGATGCGTGCAGAGTAAGATATTGCAGGTTTGCGACAGGAAGTGTTTAGGGAGTGTAAGCCGCGTCAGCCCTGTGTTTAGCGGGTGCCAGCGGATGTAACCAGGGGTAACATTAGCAACGCGAATGTTTGTGCCAAAAATTTAACCTCAGGCAGTAGGTATCGGCACGCGCCTTGTTTTCTTTAGTAAAAAGTGATTTTTTTCCTTTTTTTTCTTTCCGGTGGTCCTTTTAAGGCGCTTTTTTGAGCAATACGGACTTAAAAAATTAAAAAAAAAAGGGCAACCCACGGTCGCCCCTAAATTAACTGGCATGACTTATGCTAGACGGAGAGCGTCGCCGCTTTATCCGCCCCGCCCTGTGCCTGGCTACGTACCGGCAATGCCTGGAGATCTTTCAGATAGGATTTGCGCCAGTGCGTAATATCGTTCTTACGCAGCACGTCCATCATGTCGTTGTAGCGTGAGATACGCTCGTCCAGCGGCATGGTTAACGCCTGGTTCAGCGCGGCAGCCACTTCATCACGATCGTAAGGGTTAACGATAAGCGCGGAGGTCAGCTCGTTGGCCGCCCCGGCAAAGCGTGACAGCACCAGTACGCCAGGATCTTCCGGATTCTGCGCGGCCACATACTCTTTTGCCACCAGGTTCATCCCGTCACGCAGCGGCGTCACCAGACCAATATCGGTCAGGCGGAAGATTTTCATCAGCAGGCGGCGATCGAAATGCTGGTTCAGGTAGTAAAGCGGCGTCCAGCCCAGCGTGCCGTATTTACCGTTAATGCGGCCTGCTTCCGTTTCCAGCTGATGACGAATATCCTGATAGGCCTGCACGTCGCCGCGCGAGGTTGGCGCAATTTGCGAATAGCGGATTTTCCCACGATGCTCGGGGAAGTTTTCCAGCAGCGCTTCATAGGCAAGGAAACGCTCCGGCAGCCCTTTCGAGTAGTCCAGGCGCTCACAGGCAATAATGTTTTTGGCGTCGCCGAGGTCGCGTTTCATCGCGGCCATCTTCGGCGGCAGCGGCCCTTCAGCCATCTCTTTAATGCTGTCCGGCTCGATGCCTATCGGATACACCTCGGTAGAGAACTGATTGCCGAACGCCACGTGCGTTTTGCCGTTGGTCTGCACGTTGGTCAGCAGCGCCAGTGACTCCAGGAACGCCATACGGTCGCTCTCTGTCTGGAAGCCCAGCAGATCGTAATCGCACATCATCTCCAGCAGCTCATTATGCGGCGGCAGCGCGTTGAAGATTTCCGGCGTCGGGAAAGGAATATGCAGGAAGAAGCCGATGCGGTTTTTCACGCCCAGCTTGCGCAATGCGGCGGCGAACGGCAGCAGATGATAATCGTGGATCCACAGCACGTCGTCCGGCTCAATCAGCGGCAGCAGGCGTTTCGCCAGCATGGTGTTGACGTGACAATAGCCATCCCAGGCCTCGCGCTGGAAGTTTACCAGATCAAGGCGGTAGTGGAAGGCTGGCCAGACGACCGCATTGGAAAATTGCAGGTAATAAAGGTCGTAATCGTTTTGATTAAGGCCAAAAGAAGCGTAGGTGACGTTATCTTTTTCAAACAGATCCATCTCCTTGTCTTCTTCGCCGATCTCGTTGATTTCCCCATTCCAACCAAACCACAGGCCGCCGGTGGTTTTCAGCGCATCCATAATGCCAACGGTCAGTCCGCCCGCGCTGGTTTTTGACCCATCCGGTACGGCGATGCGGTTAGATACGACTACTAAGCGACTCATAACCTTGACTCCTTAATGACTTATCGTCTTGATCTAGTTTTAATAATGTTTGCTCAAGCCAGTGATAAACGGCCTCGACGTCAGCCAGGCGATAGCCCGCTTTTGTCTCACCTTCACCTACCTTGATTGCGATGCCGTCCAGGGCATTGACCGCTTCAAAACCTGCCTCATCGGTCAAATCATCACCTAAAAATACCGGCGTTCTGCCGGCAAAAGGGGCCTGCTGCATAAAATCGGCAATGGCGGCACCTTTACTGACGCCTTTCGGCTTTAGCTCCACCACGCATTTGCCTGGCTGTAGCGCCAGCTCGGGAAAGCGTTGGGTCATCGTTTCCGCCAGCGTCAGGATAGCCTGCTGATAGTGCGGTGCGCGGCGGTAGTGCAGCGCAAATGCCATGCCCTTCGTTTCCAGCTGCGTATCCGGCATCTTCGCCACGGCTTCGCTCAGCAGCGACGTCAATGAGGCAGAGACGTCGTCCGGCAGGGAAAGCCGCTCGGTATGCCCGGCTGCATCGCGACGCTCCGCGCCGTGCACGCCGGCCAGCGGAAAGCGCAAAGGCGCCACCAGCGCATCCAGCTCGCGCGTCGGACGGCCGGAAACCAGCGCCAGCGCGCCGTCGCTCAATTCGGCCAGGCGAGAAAGCGCGGCTTTGGCCGCAGCAGGGATAAAAACCTCTTCCGGGCGTGACTGGATAGCGGCCAGCGTGCCGTCCACATCAAAGAAAAAAGCGTAACGTCCTTCAGGCACTAAAGGGGGTACGGATTCCAGCGTATTCACAAATATTCCTCCTGATTATGTGTGCCACGGCGCTACGTCGGCCCAATGTCTGGACTGACGTTGGCGGAAACAGACGTCAGGTCTGCTTTGCCCACAACGCACGAGGAAAAATTTTTTGTCAGCGGATGTGGCGGAGCGAGAAAGAGGATGCGTTAGAGAGGGTATTCGGCGCTGATTCCTTCTGCATAATCTCTGCACGCCTCGTGCAGTCTGTCTCATCTCGTTGCCACATACGTAACAACATCAGCTATCAGTATAGTCACTGATAGCGGCCCTGCCAGACGTGCTGGCTCCGGGGCCGCTTGTTACGCCTCTAACATGGCAAATAATCGCGACAAAAACCCCAGGAGTAATACGAAATTGTGAAATTTTTGGTAGAAACAGGAAAGTTGGTGTTGAAATGTTAGCGCGCTGTTGTTCCTGCCCGTCAGGCGACGGGCGACATCCACAGCGTATTCAGGTTGTAATGGCTCCAGGTCTCCGCCTCTTCCGGCCCGGCAATACTGTCCCAACAGTAGCGATCGGCCAGATCGATTACTTCCGGCCGCAGCATATGATTGGCGGAAAGCGAATAGAACACGCAAACCCTGGGCAGCAGCAGCGAGCTTTCGCCCGGTTCAATCACCACGGCCACGCGACCGGAAGCCAGACGCACGATTGAGCCGACCGGATAGATGCCGACGGCTTTCACAAAGGCGTAAAAGATTTTGCGATCGAAGTGCCCTTCCCAGCTGGCCATCTGGTGCATCGCGCTGGCCGGATTCCAGCCCGCTTTATAAGGACGATTGGAGGTGACGGCGTCATAGACGTCGCAAATCGCCGCCATGCGCGCCAGCTGGGAGATATCTTTGCCTTTCAGGCCGTGCGGGTAGCCGCTGCCGTTGATTTTTTCATGATGATGCAGCGCCACGTCCAGCACCGCTTCGTTTTCACCGCTGCGGCGCAGCAGATCCTCGCCCATGACCGGATGCTGTTTCATCACGTCGAACTCATCGTCCGTGAGCTTGCCGGGCTTGTTGAGGATCTCCAGCGATACGCCCGCCTTGCCGACATCGTGCAGCAGGCCGGCCGTGCCTGCCAGGCGCGTCTGTTCATCATTGAGGTTAAGCTGGCGGGCGAGCGATACCATCAGCGCGCAGACCGCCACGGAGTGCAGGTAGGTATAATCATCGTGCGTTTTCAGCCGCACTACGCTCAGCAGCGCGGCCGGATGGCGGCTGAGGGAACCGCCGATTTCGTCCACCAGCGGCAGCGTGCTGCGGGTATCAATCGTTTTACCGAGGCGCGCATCGTTGAACATGCTCATCACTTCGCCTTTGGCATGCAAGCAGATCGCCTGCGCCTGCGCGATCTCTTCATGGATACCCGATACCCTGGGCAGGGCAAGCTGTTCGTGAAGCGGATCCTGACTGTCCGGGCCACGCCCTTTCTCCAGATCGATCCAGACTTCTTTTATGCCGCTTTCCACGATGACGTCAATCTGCTGCTGCGTGGTAAGCAGCATATGGTTACGCACGAGGGGATGCTTCAGCCAGAAAACTTCCAGCTTGTGCACGTACATGCCGGTGCGCAACTCGTGTATCTGAATTCTTATTATCATTTCCCCCCTCCTGCCCCTCCTGCCTTTTCCTCCAATCTGCACAGGTATCGGCGGCACGAAAAAAACCTTCAGCCATTGTCGCCGCTTATTTTGCTTTTTTCGATTTATTTACATTGCCCGGGGCAGGCTGTTCGCCAGCCTGAAAAGGTAAGTCGTTTTCAGGCTGGAAGGCGAAGAGGGCATTACGCCGTACGGAGGTCGGCTTCGGGAAGATTAGTGAATAACGTTGTCGTCGCTGGCGGAACGGCGATTCAGGGCTTCACCGGCGCTGACCTGAGCATGGCGAAGCTCTCTGATAGCGGCAAGGCAGGCTTTGCGGTGCTCTTCATCCGTTTGTCGGGCCGCCAGCGCGCGCAGTTCATTAATAAGCGAGGCAAGATTAAGCGGGCGCTGCTGCTCAAGAAGCGCCAGCGTGGCTTCTCCCAGCATCAGATCCCGTAATTTTTCAGAATGGCGATGGTCCATGGAAACTTCTCTGGCTTGTCTGCCGCGTGGATCGCTTTCCGCGTGGCAGGACGGAACGCCTGAACCCACGCGGAAAGAAAAAGCAGGTCGAACGAGCGGTGGGCTACGCGGGCGTTTAGCTTTCGCGACCGAACAGCATAGCAATCAGTTCGTGATGATGTTTTTCGAGGTCGGGCTCACTGACATCGGCCAGGCGGCTCAGCAGCTTTGCACAGATTGACTGGCGATTAACCGTCATGCCGGATTTTAAAATCTCCATCACTACCTCACCCAGCGTTTCCTGATGAGAAGGTACAGCAGCGTCATGGGCGCCGAAGTAGAGGCTCATGTCCGCAGTTTGTGTGTTGAAATTATCCTGACGCATAATGGATCCTCTTAAGCAGGTGAAAGAATGCCCGAAGGGGGTAACGTTTCTACCCTGTACAGCTTTTCAATTAATGTACAGTATCTTAAAAGTCTGGGGCGGATTTTTTTTGCAAAAAATGCTTTTTTGAGACATAAAAGGCGTTATTTGGTCACATTTTAGTTAATAACTAACAACCTTTTCTCAAACTATTTAGCCGGTTATAACAAAAACAGGAAATGACAGGCTTAAGCGCAAACTTGTACAACCAAGAGTAAAAACGGGGGAGAACGGCTGTCTCCCCGCGATGACGCCTTATTTTTTCGGTACGTTTACTGCAGATTTGCCTACGGTTTCGTTTTCGATTGGCCCTGATGCGCCAAGATCGGTGCCGGTGACCGGATTCACCGTGGTATCGGAAGCGGTACGCAACGCCAGATTATCCAGCTCGGTTTTCTGATCGGACGGCAGCGTGATGCTGGCATAACCGTCGCCGCCATCTACCGCCGGTGCCGGATCGGCTACGTAGGTGAAGTTTTCGTCCGAGTTCCAGCTTCCACGCACCTCGCCGCCTTCTGACATATTGTAATAAACGTTTGAGTACTGCTCGATAGGCGGCAGCTTGCCGACCGGGAAGTTATTACGAATGGAATAAAGCGCCTTTTCAAAAGAGATCTGATGCGCAACTTCGCGGGTCATCAGAAAGCCTAACGCATCCTTAACGCCCGGATCGTCCGTTACGTTAATCAGGCGCTCATAGAGGATTTTAGCGCGCGCTTCGGCGGCGATATTAGAGCGCAGATCGGCTGTAGGTTCGCCGATGGTATCAATATAGGCTGCCGTCCACGGCACGCCGCCGGAGTTGGTCAGCGCCGGGCCGCCGCCGTAAAGAATCGACGTCAGGTGGCTGTCGTTACCATTGCCGGTGATGGAGCGGTACAGCTCGCCCTCTTCTTCCGTGCCTTCGGCCAGCTTGCCTTTGGCGCCTTTGTTCAGCATCCCGACCAGCGAACCGATAATTTCCAGGTGGCTCAGCTCTTCGGTGGCAATATCCATCAGCATATCGCGACGGCCTTCGTCTTCGTCCGACAGGCCCTGGGTAAAGTAGCGGCAGGCCGCGGCCAGCTCGCCCTGTGGCCCGCCGAACTGTTCCAGCAGCAGGTTAGCCAGTCCGGGATTTGGCTCGGCAACGCGAACGGTATACTGCAATTTTTTTACGTGTCTGAACATAGCTCACTCCAGTCAGAAAAGGCTTCCGGCAATCTGCTCTGCGGCAGATCTCTCCGCTCTTTATTGCTGGTTTTCATACCTGAGTTATGGCGGCAGAAATAGATTACATGGGGTATTTCTGCTTGAGGATATTCAACGTCACTATTCAGGTTTAAAAACCTCGTTTAAAGCATAGTTTACTTTTTTCCCCTGCAAGGTACCTGAGCGGAAAGTAAAACGAATAAGATTAGTCCTGGGTGTTAATTACGGCCAGGGAAAAACAGAATTGCGTCCTGCCAGGCTAAATAGCTGTTTTAACCCGCCGTCTTAGCGAAATAATTATCATTAAGATTGCCATGCGAATTACGCAGCGATGATTGCTGCCGTATGGGATTTCTTATTTCGTGTTGGCCGGAATAAAACACCTGAATAATCTGCATTTGTACGAAATAGTTTCCGCGCGGCCTGGTCTCGTTTTTTGTGGTCTATGCTTGCCCTCGGGTTTTCATAGTGAGGAGAAAGCAATGAAGTACAGAAAACTGGGCCATTCCGGCCTGATGGTTTCTGAGCTGACGCTCGGGACGTTAACCTTTAACGGCCAGGCCGGCTTTGAAAAAACCGGCAACGTCGATGTTCGCCAGGCCCGCCGTTTTATTGAGATAGCGCTGGAACGAGGCGTCAATACCGTGGACACGGCCGACCTTTATTCCAAAGGCGGGGCGGAAGAAACGCTGGGCGAGGCGCTGGGTGGCAATCGTCAGCGCGTTATCCTGGCCACGAAAGCCCGCAGCCCGATGAGCGACGATCCTAACGACAGCGGCGCCACACGCTTTCATCTGATTAAGTCCTGCGAGAACAGCTTAAAGCGTCTGAAAACGGATCATATCGATCTCTATCAGATCCATAACTGGGACGGCGTGACGCCGGTGGAAGAGACGCTGCGCGCGCTGGAAGATCTGGTGAAAAGCGGCAAAATCCGCTATTTCGGCACCTCGAACTATACCGGCTGGCAGATGATGAAAACGCTGGGCTGCGCCGAAGTGAATCATCTGCTGAAGCCGGTAAGCCAGCAGATTTACTACACGCCGGAGTCGCGCGAGGCGGAGTTCGAGCTGCTGCCGATGGCGCTGGATCAGAATATCGGCACGCTAATCTGGGGGCCGATGGGCGAAGGTCTGCTGACCGGCACCGTACAGCGCAATGTGAAAACGCCAGCGACCTCCCGTCAGGGCAACGGCTGGCCGGAACCCTACGTGCACGATATGGAGCACGCTTACCGGGTTATCGACGTGCTGACCGAAGTAGGCAAAGAGCATAATGTATCGACCGCGCGGGTCTGCCTGGCCTGGCTGCTGACGCGTCCGGGCATCACGTCGCTGATTGTTGGCAACCGCACCGAACAGCATTTGCAGGACAACCTGGCCGCAGCGGAGCTGACGCTGAGCGAAGCGCAGATCAAACGTATTGAGCAGGCGACGCGTCCTGCGCCGCGCTATCCGTACTGGCACCGTTTCACCAGCGGCATGGACAGACTGGATCCTGCGGAAAAAGTTTTTCTGGATGAGTATCAGCAAACGCTGGAAGAACGGAAAGATCTCGACCGTAAATAATCTTTTTGCGGCTAACGAACCCGGCTGACGGGTTCGTTTTCGCGTTTATCGTTGGCCCTTTTATATCTTGTTCACCTGCCTTTATATTCCGCCTTAATCCGTAGCCTCGCCCGTAATAAAAAACAGGCCGCCGCACTTTTGTTATCGCTGTCCGCACAACGCAACGGCGCAATTGGTCTGCGGCTATACTGATAAAAAAACAAAAGGAGAAGGATATGAAACTTGCCGTATTTGATATTGGCGGTACCTCGTTAAAAATGGGCGTTGTAACGGATAAAGGCGACATTCTGGCCAGTGATAAAGCGGATAACGAAGGATCGCGCGAGGCTATTCTGGGCGCTATCCTGGACTGGCTGGAAAAAAAACCCGGCTGCGAAGGCATTGCCGTTAGCGTGCCGGGCTATGTCGATCCGCACAACGGGTTTGTGTCGATGGGCGGCACGGTCAGGGCATTTGATGATTTCCACCTGAGTAAATGGCTGACGGAAAAAACCTCCCTGCCCGCCACCGTGGAAAACGACGCGCACTGCGCCCTGCTGGCCGAACGCTGGCTGGGTAAAGCACGCAATATGTCCGATTTTTTGATGATCACCATCGGCACCGGGCTGGGCGGCGCGGCCTTCTGCAACGACGCGCTGGTACGAGGCAAGCAGGATCGCGCCGGCGAGTTCGGCTGCCTGCTGGTGGCGCGTCCCGCTGGCGGCAGCGTCAGCCACTATACGATGGGCGACAACTGTACGATGACCGCGCTGCGCAAAAGCTATGCGCTGCACAGCGGGCGTGATGTGGACGAGGTCAGCGGCAAAGACGTTTTTTCCGGCTGGGATAATAAAGAGCCGGTCGCCACCAGGCTGGTCACCACCTTTTATCAGGATCTGTGCGCCGGCATTTATAACCTGGCGAACGTATTCGATCCCGAATGCATTTTTCTGGGCGGCGGCATCACCGAGCGCGAGGATTTTCTGGAGGAGGTGAAGTTTCATCTGGCCTGGTTCGGCAAAACCATCCCGGTGGATACGGCCACCTTCGGCAACGATTCCGGGATGTTAGGCGCGGCCTGGCACTTCCTGCAAAGTAACCAGCGCGATACCCACGGCTGACAGGCGTATCAACGCGCACGGGCGCCATTGGCAAGGCTAAGCCCAGCAACATCGCTGGCGCGCTTGTCAGGCAATCCACAGGCGCCAACGGCAAGGCTCGCCAACGCTCGTCAGGCAGCTCACGGGCGCCGTCGGCAAGGCTAAGCCCAGCAACATCGCTGGCGCCATTGGCAAGGCTATACCAATAACCCTGTCAGCACTCGTTGGGCAGCCTGCCGTTATGCTGGCTACGCCAGCCTCGCTAGCGCGCTCGTTGGGTGGTCAGCGCCAGCGACCAGAGATTGCGCTGGCAGCGGGGGCAACTCAGCTGCTGCTGCGCCTGTAGCCGCTGCGTTTCTCCGCAATGGTTGCAGGCGTAGAGGCCATCTGCGGGCACGCAGGTATAATCCTGCCGATGTTGAGGCGGCAGCACGGAAAGGCCCGGCCGCACCTCGTGCCGATCGTAGTAGTAAGCGCTGATATCGCCGTCCAGCTCGATCAGCGCCAGCCGGATCTGACCCAGATGCTCCACGCCCTCCTGCCGCAGCTCCATAAAGAATTCGTCTTCAGAAATGTTCAGCCCGTCCAGGCTGTCCAGCACATACAGGCCGTCCTGAATCAGTGTGATCACTTCGCCCTCCACCCATCGGGCGACCCGTGAGCTGCGTGCGGTCAGAAAAGTCGTAAAACGATAAAGTACTAGCAGCACCAGGAAAACCATCGCGACCGGCAGCACAGGCACATCATCATAAAAAGTGACGTCTCCTGAGGCCGATCCCAACGTCAGGATAATCACCAGCTCAAACAGCGACAGCTGGCGAATGCCGCGCCTGCCGGAAACTTTCAGAAAGAGAAAAACAACGATGTAGGCGAAGAGTACCCGAACCGCGACCTCGCCTAAAAAAGTAATGGAAAGATCGTTCAAGAAAAAGCGGTGCCAGTCGAAAGAAAACATAAGCGTGCGTGATTATCCCAAAGAAAAAAATGATAAGGCGTCAGTGGAAAAGTTGATATTTTATGACATTTTCCTGCGCAGAAAGCCATTATTAAGATGCATAAAACGAGGCTGGTGGCCCTGCATCCACGCTGGATTTTACTTAGCGCAAAAAAGAAATAAGCGGCTCTTATCCTTCTGCTCCGGCGCAACTATTATTTCCGCTGCAGTATAAGCTGCTTTATTAACCGGGGACGCACCTTTAAGAAAAAGCGAATAAATTCCTGTTATTACAATCTGTTGCCGGAAAGTTCCGATCAATGCCTTGCCTGCCGCCCGCATTCAGCGATACTGTATATAAACACAGTTAAACCGGAATAAGCATTATGCAGCCGATTTCCCCTGCTGAAATTATGGAAGATCTTTTTTTACCGCTGTTTATTGAGCGCGTACCCTGCGGCTTTCCCAGTCCGGCCCAGGATTATATTGAGGACCGTCTGGATTTGAATAAGCTGGTGCTGCGTCATCCCAGCGCCACCTATTTTATCAAAGTAAGCGGCGACTCGATGATTGAGGCCGGGATCGGCCATGACGATCTGCTGGTGGTCGATCGTTCGCTGACCGCAGAGCATGGCGATATCGTGGTAGCGGCCGTGGCCGGTGAATTTACCGTTAAAGAGCTACGCCTCCGCCCTTTTTTACAGCTGATGCCGCGCAATCGTCACTATTCTCCGATTACGTTTCACGATGCGGAAGAGCTGGAAATTTTTGGCGTGGTCACTTTTATTCTGAAATCCACCAAAAATGTTCGCGCTGGTTGACGTCAACAGCTTTTATACCTCCTGCGAAACGGTGTTCCGTCCCGATTTGCGCGGCAGGCCGGTGGTGGTCGTTTCCAACAACGACGGCTGTATTATTTCCCGATCGGCCGAGGCAAAAGCGCTGGGCATTAAAATGGGCGAACCTTATTTTAAAATTAAACAGGATCTCCAGCGTCAGCAGGTGCAGGTTTTCAGCTCAAACTATGCGCTGTATGCCGATCTCAGCCATCGGGTGATGACCCTGCTTGGCGAGCTGGCGCCTGCGAGCGAAATTTACTCTATTGACGAGGCTTTTCTGGATCTGACCGGCGTCAGCAACTGTCTCTCGCTGGAGGATTTTGGCCGCGACATCCGGCAGCAGGTGCTGAAAGCTACCGGCCTGACGGTCGGCGTCGGCATCGCGCCAACCAAAACGCTGGCCAAGCTTGCTAACTATGCGGCGAAGAAGTGGAGCAAAACCGGCGGCGTGGTCGATCTCTCCGATCCGGCGCGCCAGCGCAGGCTGCTGCCGCTGGTGCCGGTTGAAGAAGTCTGGGGCATTGGCCGTCGCGTCGGCAAGCGTTTGCAGCTGATGGGCATTAAAAACGCGCTGGATCTGGCCGACAGTCCCGTCCCCACCCTCCGCAAGCACTTCAGCGTGGTGATGGAGAGAACGGTGCGCGAGCTGCGCGGCGAATCCTGCCTGGCGTTAGAGGAAATGGCACCCGCTAAACAGCAGATCGTCTGTAGCCGCTCTTTCGGGCACCGCGTCACCGACTATCAGGATATGCATCAGGCGATCTGCGCCTGGGCCGAACGCGCGGCGGAAAAGCTGCGCGGCGAGAAACAGTATTGCCGCTTTATCAGCGTTTTTATCCGCACCAGCCCGCACGACGACAACGGCACCGGCTATAACAACCAGGCCTCCGGCAGGCTGCTGCTGCCCTCGAACGATACGCGCGATATTATTCGGGTGGCGACCGAGGCGCTGGACCGTATCTGGCGCGAAGGCGAACGCTATATCAAAGCGGGCGTGATGCTGAGCGATTTTTACAGCGAAGGCGTGGCGCAGCTGGATCTGTTTGCCGAAACGCAGCCGAAGGCCAACAGCGCGGCGTTAATGACCGCCATTGATACGCTGAACCGCTCCGGCAAAGGGAAAGTCTGGTTTGCCGGACAGGGCATTGAGAAAAGCTGGTCGATGAAGCGGGAGATGCTCTCTCCCGCCTGGACCACGCGCTACAGCGATTTGCCGACGGCGAAGTAAAACGAGCGACGGGCCAGCCCGGCAAACAGCGCCGACAGCACCAGCAGCGCCAGGCCGAAGGCGAACGGACTCCACCAGCCGGCCGCGTCAAACAGCAGGCCGCCCAGCCCCGCGCCAAGCGTGATCGCCATCTGGATCACCGCCACCATCAGGCCGCCGCCCGCTTCGGCATCGTCGGGCAGCGCGCGACTTAGCCACAGCCCCCACGCCACCGGCGCAGGCGTCGCTACCAGCCCCCAAAGCGCCAGCAGCACGCCGGTCAGCAGCAGAGAATGCCCCAGCGCGATCAGCAAGGCGGCCAGCAGCGCCATGCCGAGCGGAATGGCGATCAGATAAGCGTAGAGGCGGCGCTCAAGCAGCGTACCGATAAGCCAGGTGCCGATGAGTCCCGCCCCGCCCAACAGCAGCAGCAGCAAAGAGAGCTGGTTGACGTTGGCGCCGGTGACGGTTTCCATAAACGGGCGCAGATAGGTAAAAATGCCAAACTGCCCCATAAACAGAAACATAATGCCCGCCATGCCCAGCGCCACGGGCGGCCGAACAAGCAGGCGCAGCGGGTTGGCGGCTTTGTTGCGGCCGTTGCCGGGCAATGATGGAATGCTGCGCCATTGCCAGATAAAGGCGATAACGGCCAGCGGCACCACCATAAAGAACGCCCCGCGCCAGCCAATATACTGCCCAAGAAAACTGCCCAACGGCGCGGCGACGGTAGCGGCCAGCGCGTTACCGCCGTTGATCAGCGCCAGGCCCTTCGCTACCGCGTGAGCAGGCACAAGGCGCATCACCGTCGCCGTCGACATCGACCAGAAGCCGCCAATGGCGATCCCCAATAGCGCCCTGCCGACCATAAACATCAGGCCATTGGTCGAAAAGGTTACCGTCAGCCCGGAAAGCGTCAGCAGCAGCGTAAAGGCGATCAGCACTTTTTTACGATCGAAACGCCCGGTCAGCGGCGTGTTAAGCAGGCTGGTGAGCACGGCAAAAAAACCGCTGACGGAAATTGCCTGTCCGGCATGGCCCTGACTGATCCCTAACCCCTGCGCGATGGGCGTCAGCAGGCTGACCGGCATAAATTCTGAGGCGATCAGCACCACTACGCCAAGCGCCATCGAAAAGACGGCGCCCCAGGCAGGGTGATGACGAGATTGTTCCGCTACAGCACTATTCATGAACGATTCCGATATTATTAACACTTGCGCTATTTTGCACGCTGGCCGGGTTAATGATTAGACGGGCGTAATCGCATGTAATTGTGAATTTTTTGCATCAATCAACGAACGCAAAGCCTCAAAGACCCGTGAGCACGCATAAAGAGCGGCACTGCAGGGCTTTGGAGTTTTGTGCGCCGCAGGCAGGCGAAGCGGTAAAAGAGATAGAGTAATGCGATCGGATGGGGTAATTTTTACGCGCTTGTGAAATTTAATCAGCAATTCTGCGTGGATACTATGAACGATATCGTGGCCTTTCTGGCCGTTGCCCGGGCGCAAAGCTTTACCAAAGCCGCCGCCGGTCTTGGCGTCAGCCCTTCGGCGCTGAGCCATACCATTCGCAATCTGGAAGAACGGCTGGGCGTGCGCCTGCTGGCGCGCACCACGCGCAACGTTGCGCCTACCGAAGCCGGCGAGCGTCTGTTGCAGTCGGTTGGGCCGCTTTTCGATCAGATTAACAGCGAAATTGACAGCATTGGCGAGCTGCGCCATACGCCTGCCGGTAATATTCGCATCACCTGCTCAGACGACGCGGCGGAAAATTTGCTGCGGCCGATACTGCCCGCGTTTTTCAACACCTATCCTGATATCAGCGTAGAGATCTGCATTGATTACGGCTTTACCAATATTGTCAGCGAGCGTTTTGATGCCGGTATTCGTTTAGGCGAATCGATCAGCCGGGATATGATCGCCGTGCGCCTCGGGCCGGACTGGCGTCTGTCCGTGGTCGGCGCGCCGGACTATTTCCGCCGCAATCCACATCCTGTCGTTCCGCAGGATCTGACCGCCCATCGCTGTATTAATATCCGGCATTCGGTCGGCGGCAGTATTTACGCCTGGGAATTTGAAAAAGACGGGAAAAAACTGAATATCAAGGCCAACGGCCCGCTGTTGTGCAACAGCAATATTCATATCCTGAACGGCGCGCTGGACGGTATCGGCCTGGCCTGCATCCCGGATTTTATGGCGAAACCCCATATTGAGGCGGGTCGGCTGGTAGAGGTACTGGCGGACTGGTGCCCGACGTTTGAAGGATTTCATCTTTATTATCCCAACCGTCGCAACACTTCTTCGGCGTTTTCCGCCTTTGTGGAAGCGGTCAGGTATCGCGGGCCGCGCTGAGATGCGGTTATCCGGGCAGAACAGGCAAAACCCGTCCTGCCCGGTGATTAACCTTGGTGGCTAAAATGAAGCGCTACGGTTACAGCAGGTTTTTCTCGGCCAGATCCAGCGCAAAGTAGCTGAAGATCAGATCGGCGCCCGCACGCTTGATGGCGCCCAGGCTTTCCAGCACCACTTCGCGCTCGTTGATCGCCCCCGCCTGCGCGGCGAACTTCAGCATTGCGTACTCGCCGCTGACCTGGTAGGCCGCCAGCGGCAGCTCGGTACGTTCGCGCACGTCACGGATGATATCCAGATAGGCACCCGCTGGTTTTACCATCAGCGCGTCCGCGCCTTCAGCCTGGTCGATTAACGACTCGCGGATCGCTTCGCGGCGGTTCATCGGGTTCATCTGATAGGTTTTGCGATCGCCCTTCAGCGAGGTGCCTGCCGCTTCACGGAACGGGCCATAGAAGGAAGAGGCGAACTTGGTGGAGTAGGACATGATAGCCGTATCGGTAAAGCCCGCTTCATCCAGCGCGTGGCGGATAGCCGCGACCTGACCATCCATCGCGGCGGAAGGCGCGATAAAGTCGGCACCCGCGCGCGCGGCGGCAACCGCCTGCTTGCCCAGGTTAATCAGCGTGGCGTCGTTGTCCACGCCATGATCGTGCAGCACGCCGCAGTGCCCGTGCGAGGTGTATTCGCAAAAACAGGTATCGGACATAACGATCATTTCCGGGACGGTCTCTTTACAGATACGGGACATGCGCGAAACCAGCCCGTTTTCCTGCCAGGTATCGCTGCCGTCGGCGTCGGTATGATGAGAGATGCCGAAGGTCATTACCGAACGGATGCCCGCTTTCGCGATGCGCTCGATCTCATAGGCCAGACGTTTTTCCGGAATACGCATCACGCCAGGCATGGCCTGAATCGCTTTATAGTCGTCCAGACCCTCTTCAACAAAGATCGGCAGCGCCAGATCGTTAATGCTGAGCGATGTTTCCTGAAACAGCGAGCGGAAGGAAGGCGTTTGACGCAGGCGTCGTGGACGAAGAATTGGGGATAGAGTCGACAAAACAACCTCGGTTTAGCAGATAGTCAGCGGCAGAGAGGCGCCGCAGGGATAAAAAGAAAGTCCGTTAACAGTATACCCACAGGCGCTTTCTGACAATGTCTGTCGCTTTTCTTCACTGGCGAACGGCACAGAATGCCTGGGTTATTATCCGCGACGCCGCCTCTGTTGGCCGCGCTGAAATAAGTAACAGACAGGCGGTAATCCTGGTGAGAATTTTCATGATCGGACGCCATGACATCCTGAAATTATGCCCGGGCTTGTAAAGCCTCTGGCCACTAACGCTAATCGTTTTTCGGGTGTGGTTCAGCACTCAGTCATTTTGTGGGCATATCAGTTCAGGCACGGCAAATGAAGGCGGACAAAAAGCAGTCCCATCCCTGAGCCGTAACGCTCATTCCGTAAATTGCAGTTCCAGATGGACGTCGCGCAGAACTGGCGCTAAAGACGTTTCGCCACGGACGGGTTTCGGCCTGACGGCCCATTTGCGCAAGCGTCCCTTTTTTTAGGTCTATACTCAGTGAGCCAGGTATATGATTTAAGTAGACAATTTGCTGTCACCGGGAAAAGGGAAACCTTAAATTTATAATATATAAGCTTGTTTTTGTTGTATTTTTTTCTGTGGCGCTTTGCATGATAAGTCAGCGTCCATATCACCCCTGACGACTATGGAGGCGTATCGATGGATTTTCTTGGCTGGACAGCCGCAACGGGCGGGCTTTTATTACTGATGTCGCTGGCATCAGGCTGGATCAATCGCGGCCCGATCACCACGTTTTCTCTCTACCTGATTGCCGGCGTAATTTGTGGCCCCTGGGTGCTGGATCTGCTGCATATCGATATTGCCGCTCATGCCGAACTGACCGCTCACCTTACCGAGATCGCAATGGCGGCCTCGCTGTTTATCACCGGGCTGAAACTCAGGCTGCCGTTCCGGCATCAGGGCTGGCGGCTGGGGATGCGGCTGGCTTTCCCCGGCATGCTGCTGACCGTGCTGGGTATGTCGCTGGCGGCACACTATCTGGTCGGGCTTTCGTGGCCGTTTGCCATCGCCTTTAGCGCCATCGTCGCGCCGACCGATCCCGTACTGGCCAGCCTGATTTCCGTTAACGATGCCCGCGATGACGACAACCTGCGCGTGTCGCTCTCCAGCGAGGCCGGGATGAACGACGGCACCGCCCTGCCGCTGCTGATGCTGGCGGTGACGCTGCTGACCACGCAGCAGGAAATGACGCTGGATCTTTTCCGCCACTGGGCGTTAAAGGACGTGCTCTGGGGGATCACCGGCGGGCTGGGCATCGGCTTTGTGTTTGGCCGCTTTGTCGGCCAGTACGTCACGCACCTGCGCTACGCGCATAAAGATGTCGCCCCGAATGATTTCCTGGCGCTGGCGCTGATTGCGCTGAGCTATGCGGCGGCTCAGGCGCTGGACGCCTCCGGCTTCCTGGCCGCTTTTGCCGCTGGCGTGGGTCTGCGTCGGGCGGAAGTCAACGTTATCCGCCGCCAGCCTGCCGATGCGTTTGACGACAGCGACCATCGCCCACCGGCGGAGGTGCTGGTCAATCCGCATATCCGTCATGAATCTCTTGATCCGGATCCGGCGCGCTCGGTAGGCCTGGTCGTCGGCGATGCGCTGTCGTTCGGTGATACCGTGGAACGCCTGTTTGCGGCCGGCATTATTATCGTGCTGGGCGTGACGCTGGCGCATCACTGGGATCCGGACGGGCTGCTGATGGCGCTGGTGCTGTTTGTATTTATCCGCCCTGCGGCAGTATGGCTCGGCACGACAGGCATTAAAGTGCCGTGGCAGCAGAAGATGATTATCGGCTGGCTGGGGATCAGGGGGATTGGCAGTATCAACTATATTGCCTGGGCCTATACGCACGGCGTGGCGGGCGAAGAGATGACGCGCATGGCGAATATCGCCTTTACGTTAATCGTTGCCAGCGTCATCGTGCATGGGATTTCGGTCACGCCGCTGCTCAACTGGCGGCAGGCCAAAATAGCCGCCGCCAAAGAGCAGGACGAATAAGCGTTATAACGCGCTGGAGAGTTTTTTCTTACAGTAGACCAGGCTGCTGTAAAGCGGGTTCAGATACCAGATAACCATCAGTTTGATATTGTTTCGCGTCAGTTGGCGTACCAGCGCGTTTACCCTGGGCTGGTACTCCTTCGGCACGGTCATATCATGCTCGCGCAACATTTTCAGGCAGCCGCTCATCACCGGAAAATAGTAATCATCCACCAGCGAACGTTCCACCGGCACGTTGGCGGCGCGGATAGCCTCTTCGGTACCTTCACGAGCGATAAAGTAGTTCTTCACCCAGGAAAAATCGCGCGTACGGACGGAAAGCGACGTCGTGGTATAGCGCTTAAAGTAGTAGGCTTCTGGCGTCACGAAAACCTGTTTTGCCTGCAAATAGAGGGTAAACATAAAAGGCGCGTCTTCGTGATTCTGGATCGGCAGAAAGCGGCTTTTGGTCCGGACAATCAGCTCGCGAGAGATAATGCTGGACCAGAGCACGCGATGCGCGGAGCCGCTGCTGTTCAACTGCTGAATAAAGGCCGTGCCGCCGCTGTACACCCCTTTCAGGTTACGGGCGTGCGTGATCTCAGGCTTGCGCTCTGCCACCGGCACGTCCATAAACATTTTGGCGGCGAAGCAGAACATCTCCAGCTCCGGACAGGCGCGCTTTTCACGCAGGAAGTCGGCAAACAGCGTCGGGCCGGTGAGATCGTCGGCATCCATAAAGTAGATGAAGTCGCCGGTGGCCAGCTCCAGCCCTTTATTCCTGGCGGCGCTGACGCCGCCGTGCGCGTTACGCACCAGCTGAATGCGCGGATCGCGCTGGCAATACTCTTCAATCAGCCGATCGGTACCGTCGGTCGAGCCATCGTCGATAATAATAATCTGCTGCGGCACTACCGTTTGTTGCAGCAGCGAATCAACAGCCTCGCTCAGATCGGCCCGGCCATTATAGACGGGCATAATCACGGACAGCGTAGGCTGCGCCAGATCGTCCTGGTTACTCATCTTTCACCTCGCAGGTTCAGCCGACGGAAAGTTACGTTTTTAAGGTAGTCGCCTACTTTACTGTGCAGCAGGCAGCAGATAACCAGGTTCACAAAACCAATCAGCCCCAGGTAGAGCAGGTTCAGCCAGCGGTTATCGTTCCACTCGAAAGGGATCGACAGCGTAAGGAAGGTCACGCAGGCGGAAACGGCCCAGATCAGCAGCACGTCGCGGGTCAGCCACTGCATATGGATCGTCGGCGCAAACTTCCTGTGCACAATCCATGACCAGACCAGCAGGTAGAAAATGTTTTGCGCAACCCACACGATACCGGTACCGAGCGCGCCATAGTGGATGGCCGCAAAGATATTCAGCGGGATCAGGATAATGGCAAACAGCGTAAAGCCTTTCATATGCAGCGACAGGTTGCCGTTCACATACTGCAAATTATAAAGCAGGCCGACAATCGCCTGCACGCCGCTGCCCAGCGCATACAGCGTCATTACCAGCGACATCTGCTCGCCAATCTGCGCGTTCTGCGTCCAGGCCCAAATCAGCTGGGTTGGATAGAAAGCGATGGTCAGGCTGAGCGGCGCCATAAAGATGCTTACCGCCTGGGTTGTCCAGCGATACAGCTTCAGCGTTTCCTGCTCGCCGTTCTCGCTTTTGGTACGCATCCCCGTCATGCGCGGCACAATCGCCTGCATAATCGGGCTGCTGAGCATCACGATGCCGGTTGCCGCCGTCGCCACCACGGTAAAGGAACCGTAGGTCGCCAGCGGCAGCGTTTTGGACAGCACCAGACGGTCAATCTGCGAAATAAACGTCCAGATGGCGCTGGAAAAAGCCGCGCCGACGGCAAAGCGCAGGAAAGGCTTCAGCACGCCTTTCAGGTTATCCACCCTGGTGTTGCGATCGCTTTTAGGCACCAGCTGGTAGGATTTGCGAATGCAGAAGAAGGCCTCGCCCAGTGAAATCAACAGCTGCCAGCAGAAGAAGAAGATGACCGGGTTCGACGCGAAACGAATAACGAACACCGCGCCAAAGGTGCGCAGCGTAATCACCACCAGGTTCAGCGCGTTCAGCCAGACCTGATGTTCATAGCCGACAATTACGCTGCGATAAGGCCCGATACGCCAGCGGATAGCGGCGGTCAGCACCATGATGCCGACGGCAATCACCAAATCCTGATGCGGGATAGTTTTCGCATGCAGCCAGTGCGAGGCGACATAAGGCGAGGCGAACCAGCCCATCACCACCAGCACGGCGGAAGAGATCAGAAAGAACTTACCCAGCGTAGCGAACAGCGAGGGAAACCACGGGTTTTGCTCCCGATCGGCGCGATAGCGGGCCGCCTCACGCAGCAGCGTGGTGGAAATCCCCACGTCCAGCAGCTGTAGCCAGGTCAACAGGATCGAGAAAAAGCCGATAAGGCCGTAAATCTCCATGCCCAGTTGATGAATATATAAGGGTACGACCAGTATCCCGGCAAGCGTGATATAAATCTGACCGACATAATTCGCAACCGCATTACGCTTAATCGACATAATCTCTTCTATCGTGCTCGGTTTATCATTTATCAATAACGCAGACTAACAAATCGCTGCCCGAACTACATCCGGGAAATAGTCTTAAAAGCGCGATGCGCGATGCCCGAAGTCACGCCTGAATAGTACCGCCCGGCAACAGGTTGTTATAAAAGAATGCGGCAAGCTTGTATCTTTAACGTCCAATACAGGCTATTAAAAAAATAGTAAATCTGAGATAAAAAAGGCTGAACAATCATTATCCGCTTTTTACATTCTGCCGGGCCATTTTTATCTGGAGCGATGTCGTGAGCATGGCGAAAGTCATGGCCGACAAGGTTTAGCGGGTGGCCCTGATGCTGAGACGGGCTTTTAGTTTCTTCTGGCCCTTGCCGGCTGCCCGACGCGGCAGCCTCGTCCGCCAACAGAAAAAGGCGGCTTATGGATAGCGAAAAGCTGCGCGGAGTGAAGCCTGAAGCCAACCGGCAGCGCGCGCAAATTCAGCCTCTGGCGAAAAATTCCCCCAATCGGCCCTGATGAGGATCCTGCCCTGTCATAAGCGCGGACAGTTAACCCGTTTTCAGCTCACTATTCCACCGGCTTATTTTCTATTCGGACCAATGAATGCTGAGCGCTTTAAGGCACAGAAAAACCGATGCTAACTCAATCGTTATTTTTTATGCCTCGTTTTATTAATTAGTTTAAAAAAACCTGGACGACCGTGATAAAAAAACACACCAATACGATTAAAGATAAAAATAAATATCATCTTCTTTACTATTTTACCCGCATAAAATAAAAATGACCTGAATAAGAAAATAAAAATGTGAATCAGCTTGTTGTAGGATAGCGATAATAAAAATCACTACTCTTTTAGTTTAAGCGCCGTATCCGTGCTTTTCCCTGCCGTTCCCGAGGGTGTTTGCCCGCCATGCGGAAATTTTCAACCTGCTGTTTTTACTTTGATTTTATCAAAATAACGGTTTTATCCCTGCCAGGAGCTGGCCTGGCGCAACCGTGATGGGGCGCATAAAAAGCGCGGTCGGCCGCCTCTTTTTCCGCTGTTTCTGCCACAGAGAGGCAGGCTGCCACGACTAACGTGACAGAGATCACATTCAATTTTCTGACGCATAATTCCGCCTCTGCCACCTCAGCCAACCGCGGCCGGGATTTATGCTAGCCTCAAAGTAGAGGGAGTGTTGCCGTCCTGAGAGTGGGTTGATAAAAAACATGAAAATATCAGAGAGTTTTCGCAGCCATTTTATCCGCGAAGTGCTTATACCTTTGGTGCTGGTGTTATTAATTATTTTTACTGCGGCAACGTTTACGGTCTGGTGGGCCACCGCGAAAACCAATCGCGACGCCGCTCACCAGCAGCAGCAGATTATCGAGACTTCGCTGACGCAAAGCCTGACGGAAATGATCAAACAGAATCGCAGCCTGGCGCTGTGGCAGCCGCTTGGCCGTCGTCTGGATCGCGCGCTACAGGATACGCCCTGGCTGAACCAGAACGTCGGCACCTGGCTGTCGACCATGTTCGGCCACCAGCTTATCTATATTCTTGATGAGGAAGATCGGCCGGTGTATCGCTGGGAGTGGGATAAAAACGTCCCTGTGGCGCAGTTCGAACATCTGCGTCAGCCGATCAATGAGCTATCGGCCCGGCTTAAAACCCCTTTTGCCAGCGGCGGACACGCCGAAGCGATCGACTTTACCCTGATCGATAAACGGCCCGCTGCGCTCGCCATCAGCATTATTGACGACGGCTACGGCGGCAGCGGGCGTTTTCGGCTGGTGAGCGTAAAATATCTGGACGCCAGCTATCTCAATTCCCTCTCTCAACGCAGCCTGCTGCACGATCTGCACTACGCCGACGGCAAGCCGATGAAAACGGGCGCTAACTATTTATTAAAAAATCACCTCGGCGACGCGCTGGGCTATATCAGCTGGCGCCCGGCCGCGCCCGGCACGCAAATGTTTCAGGTTATCGGCCCGGTCGGGCTGGCAATGGTGCTGATTATCACGCTGATCTGCGGAGTGATGATCCGCCGCCTGTGGCTGTCCTCGCTCAAGCTCTCACAGTCGCTGCTTCAGCTGAGCGCCAGCGAGGCGCAGGCGCAGCATCTGGCTTTCCACGACGTGCTGACCGGCCTGCCTAATCGCGCGCTGGTTGAGGAACGGCTGACGCAGGCGCTGGGCAAGCTGAACCGCAGTCCTGAACATGTCGCGCTGCTGCTGCTGGATCTCGACCGTTTTAAACAGGTTAATGACACCTATGGGCACCATGCGGGAGACGAGCTGATTATCGACGTGGGGCATCGCCTTAGTCAGGAGGTCAGAGAAGCCGATACCGTAGGCCGGCTTGGCGGCGACGAATTTGTGGTTATCGTGGAAGGGATCACCGCGTTCAGCGATATTCAGAAGCTGTGCGAGCGGATCATTGCCTCGCTGGCGCGGCCTTTTACGCTGCTGGGCAGTGAAACCTGGATAGGCGTCAGTATTGGCGTGGCGATGGCGCCTCAGGATGCGAGCGATCGGCTGGAAATGATGCGTAAAGCGGATATCGCGCTGTACGAGGCCAAAAGCCAGGGGCGCGGTCAGTATCGCGTGTTTGATAACTCGATGGATGAACAGGTCAAAACGCGCCAGCTGATTGCGGCTGATTTACGCGCCGCGCTGCAAAACAAGCGCGATCTGGCCGTTTACTATCAGCCGCTGATGGATATTTCCGGGCAGCAAGTCGTGGGTCTGGAAGCGCTGATGCGCTGGCATCATCCGCAGCGCGGCGTGATTTCGCCCGGCGAATTTATTCCGCTGGCGGAGGAAATGGGCCTGATTATCCAGATTGGCGAATGGGTGCTGCGTGAAGCCTGCCGCGTGTCGCTGGCGTGGCCCGATATCTCCATGGCTATTAATGTCTCCCCTTTACAGTTTCGTTCAGCGGGCTTTGTGGAGCGGTTTAAAGCCATCGTCCAGCAGGAAAAAACGCTGCCTTCCCGTATTGAGCTGGAAATTACCGAAGGCGTGCTGATTGAAGATGAGAAAGGCGCGCAGGAGATTATGCGCGCGCTGCGTGAAGCGGGTTTCCGTATCGCGCTGGATGATTTCGGCACGGGCTACTCCAGTCTGAATTACCTGAGTCATTTCTCGGTGGATAAAATCAAAATCGACCGCTCCTTTACCCAGTCGCTGGGCGTGACGGAGAACTCAACCGCCATCATCGAATCGGTGGTAAGACTGGGCCAGGCAATGGGGCTGACCGTAACCGCAGAAGGCGTGGAAACCAACAGCCAGATGGCGGCGCTGGCGGAGGCAGGTTGTAATGAGCTACAGGGCTACCTTTTTTCGCAGGCCGTATCGGAACAGGAAATTGCTGCGCTGCTGGCTCCCGATAAAGCCAGCTAACGCAGCGTGACAACGTCACCTTCTTATTGACGCCGCGCCCGTTCATTAATGACGCGCGGCGCAGGATGTTAAAAGAAACCCAGCGGTTCGGTGCTGTAGCTGACCAGCAGGTTTTTGGTTTGCTGATAGTGATCGAGCATCATTTTATGCGTTTCCCGCCCGATGCCGGACTTTTTGTAGCCGCCAAACGCCGCGTGTGCCGGATACAGATGATAGCAGTTGGTCCAGACGCGCCCTGCCTTAATCGCCCTGCCGACCCGATAAGCGCGGTTGATATCGCGCGTCCAGACGCCCGCGCCCAGCCCATAGATCGAGTCGTTGGCAATGGCGATGGCTTCCGCCTCATCTTTAAAGGTCGTGATGCCTACAACAGGCCCGAAGATCTCCTCCTGGAACACGCGCATACTGTTGTTGCCCTTGAGCAGCGTTGGCTGAATGTAATAGCCGCCGGCCAGATCGTCGTCCAGCTTCTCCACGCCGCCGCCGGTCAGCACCTCTGCGCCTTCCTGCCGCGCAATGTCCAGATAAGAGAGAATTTTATCAAATTGCTGCTGCGAAGCCTGCGCGCCGATCATGGTGTCGGTATCCATAGGATCGCCGCGCCTGATGGTTTTAATTCTTTTTAATACCGCTTCCATAAAGGGTGCATAAATGGATTCCTGCACCAGCGCGCGCGAAGGACAGGTGCATACCTCGCCCTGATTCAGAAAGCCCAGCACCACGCCTTCCGCCGCTTTCTCTATAAAAGAAGGCTCGGCCTGCATGATGTCCTCAAAGAAGATGTTCGGTGACTTGCCGCCCAGCTCAACCGTTGAAGGAATAAGGTTTTTCGCCGCCAGCTCCAGGATATGGCCGCCGGTAGCGGTAGAGCCGGTAAAGGCAATTTTGGCGATGCGCGGATTGCCCGCCAGCGCCTCACCCGCTTCACGACCAAAGCCATGCACTACGTTCAGCACGCCTTTCGGCAGCAGGTCGGCGATCAGCTCGACAAACAGCGTGATTGACAGCGGCGTCTGCTCCGCCGGTTTCAGCACCACACAGTTGCCCGCGCCGAGCGCCGGTGCCAGCTTCCAGGCCGCCATCAGCAGTGGAAAGTTCCACGGGATAATCTGGCCGACTACGCCCAGCGGTTCGTGAAAATGGTAGGCGGCGGTAAACTCGTCGATTTCCGCCGCCGTGCCTTCCTGCGCGCGCAGGCAGCCCGCGAAATAGCGAAAATGATCGACCGCCAGCGGCAGATCCGCCGCCAGCGTCTCGCGTACCGGTTTGCCATTGTCCCAGCTTTCGTTGACGGCCAGATATTCCAGCTTCTCTTCCAGCCGATCGGCGATTTTCAGCAGCGTCAGCGAACGCGACTGGACGGAAGTTTTGCCCCAGGCTTCTGCCGCCGCGTGCGCCGCATCGATGGCGTTTTCAACATCCGCCTTATCTGAACGAGGGAACTCACCGATCGTCGAGCCATTAACCGGTGACGTATTGGTAAAGTAATTACCGTTTACCGGCGCAACAAACTCGCCGTTGATAAAATTGCCGTAGTGCGATTTCAGCACGATTAAGGAATCCTGACTGCCCGGATATGCGTAGCGCATGATCGTCTCTCCGCGATAATTAACAATTAAACAACTTTAAATTAACATTAACAGAACAGGAGAAATTGACAGCCGGGCCAGGCGGAAAGTGTGACCGCGCCGAAAGGAAAGCGCTAAAGCGAGGAAAGAGGACGGCAGAGCCGCCCCGTTGCGTCAGGCGAGGCGCGCTATCGCGCGCGGCTGCTGACAAAAATTCTGCAAAAGCCGCAGCGGCCAGCTGGGTTCGGGGAGCGCTTCGCCAGCGGCTTCGGGCCTTGAGCTGTTTTGCTGACAGGCCGCCATAATCGCCGACGTAAACTCGGGATGGAACTGCACCGAGAGCGCCTGTGGGCTGTAGCGAACGATCTGACACGGATCCATCACGGAAGAGGCCAGCACCCGCGCACCGGTCGGCGGTCGCAGCACCGACTGACGATGGGAAAGCCACGCGGAAAACTGCCCCGGCAGCGCGCCCAGCAATACATCTTCAGCGCCCTCTTCGTGACGGGTGATCTGCTGCACTCCCCCTTCCCAGCCACGCGGATTATCGCCCACCTTGCCGCCCAGCGCATAAGCCATAAGCTGATGACCATAGCAGACGCCCAGCAGCGGCAGCTGATGATCCATAGCGCTGCGTATCCAGGCGGCCGTACGCTCGCTCCACTCCGCATGATCGGTGACCATCGCCCAGGAGCCGGAGAGAATGGCCCCCGACAGCAAAGCGGGATCGGGCAGCGCTTCGCCCAGATCGGGACGCACGATCAGCCAGGCATCCGGCTGTAAACCCGCAGCGGCGATAAACCAGTGCTGCTGCTCGCCCACCTGCGCCATGACGCCCGCAGGCGGCGTTTCAAACTGGATAATAGCGAAAGGAAGCGCGTTCATTGTCTGGCAATCTCCTTATGCGGCTGATTCGGAATCTTACAAGAAAAAAGGGCCTTCACGCTTAACATCATGGCGATTCGTGCCATCATAGGCTAATGATTAAACACACTAAAGGATTGCGTTGTGGCTGTACGTCATTTTTTCCTGATTTTGCTGGTGGTCACCACCTGGGCTTTCAATAACGTTGCGGTAAAATGGGGGCTTGGCGAGGTGCCGCCGCTGTTTCTGACGCTGATGCGCTTTGTAGTGGTGGCGCTGATCCTGGTGCCTTTTACCCGCGTTACGCGTGAACAGCTGCGCTATCTGGTGCCGCTGGCCTTTACCTTTGGCTTTATGCACTTCTCGCTGCTGTTTCTCGGCCTGAAATATACCGACGCGGGCACAGGCGCCATCGTGGTGCAGCTGGGTACGCCTTTCGCGATGATCCTGGCGATGATTTTTTTGCAGGAAAAACTGTCGCTGGTACAGATGTTGGGCATCGCCATTTCGCTGAGCGGCGTGGTGGTACTGGCGGGCAGCCCGACCATTCCAACATGGTGGGTGCTGTGCCTGCTGCTTTGCAGCGCGGTGGGCTGGGCCGTCAGCAACCTTATCGTGAAGAAATCCCCGTCGATCAAGCCGCTTACCATGACCGGCTGGCTCTCTTTTCTGGCGATCCCCATCGTGGGCCTCTCATCCTTCTTTATGGAAAGCGGCCAGCTGACCAGCCTGGTTAACGCTTCATGGCGAGGCTGGTTCGCGATTTTGTACAGCGCAATCTGCTCTTCCATCGTCGCCTATTCGCTGTGGTATGGCCTGCTGCGCACCTATAACGTCAATCTGATTATGCCCTATTCGCTGCTGACGCCGGTGCTGTCGGTGATTATGGGCGTGCTGGTGCTGGGCGACAGCATGAATATCTTTAAGGTTTTCGGCTCGCTGCTGGTGGTGGCCGGCACGGCGATTGCGGTGATCAACCTGCGCAACCTGAGGATGCACGCCCGCCTGCCAAAGCTGAAGCGGCTGCGCTAGCGACCGCCGATCTTCATTGCTATGGTTAAATTAAAGGAGGAAGCAATGACGACCCGGTTAACCGCACAATGCTGGCAACAGCTCTGGCAGGCATTACGCAATGACGACGCGCCCGATGTCCATTTTATCGGCGAGCAGCGTCTCCCTTCCGCCTTTCCGGTCACCGAGCTGGCGGCCACCAGCATGGCGCTGGCGATGCAGGCGGCCGCAGCCCTGACCGGCAATCCCGCCCGTCAGCGCGTCGATATGCGCCTGGCGTCCCGCTGGTTTCAACACAGCTTTCAGCCCGTAAACCGCTCTGCGCCCTCGCTGTGGGATGCCTTTGCCGGAGACTACGCCGCCGCAAACGGCTGGATCCGCCTGCACACCAACGCGCCGCATCACCGGGCGGCGATGGAAAACGTGCTGGGCACGCACGCCAGCCGCGCCGATTTGGCGCAGGCCGTCAGCCGCTGGGACAAAACCGCGCTTGAACAGGCGGTGATTGACGCGGGCGGCTGTGCGGCAGAGATGCGCAGCGTGGAAGCCTGGCGGCAGCACTCACAGGGGCAAAGCGTACGGCACGAGCCGCTGATAGTGCAAAGCGTACAGCCGCAGGCCGCCGCGCCGGGCTGGGCGCTGCCAGGGCTGCGGCCGCTGCAAGGCGTCAGGGTGCTGGATCTGACCCGAATTATCGCCGGGCCGGTCGCCACGCGCTTTCTGGCCGGGCTGGGCGCGGACGTGCTGCGGCTCGATCCGCCGGGCTGGCAGGAGCCGACGCTGGAGGAGGAAGTCACGCTGGGCAAACGCTGCGCGCGCCTCGATTTAAAGTCGGCGGCAGGCAGGCAGATTTTTGCACAGCTGCTGGGCCAGGCGGATATTCTGATCCACGGCTATCGTGCCGATGCGCTGAGCGCGCTGGGGTATGATACGGAGGCACGACAAAAGCTTTCTCCTGGCCTGATCGACGTCAGCCTGAACGCCTGGGGCTGGACGGGGCCGTGGCGCAACCGGCGCGGTTTTGACAGCCTGGTGCAGATGGGCTGCGGCATAGCGGAAACCGGCAGTCAGTGGCAGCACAGCGAGAAACCGGTGCCGCTGCCGGTACAGGCGCTCGACCATGCTACCGGCTATCTGATGGCCGCCGCCGCGCTGGAAGGCATGCGGCTCAGGCTGCAAAACGGCACGGGCTTCAGCGCCAGGCTGTCGCTGGCCCGCACTGCCTGCCTGCTGACCGATAATCCTTATCCCGAGGCGATGCGCCCCAAAGGGCTGGTTAGCGCACAACCGCATGATAACAATGTCGAAACGGAGATAAACGCCTGGGGGATCGGCCTGCGCCTTAAACCGCCGGTGGAGCTGCCCGGCACGCCGCTGGTTTGGTCTGCTTCCGCCTCGCCGTTGGGTTCTGCGCGCGCAGCGTGGCGGGATTAACCCGCTGGCTACGCGCCTGTTAACTGATAAAGTAAAGCCAGATGACCGGGCCGTTTCGCGCACCTGTTAAGTGACAAAGTACAGCAAGACGATCGGCCCGCTTTGCGCACCTGTTAACTGATAAAGTAAAGCCAGTATCGCCGGGCGCGGTACTGGCTTTACTCAGTGACTACCGGCAGAAACCAGGCCAGCCGGATTGTCCGCAGCTTTACGCTTCGTCTTCTTCCGCCAGCTCGTCGCGCATCGCCTGAATCGCTTCGCGACTTAGCGCGGCCAGCGTACGGTAAAACGGCGTATCGGCCCAGGCTTCCACCTTGCCCAGGAACTGACCGCACCACGGCAGCAGATAGTCGTCGAACAGCGTAATTTGCGCCTGTACCTCATCCTCCTGCGACTGATCCTCCAGCCAGGAAGCGGCCAGCAGCAGCGAGCCAAACCGATCGGCCGGGCCTTCGCCAAGCGGCATGCCACGGCTCTGCAAAAACGCCCGCACTTCGCTCTCCTGCGGGCCGTTTTCCCACTTTGAACCCTCCGGCGACACCTTGCAGTCGCTGCCGACAAACAGCGCGTTATAGTCAGCGGCCAGCGCCTGCGGATCGCTGTTCTGCTGCAAACGCGTCAGCAACTCGCCCTGCTCCAGCGGCCACTGCTGCTGCAGCTTGCCCTCGCGCAACAGCGTAAACAGCGGCACCAGCAGCGGATCCTGCGGCTGGCGGTTATAGAGCGAGCCAAGGATGCGGCAGATAATCGAAAATTCATTCATCGGGATGGGTCCATAGCGTTAAGCGTGACAACGTCACAGGTCAGCAAATTCTGTAATGGTCGTGCCGGTTCTGCGCTGTAAAAAATCCAGCAGGCGGCGCGGCGTGACATTTAATACGCGTTCTTCGGGAAAATCCACTTCCTTCATGATCCGCAGACAATGCTCAAAATTGCCCAGCGTAAAGGCAGTATGGGAATCCGAGCCGCAGGCGATCCAGCCGCCGGCATCGCGTACTGCGGCTGCAATAGCACGACAGTTAGGCTCGCTACCCTTGCGCGAGTGGGTAAAAGAGGAGTTGTTCAGCTCCAGCGCCACCTCATATTTTGCGGCGGCCTCGGCAATAGCAGGAATATCAACAGGGTACTTCGGGTTGCCCGGATGGCTGATGATATGCACGTTGCCGCTGGCCATGGCGGCGATCATCGCTTCGGTATTGGTCGCCTTGTCGCGCGGTGCGAAAACCGGCTCGTGAAAGCCTGCCACCACGATATCCATGGCCTCCATCATCGGCCCGGTGCAGTCGATATCGCCCGCCAGGTTTTTAATATTGGCTTCAATACCGCGCAGGATGCCAATGCCGTCCACCACGCGCGGCCAGACTCGCATATTGATAAAATGCCAGTGGTGCGGCGCATCGGCCATATCGGGGCCGTGATCGGTGATCGCCAGCAGTTTGACGCCGCAGGTTTGCGCCTGCTGGACGTAGTCACGCAGCGTGCTATAGGCATGGGTGCTGGCAACGGTGTGCATATGAAGATCGACAGGGTACATAATTTCTCCTTGTTGACGGGCACTCGGCCCGGACGAGTTAGTAGCCTCGCGCCAGATCGACCTGACCGGCGGGCATATCACCCGCTTCACGCTGGCGGATGGCGTCAGCAATGTAGTCCATAGCTTCCTCCGGCAAGGTGACAGCCGCATTATGCGGCGTGATGGCGATAGCCGGATGCGTCCAGAAAGGATGATCCTGCGCCAGCGGCTCCTGCGCAAAAACGTCCAGCGCCGCCGCCTTGATTTCGCCCGCCGCCAGCGCCGCCAGCAGATCTTCTTCCACCAGATGCGCGCCGCGCGCCAGATTAATCAGATAAGCCTCCGGCTGAAGCTGACTCAGTAAACCACGGTTCAGAATGCCGACGGTTTGCGGCGTGTTCGGCAACAGGTTAATCAGCACGCGGGTGCCGGAAAGAAACTCGCTCAGCTGCGCTTCGCCGTGGAAACTGGTGACGCCCGGCAGCGTTTTCGGCGTGCGGCTCCAGCAGCGCACCGGAAAACCCCAGTAGCGCAGGCTTTCCGCCACGCTGCGCCCCAACACGCCCGCGCCCAGAATGCCGATGGTAAAGGCGTCCCGGCCAGGGTTGCGCAGCGGCTGCCACAGCGCCTGGCTTTTCTGCTGCTGATAGTCGTTAAAGCGGCGGAACCAGCCCAGCACGTGCCAGACCGCATATTCCTGCATCTGGCGACCCATGCCGGTATCCTCCAGACGAAACAGCGGCACGCCAGCCGCCAGCATCTGCGGATGTTCGCGCAGCTGGTTGAGAATATCATCAACGCCCGCGCCCAGCGCAAAAACGCCTTTTAAATCCGTACGGCCCTGCAGCATCGCTACCGGCGGCTGGCGCACCAGCGCGTAATCCGCAGGAGCCCGATCGCCCGGCGTCCATTCACGCACGCGGGCCTGCGGCAAACGCTGCTCTAATCCGGCCTGCCATTTTTTTGCATTAAAGGAAGGATGATAAAAAATGATATCCACGCGGCTTCTCCTGTTTTTCCTTCAGGCTCAGGGAAAATGCAGCCCGTGGCAAGCAAAAAATAAGGGGGCCGTTATGGCCCCCCTGGCTAGCGTGTCGTCTGGATAAGCCTGCGCAGCAGCGGCATCAACAGCAGCAGGATCAGACCTGTGGCGACGCTGCCGCAGCCCAGCAGCATAAAGATATGGCTGTAGCCAGGGTTGGTTAGCGCAGGCGAACTGCCGCTGTTCTCCGGCATCATGCCGGAAACGTGACCGGCCAGCACCGACGCGACGCCTGTTACCATCATCCAGCAGCCCATCATCACGCCCTGATAACGTAGCGGCGCCAACCTGCCGATCATCGCGTAGCCAACCGGCGAAATCAGCAGCTCGGCCAGGCTTTGCAGAATGTAGCTGATCGCGATCCATTTGAACGCCACCATGCCGTCGCCGCCGGCCAGCATAATACCCACGGGCAAGACCAGCATCCCCAGCCCGATACAGAACAGCGAAGAAGCGAACTGCAAAGGAATATCGATGCGCCAGCCACGCTCGCGCATGTTACGAAAGCCCATTGCCAACAGCGGCCCGCCGAAAACAATCACCAGCGTATTGATGTTTTGCACCCACTGCGGCGCAACCCGGATGCCCCAAACGTTCAGCATAATATTGTGTTCGGTAAACAGCATCAGCCCCATCGGCGCCAGCTGGTAAAGCGTCCAGAACACCAGCGCGCCCAATGCCAGGATCAAGTAGGCGGCCATTCGGCGCTGTTCTTCCCGTGGGCGATGTCGCAGCGTGGTGGCGGCAAGCAACAGGAAAACAACCGCGCCGAGGATCAGTACAAAAGTGCCGGTAAAATCAGCATGGGTCAGCATCAGGCGGATAATCGGCACCAGCACCACCAGGATCAGCAGGCCCGCCAGCATCCGCAGCCGCAGCTGCGATTTGTTGACGTGCAGCAGCGGCGTATCGATATCCGCCAGCGTTTTCCAGCGCAGCAGAGAAATAACGATGGCGACGGCGTTGCCCAGCGTGGCGAACAGGAACAGCGCCTGGTAATGCTCCTGTAGCTGGAAATAGCCCGCGCCAGTGAAGCCGATAAAGAAGCCCAGGTTCATCCCGGCATAGTTCCACAGGAAGGCGCTTTCGCGACGGCTGTCTTCCGGCGTAAAACGCTGGGTCAGCATCATATTGATACAGGTTACGTTCAGGCCGCTGCCGGTGAGGAACATCGCCAGCCCCCAGTACAGCCCGTCCGCGCTTTGCCCGGAGAGGATCCAACAACCAATGACCTGCAACACCATACCCAGCACAAACAGGTTACGGTTGCTGAGGTAGCGTCCGCCGAGGTAGCCGCCAAACAGATGCAGCCCGTAGTTGAAAGCGCCGAACACGCCCATCATGGCGTTGGCCTGCGCCTCGCTGAAGCCGAGTCGTTTGGTGGCATAAAGCACCAGGGTGGAATAGAGCACGGCAAAGCCAAGGGTGGCGAAAATCTGGATAAAGAAAAGCGCGCGCGTACCTTCCTGCCCTGTCGCTCCACCGTTTTTAGTCTGGATAGTCACTGTGGCCTCGTGATTTTTTAGCCTGGTAAAGCGAATCATTATGCACATTGTTCGGCCAATTGCGCTGATACCGTTGCGTTTTACTTTAGTAAACGGTCCTTTTGCCGAATTTAGCAGCAGCCTGCTGCAAAAATGAGTAAACGAGCGGAAAAGTGCAGAAAGGGTGTTGACCCGCGCACGACTTTTCCCTACATTACCGGCCACGCAGCAAGCTTGCGTAACAATATGGTGAGGTGTCCGAGTGGCTGAAGGAGCACGCCTGGAAAGTGTGTATACGGCAACGTATCAAGGGTTCGAATCCCTTCCTCACCGCCATATTCAAAGAAAAAGCCTGAACTCACGTTCAGGCTTTTTTTTATGCATGTTCCCCACGAGGAAGGGTGAGAACCCTTGACCGGGTTCGACAACCGGCTTCAGCCGGTTGGACAGTTCGGACGTCCCGCGGCCGAACTGCCCGCAGGGCGAGCAAAGCGAGTCAATCCCTTCCTCACCGCCATATTTAAAGAAAGAGCCTGAACTCACCTGCAGGCTTTTTTTTATGCCCAACTTATTTATTGATGTCTGACGGCAGTTGCCACAGCTCGCCAAGCCGGTAATCCCATATTCTTGGCGAAAACTTTATCTTGCCTCTCTCTGGCGTAAAGGTCATTTCACTAAACCAGATATTTTCTTTATGCATAAAGAAATCCACCCGGCAGTAATCAATACCCTCTGCGAGCGTTTCCGCCAGTTCAAGCAGCCTGGCATAGCCAGCGGGCCGGGGAATGTCGCGCGGATTATTGCTCTGCCCCATAGTAAAAGGCTGCAGGCGCCAGCCTTCATCATAAATATTGGTGAGCTTATTTCCGGCGGCATCCGTAAAATCCGCCTCTGTAAATTTCGCTTTTTGATGAAAGCAGTGAACGCGGTAAAGTTCCGGCGTAATATCCGGATTGGCGTTCGCAAAAATATCTATATACTGCTCGGCCAGGATAAAGGGTGGGATGTTTTTGTATTGCCATTCCAGCGAGACATAGTAAAAGTTACGATTAAGAAAAAAATCGAGCTTTTTATTATAGCGCGCTATTGCTGCCGCATCTTTGGCAAACACCATCTGGCAGCTGCCGCTATCATGGTTGCATTTGAGTACAAATTTATCGGGTAATGCAGCATAGTCAATATCCGCCGTGCGCCGCCACACGCCCAGCAATGGGATCAAATAGTTTTCGCCGATTTTCTTTGCAACGTAGTCACGGGCCAGGTATTTATCAGCCAGTTGGGTATAAAGATCGTTGCTGGTGTAGAGCATACGGTGGATAATTTTTTCATTCAACGACTCAGGATTGCGGAAAACATCTGCTCCACAGTGTCTTTTGCGGTAGGTCGTTAGCAAATATTTTCCTTCTTTCTGTAACAAGTGACGAAAAATTTTACCCTGATGCTCAATCTTCTTAAATAAATACACTTCCCCGGCCCCTTATTAACAACCTGTCCTGATACAGGAATAATGGAGCCAGCCTGGTCATTATTACGCCAGGAAGAAATAAACCCTAAGTAAACAAGGCAAATAAAAAAGCACCGTTACCTTTCAGCAACAGTGCTTTTATATAATCAATCAGTTTTTATAAAGACTACTTAATTTCCATCGCGGCCTTCATTGTATAAAACAGATCGGTCTGATCGGTCAGCCCGACCACGTTAGCGGCGTGTGGCCCATAAGCGGCGATGCGCAGCTGCGTGCCGGTATGCTCCTGCGAGTCCTCTTCCGAGTTACCGTAGCTGATAGTCATCAGGCCGCCCTCTTTAGTTGCCAGCTTTTGCGTCAGGCCGGGAGCCTTACTGTCATTAGGGATAATCTGGCTGGAATGCGCATGGTCCGCCGTGACAATAACCAGCGTGTTGCCGTCTTTACGGGCAAACTCCAGCGCTTTCTGTACTGCCTCATCCAAATCTACCGTTTCGCCAATCTGGCCGCAGGGGTTTGCTGCATGATCCTGCTTATCGATCGACGCGCCTTCCACCTGTAAGAAGAAACCGTTCTGATTTTTGCTCAGCAGCTGGATAGCCTTATCGGTCATCTGCGCCAGCGTTGGCGTGGAAGCAGGACGATCGCTGTTTACCTCGCAGCTGATGGGGTTGCCTTCCAGATTACCGTGCAGGGTCGCTTTCGGCCCTTTCCAGCGCACCGGCATATTGCCATCCGCGAACAGGCCCAGCACGGGTTTATCCTGCGTGGCTTCGGTAATAGCGTTCATGCCGTCAAGGTTATCAATCAGCTGGTAGCCGCGCAGCTTCGCCTGCTCGCTCAGCGTCTTGCCCTGCCACTCGCCTGCCTTAGCGCTTTCGGCAAAGGTTTTGCCGCCGCCGCCGAAAGTGACGTCAACACGGGCGTTCAACAATTGTTCGGCAATAGATCCTTTGCCGCCCTTTTCCAGCGCGTTGCCTGCGCACAGCTCGCTGGTTTTCTCCGGGCCATAGCATTTACGGGAGGTCACATGCGCCATCTGCGCGGCGGGCGTAGCGTCTTCCAGCTCTGCGGTAGAGACGTTGCCGGTCGCTTTACCTGCTGCCTTTGCCCTTTCCATAATCGTCTGATGATCTTTACCGTTCACATCCACGCCGATCGCCCCGTTATAAGATTTTACGCCGGTGCTCCACGCCGTTGCCGAAGCGGCGGAATCCGTAACGTAATCGGGCTTATGCGTTTTTTTGTCCAGCGAGTAATGCGTATACTGACCGGTCAGCGGCAGCGCATCGATGCCTTTGAAAAAGCCACCTGCGCCTTCAGCATAGTTACGCGCGGCGGTAATCTCGGAGTCGCCCATACCGTCACCGATCAGCAGGATAACGTTTTTAGCTGTTTTACTGCTCAGTGAAGCTTTCAGCGCTTCGGTCTGATCCTCGCTTAAACGGCGAGCCCCGCCGGGCTGTGTAATATCTCCCTGTGCGGCACGCTGATAATCGGCGGCCTGGGCGCAAAGCGTGATGGATAACAGCGTGGCGGTAAAGGAAAGCGTAAACAGGCTTTTTTTCATCAGACGGCTCCATGAGAAAACGTTTCTAAAAATTTCAGGCGTTTAGTTTGCGACACAATCGTGACGCTTTTGTGTCGGCCGCATGGCAACTTGATGACTACACCTGTTCGTTTCTCAATCGACAGCGAGCGCGGCCTGCTTACCGCTTAACCTGCCAGAATAAAAAGAGAAAATTCCCTTGACCGTTCGGCCCGGACTCCCTATAGTAGCGCCCCGTCGCCCGAGAGGGGGATGAAGTTTACAATATGGTGAGGTGTCCGAGTGGCTGAAGGAGCACGCCTGGAAAGTGTGTATACGGCAACGTATCAAGGGTTCGAATCCCTTCCTCACCGCCATATTCAAAGAAAAAGCCTGAACTCACGTTCAGGCTTTTTTTTATGCATGTTCCCCACGAGGAAGGGTGAGAACCCTTGACCGGGTTCGACAACCGGCTTCAGCCGGTTGGACAGTTCGGACGTCCCGCGGCCGAACTGCCCGCAGGGCGAGCAAAGCGAGTCAATCCCTTCCTCACCGCCATATTCAAAGAAAGAGCCTGAACTCACGCTCAGGCTCAGACCGATGACAAAAGAAGAAGGACCGTGTGAACTGGATTTTTTTGCAGCGAAACGGCAGCTTCGCAGTAGCAGAGGCTGAACGGATAAGCGGACCGTTTTCGCGCATGGACGCGCGAAACGAGCCTACATGGACGTATCTACGGCGTGTCCGTGTTCCGATCTGCCTCTGCTGCTTTTCACCGGCCCGAACGCGATTTGATGACAGAAGATGAGTTTGTCAGCAACCTCAGCCTGAACTCACGTTCAGGCTTTTTTTATGGCCAATCTCTTTTTTACCGCCTGGCCATATGGCATCAGGCAACTTTAAATACGGCAATAGCACGAGTCAGCTGCGCAGCCTGATCTTCCAGCGAAGCGGCCGCAGCGGCGGCTTCCTGCACCAGCGCGGCGTTCTGCTGGGTCACTTCGTCCATCTGGCTGACCGCAATGCTTACGTGCTCAATACCGTTGACCTGCTCGCCCGACGCTGAAAAAATCTCCGACATAATGCCGGAAACATTGCCGATGGAAGCAACGATGTCATCCATAGTTTTTCCGGCATTGGCCACCAGCTGGCTACCTTCTGTAATACGCAGGCTTGATGTTTCGATCAGCGTTTTAATTTCTTTAGCGGCTACCGCGCTTCGCTGGGCCAGCGCCCTGACTTCCGAAGCCACGACGGCAAAGCCCCGGCCCTGTTCACCAGCGCGAGCAGCTTCCACCGCGGCATTAAGCGCCAGAATGTTCGTCTGGAACGCGATGCTTTCTATCGTGCTGATGATTTCGGCCACGCTGTTCGAGCTGTCATGAATAGCGGACATGGTGGACACGACTTTTCCTACCACTGCGCCACCATGCTCCGCCACGCGTGACGCGTCAGAAGCAAGGCTGCTGGCATGTTGTGCGTTAGAAGAGTTCTGGCGCACCGTGGCGGTCAGCTGTTCCATACTGGCTGACGTTTCTTCAAGCGACGCGGCCTGCTGTTCAGTTCGGCTGGACAGATCGGTATTGCCCAGAGAAACCTCTTTTGCGGCGCTATCGATAGAAGCGGCGGCGTTCTGGATCTCCGAAACGACTTTTCTTAGCTGCTCCTGCATCTCTGCAAAAGTAGCAATCAGCACGCCGGTTTCATCTTTTGACTGCGGGATCAGTACCGAGGTTAAATCGCCATCCGCGATAGAGCGCGCCGCTTTAACAGCCTGGCGCAGAGGGACGGTAATCGCACGCGACAGCAGATAGCCCAGCAGAGAGGCGATAGCCAGCCCGGCAAGCGCGCCAACGATCAGGGTCAGCTTGGTTTGCGCTTCGGTGGCATCAACGGTGAGCTGCCTTTCCGCCAGTAAACCCTTCTCTTCGGCAGCAAGTTCATCGATGATCTTCCGCATTCCGTCCATCTGCGCTTTGCCCGTGTTGGCATTAAAAGCCGCCAGAAACGTTTCATAAGAGAGCGCGCCGGTGTTCAGCGCCTGGCGATTTTTCATCAGCGGCGTAACAAAAGAGGCTTCCCACGCCTGTTCCTGCGCGGCCAGTTTGCTCAGCCTATCCTGTTGCCTTTCATTATCCGACGTCAAAGAGCGCGCCTTCTGCACGTGCTGAGAAAAGGCTTTCTGACCTTCCTGCCACGGCGCCAGCATCTCTTCTTTACCGTTTACTGCATAGCCGCGCAGCCCGGTTTCCATATTCACCAGGCTTTGGGTCAGCGATCGGCTTTCATCGATGACACGCCAGGTATGCACGTTCCAGTTATTGGAGTTTACAATGCGCGAAAAGTTAACGTAAAAAGTGCCGCACAGCAGCAGTAATAAGGCCGCCACGACGCCAAAAGCCGCTATAAATTTCGTACTGACCGAAAAGTTTTTAAACATCTTTTCCACGCTCTCAGAAGATTAAAGGTGCAAACATCGTTTCTGTTATACCCGTGCTTTATCGGCCTGCCTTTCGTAAGCTTTAGTAAATCTGCTTATTTTTTGCTGTTGAACACGCAGACATTCATATAAGTGATTAATAAAATAGTTAAAAAACAAGAAGGCCGTTAAAAACAGAAAAAAAGAAAGTAAAAAATCCTTTTTAATTATGATGATAGCGATTTAATTCATAAAAAAACCGTTTCCGGTGCAAGGTGAAAAGCTTGAGCCACGCTAAGGTATTTGCAGGAATTTTGAAAAAAGCATCAACCATAAGGATATAAAACAAAAAGGACCCGGCTGATAAGGCTGTATCCCGACCTTAGCTTTTACCCTTCAGTAAGACTGTCGCTTAACCATGGTCATGCAGTCGATCGCAGGCAGCACCACTCCGCCAGCGTGGTGCTGCCTGCGATCAGCTGCTTCCAGGGATAAAACCCGATGCCGTCATCAGCAAAGCAGCAGCCTGCCTGTACGTTAATAAAATTTTACAGTTGGCGATAAGCCAAATCCAACAGGCTATATAATAAAAGTCGCGGCGGAGTTTTCCGCCCGGTATCTTTATTTTAAAAACAGCAGACCTGATACAAAATATTAACTCGATTTTTACCCGGCAAATTCTGCCATCCGCATGTCAATTTTTAACCTTGAAGAAATACGCCACCTGTAACACTATAAAACAGTCATCTTAATAGTTTAAATTTAAATTCCGCTGACCATAAGATAACCCGGAAATATTCTGACGTACTATCATGGTAATTTTCAGCTGACAATAAATAACGACCACCTTATAAAGGTTCTAACCGACTAATAAATAAGACCATCCGTATATAAAGCCAATAATAACCCCTTTGACTAATAGCAGGAAAACATGAAGCGAATTTTATCGCACCTTGTCAGGTGCATCACTCTTATATTATTTATGTGCGGCAGCGCCTCGCATGCAGCAGTGCTTAAGCTTGCTGTCTTACATAACACCAACGAAAAATCGATTGTATCGCACAACCGTTATTTACGTAATTTATCCGCCTCCCCCATTACGGAAAAAATGGCGCTGCTTAAGAGTACGGACAATATCCCCCCGCAGGATATTGACAGCGTCAGCCTGACGCTGCCGGATGGCGGGCATGTCACTTTTCAACGCTGGTCTGAAAAGAAAGACGAAGACGGCAGCCTCACCTGGACAGGTGAAATTGCCGCCCCTATTACCAACCGGTTATCCAACGGCAATCCCGATCCGGAAAACACGGCGATCCTGATTATCAAACAGGGCAAAATCTATGGTTCGCTAACGTTCAAAGGTGAAACCTTTCAGATCCTGCCGCTGGCTCAGGAAAAAAATTCACTGGTTATTATTAAAGTGGATGCAAATAAATTTGCTGAAAAAGACAAGCACGATGAGGTCTTCAGCGCCCCGGAAACCCGCGTTACCTGTCCGGCACCGGGAAATTATGTAGACCCGGCTCCTTCACAACAGGTAGTTATCCGGGTGGGACTGGTGACCACCAATCAGTCCCGCGCGGCCTTCTCTTCATTAGATTTTGATGCGCTGGCCAAACTTGCTTTCGAAAAAGTGAATCAGGGCGCCTTAAACAGTAATGTACGTATCACTTTTGTTAACGCTGGCGTACTGAATCCTGATTACAACGAGAAAAATACCCAGGGTCTAATGCTGAGGGATATGGGTGGCGTATTGCGCAACGAAATCCTCGCCTTCAGAGAACAGCATAGTGCCGATCTGGTGGTTATGTTAGCGGTTCGTAGAGATGTCAACGGCACAGCATGGGTCAACGCATCCAGAGAAAACGCACATTCCGTGGTCAATTACCTCGCTTTCACCCAGGCCAACACTTTTGCCCATGAAATGGGTCACAATATCGGGCTGCAACACGACAGAGCGCAGAATGGCGGTAACCCTTATGGCTCCCCTTGCTATCAACATGGCTACCGGCGTCTGGGCACAGGGATGGACAGGTGGCGTACTATTATGTCCTACGCCTGTTCCCCTAACTGTAGCCAGATTAATATGTTTTCAAACCCGCGCGTTCTCTTCCGCAATACGCCTGCCGGAACCATAGAGTATGAGGACAGCGCTCGTCGGCTGAATGAACGGCGTGAAATGGTCTCAAGGTTTTACAGCAACGTAACGCCGAGAGCCGTCGTACCGGGTAATTTCAATGTCCTTTCGCGCAGCAACACCTCATTGATCCGCCAGCTGGACGGCAGCCGCAGTGACGGTTACGGCCACGTCTGGAAAGTGTTAAGCGACGGGCCTATGGGTTTGCAGGAAGTCCCTTCTGGTCCTGTTGTCAGAGAAACTCACAACATTGCGAACGTCAGAGCCGCCTTCCCTGCCAACTCTTCCGGCCAGGCTGTTTATGAACTGACGGTGCGTGGCCCCAACGGTACGATGGATAAAAAAACCGTCACCGTTACCGTAACCGCTCCACGTGCGCAAATTCAGGGTCCGGCCAGCGTTAAACAGGGCGATACCGTTACCCTGAACGGCCAGGTGAACTTTACCGCTACCCGCTGGCAGTGGCGCCTGTTAAACGGCAGCCAGACGATTGCTCAAAGTACATCGCGCCAGTTTACTCTGAATACCCGGAGCTATGCGCCCGGTAAATACCAGGTCGAACTGGAAGCCACCAGCGCAGACGGTATGCACACGGGCAGAAGCACTCATGCGTTAGAGATCATCTCTACCACGCCAGTTGTGAAGCCGGTTGCCGTGGTGCCTGACGATTTCAGTCTTATCTCCCGTTCCACCACCGCCACCATCCACCAGCTGGACGGCAGAAGGAGCACAGGTCAAAGTTTTGTCTGGCGGGTAACCAGCGACGGCCCTGCCGGCCTGCAGGAAGTGGCGTCAGGCCCGATCGTAAGAGAAGTGCAGGGTGCCGTGGCCCGCGCCGCTTTTCCTCGCAACACCTCAGGCGTCGTCACCTATGAGCTAACGGCAACCGGTTCAGACGGCTCGGTGGATAAAAAAACCGTGACCGTCACCGTGGCTGCGCCGCACGCGCAGATCCAGGGCCCGGCCAGCGTTAAGCAGGGCGACAGCGTAACGCTGACAGGCCAGGACAACTTTACCGCCACGCACTGGCAGTGGAGCCTGAAGCAGGGTGAAAAAACCGTGGCGGAAAGCAATGCGCGCGAGTTTGTCCTTGCGACAAATAACCATGCCGCCGGTCACTATCAGGTGGTGCTTGAAGCCACCAGCGCAGACGGCCTGCGTACGGCAACCAGCACCCATGCTTTAGAGATTATCGCTCCCCAGCCTGCTGCTGTGCCGGTAGCCGTGGTGCCTGAAGACTTCAGCTTCGTATCTCGTTCTACTACCGCCACCATCCATATACTGGACGGCAGCGGAAGTACCGGGAAAAGTTTTGTCTGGCGGGTGACCAGCGACGGCGCTGCCGGTTTGCAGGAAGTGGCGTCAGGGCCGATCGTAAAAGAAGTACAGGGTGCCGTGGCCCGCGCCGCTTTTCCCCGCAACACCTCAGGCATCGTCACCTACGAGCTGACGGCAACCGGTTCAGACGGCTCGGTGGATAAAAAAACCGTGACCGTCACCGTTACTGCCCCGCACGCGCAGATCCAGGGCCCGGCCAGCGTTAAGCATGGCGACAGCGTAACGCTGACAGGCCAGGACAACTTTACCGCCACGCACTGGCAGTGGAGCCTGAAGCAGCACGACAAAACGCTGGCGCAGAGCAATGCGCGTGAGTTTGTCCTGGCGACAAATGACCATGCCGCCGGTCACTACCAGGTGGTGCTTGAAGCCACCAGTGCAGACGGCCTGCGTACGGCAACCAGCACCCATGCTTTAGAGATTATCGCTCCCGAGCCTGTCGTTGTGCCGGTAGCCGTGGTGCCTGAAGACTTCAGCCTCGTGTCCCGCTCCACAACCGCCACTATTCACCAGCTTGACGGCAGCAGCAGCACCGGTAAAGGCTTTATCTGGCGGGTAACCAGCGACGGCCCTTCCGGCCTGCAGGAAGTGGCGTCAGGCCCGATCGTGAGAGAAGTGCACCAGCAGAAGATAGTCAGGGCCGCTTTCCCTCGTAATGCCTCAGGAAAAGTGACCTATGAGCTTCTGGCTACCGGTACGGGCGGCGTTGTGGACAGAAAAACCGTCACCGTAACCGTGAGCGCCCCGCACGCGCAGATCCAGGGCGCGGCCAGCGTTAAACAAGGTGAAAGCATCACGTTGACGAGCCAGAGCAACTTTACCGCCAGCCACTGGCAGTGGAGCCTGAAGCAGAACGGCAAAACGCTGGCGCAGAGCACGGCGCGCGAGTTTACAATCGCGGCGCAAAATTATGCAGGCGGTCATTACCAGGTCGACCTGGAAGCAGCCAGCGCGGACGGAACGCGTTCAGCCATCAGCACTCATGCTCTGGAAATTATTTCCGTTACGCCGCCGCCGGCACCGCCAGCACCGCCAGTCTATCCGGCCTATGTGGAAGGCACAGCCTATAAAGCAGGCGAACGGGTAAGCGCAGCGGGCGGCATCTATGCCTGTAAATCGGCACCTTACACCGGCTGGTGTGCGGGCGCGGCCTGGGCCTATGCGCCGGGCACGGGCCTGCACTGGCAGCAAGCCTGGGATAAGGTGGAATAAGGCATGATACTCAGGCGTTTTTCGCCCGGGACATCCCTCTGAAAAGGGAAAAACCGGCCTCGCAGGAGGCCGGTTTTTTATTATCAAAATGAGCGGTTAATTAACTGCGTTGTCTTCAGACGATATTTACATGCACCCATTTTAGCCGTAGGCCATCAGCGTATGCTGGCACAGCTCCGAGCGCACGCAGTCTTGTTTACCAAAACGCACTACCCCAATCATCTCGTCCTCTTTAAAGCGGGCCAGCGCGTCGCTAAGGCCGGACTGAACATGCGATGGCAAATCACACTGCGTGATATCGCCATTGACGATGACGGTGACGTTTTCCCCGAGGCGGGTCAGAAACATTTTCATCTGGGCGGCGGTGACGTTTTGCGCCTCATCAAGGATCACCACGGCGTTTTCAAAGGTACGTCCGCGCATATAGGCGAAAGGCGCAATCTCCACCTTGCCGATTTCGGGACGCAGGCAGTACTGCATAAAGGAAGAACCAAGACGTTTAACCAGAACGTCATAGACGGGTCGGAAATAAGGAGCGAACTTTTCTGCGATATTACCGGGTAAAAAGCCCAGATCTTCATCTGCCTGTAGTACCGGCCTGGTGACGATGATCCTGTCGACATCCTTATTGATCAGGGCTTCGGCCGCTTTGGCGGCGCTAATCCAGGTTTTTCCGCAGCCCGCTTCGCCGGTAGCGAAAATCAGCTGTTTACTCTCTATGGCTTTAAGATAGTGCGCCTGAGCTTCATTACGGGCCTCAATGGGCGAATGGTCGCGGGTATCGCGCGCCATGCCGATTGCGTCCAGCCCACCCATCTGCACCAGCGAGGTGACCGATTCTTCTTCACGCTGACGATGACTGCGTGAATCGCTACGAAGCACGCGCTTGGCTTCACGACGAGCTTTGATCACTGCTTTCTGTCTTCCCATAGTGGCACCTTACAGTTGGTTTCATTTCCCGCACCTGGAACGGCAGTGCGATTACGTGAACGCTTTAGAGGTTTTGCTGGCTTCCTTGTAAGCCTTGTCTGGCCGTAGAAATGGTACGCGGAGTGACGATGCCGGGCACCGGAGGGTGTTAATAAACTGGCTGAAATGGCAAAGGGAAGAGGAAGTCATTGGGGCGATAAAGCCCTCGCGCCGGGAAGCTGTCACGCTATTTGTCTGACGCTTATGTCCGTAAAAGGACTTGTCCATTCGCGATCTCCGTGTTGCACACTGGAAACAACTGACGCCTGATAATTAAATTTCAACAGATTCCTGGAATAATGCAACATTAATTTTACCTGGCGGCAAGCGAAAAGTACCAAATAAGCGAACGCGTACGCGGCAGGTTAATTAGGATCCTAACAGGATCAAAGAGATAACAATTTATTTTATGCTGAGTGCGGTAATCTGAAATGTTTAACAGCCGGCTGAACGCCTCTGGTTAAAAAACAACCTCCCGCACGAGGCGCGGGCGGGAGGCTGAAGAAAGGCTCAGGCCTGAAGTAAAGCCTGCCCGAGATAATGTTTTTCGTCAATGACGCCAGGCAGCACAAAGAAATATCCGCCGCCGACGGGTTTGATATATTCCTCCAGCGCCTCGCCGTTGAGTCTTTTTTGTACGGTAAGAAAACCCTTTTCCAGGTCGTGCTGATAGCAGACAAATAACAGGCCCATCTCCAGCTGACCGGCATTGGATACGCCCAGCGAGTAGCTGTAGCCACGGCGGAGCATCAGGCTGTCCTGCGTTTGTGACGTGCGCGGGTTAGCCAGGCGAATATGCGCGTCTAACGGCGTAACGAGGCCATCGGGATCGCTGGCATAGTCCGGTACATCATGTTCGTGCGTCATTCCCAGCGGCGCGCCGCTCTGCTTCACCCGGCCAAAGATCGTTTCCTGCTCGCGCAGTGGCGTTCTGTCCCAAAACTCTACGTGGAACTGAATGATGCGCGCGGCCTGATAGCTGCCGCCGATCGCCCAGGCAGGTTCATCCTGATCCGCCGTGACCCACAGGATTTTATCCATCATCGCCGCGTCGGCCGTATCGGGATTGGCCGTGCCGTCCTTAAAGCCCAACAGATTGACTGGCGTCTCCCTGCCCTGACTGCGCGCTGCATGATCGGAGATAAAGCCTTCCCGCCGCCAGCGCACGCTCAGCAAATCCGGCGAATGCTTGATGATATCGCGCAGCGCGTGGATCACCGTATCGTTGGTATTGGCGCAGATTTGCAGCAGCAGATCGCCGTGGCACAGCCCGGCATCCAGCGCATCATTGGGAAAGCGCGTCATGGTTTGCAGCCTGCGCGGCTTTTGCGCCTGCAATCCGTAGCGATCGTCAAACAAGGCGCGGCCGACCGATACCGTAATGGTCAGATTATCCGGGTAGATATGACCGCCCAGAATGCCGGAATCCATCGGCGGCAGACGCGGATTAACCGTTTGCGGCGCTTCTCCTCCCCTGGTCAGAAAAGCGATACGGTCGGTCAGCAAACGAAATAACCGCTCCAGATCGGCCTTGTCCGTTGCCAGTACGTCAAAAGCCACCAGCATCATCGACGCCTGCTGTGGCGTGACGATCCCCGCCTGGTGCGGCCCGTAAAAAGGCTGTCTCTGCTGGCGGGCATTGGGCGACAGCGCGCCGGGCGAAAAGGCCGCCGGCGCGCCATGCGCCGGACAGCCTCCTGCTAACGCCAGCGCGCCGCCAAGGAGGCCCATCCCCTTCAGCAGACGGCGGCGTGAAGGCTGAGCCGCCTCGTCATCAGCTTGCTTCATAACTCAATCCAGCCCCAGCGTTCCGCGCAGCAGAGCGAGATCTTCCGCCAGCGCCGTGATCGGGCCTTTCATCGCAGTGCGATCGGCATCGGTAAGCTTGTCATAGGAGGCAAAGCCGTCGCCGCTGCGGTATTTCTTCAGGATAGCGTCTACCTTTCTGAAATTACGGTCGATTTTTGCCAGCAGCGCCGGATCGGCCTGTTGCAGCATCGGACGCAGCAAATTCACGATCTTCTGCGCGCCATCAACGTTGGCCTGAAAATCCCACAAATCGGTGCGGCTGTAGCGGTCTTCTTCGCCGGAGATTTTGCTGGAAGCCACTTCTTCAATCAGACCGGCCGCGCCGCCGACCACTTTACCCGGTGGAAATGCCAGTTCGCTGACCCGCTTTTGCAGCGCCTGCACGTCTGCATAAAGCCTGTCGGCATAGGTTTCCACACCTTTGGTCGAGCCGTCGCCCCACAGCGCTTTTTCCAGACGATGGAAGCCGGTGAACTTAGGATCGGCGGCTTTCTGCTCATAATCATCTTCGCGAGCGTCAATGCTGCCGTCCAGATCGGAGAACAGTTCCGCTATCGGTTCGATACGCTCATAGTGAGCGCGCGTCGGCGCATAGAGGGCTTTCGCCTTATCGATATCGCCCGCTTTTACCGCCCCGGTAAAGGCTTGCGTGCTGGTAACCAGCGCGGCGACTTCCTGCATCACGTAAGCTTTGTAGTCGGTAACAGGGCCGGTCAGCTGCATCAGCGTTGGCTGCGCGCCTGCTGCATCCTCTGCGCCCTGCACAATCAGCTTACCTTTGGGATTGCTCAACAGGCCGCAGGTCATCTCATACTCGCCCGGTTGCAGACTGGCCGTCAGCTTTTGCGTGAAGCCCGGCGCGATATTTTCGCGCTCCTCCACTACCATCACCCCTTTCAGGATCTCCCACTCCAGCCCTTTCTGGCTGTGGTTCTGGATCACAAACTGCGTTTTACCGGCTTTAACGGTAACGCTCATCGGCTCGCACTGTTTGTCGTTAACGACAATTTTTACCTGCGGCACGTCGGCAGCCTGCACGGCAGAAAAGCTGGCCAGTAACGCCGCCGCCAGCGGTAACATTGAAAAACCACGAATCATGATAAATCCCTTAAATAAGAAAGCGGAAAAGCGTTAAAGACGGACTGCCGTCGTTGGCGGGCGTCCGGGCAGGAAAAACAGGATCAGCGCAGGAATGAGATAGCAGAACCAGACCACCACTTCACTGACGCTGGGCGCTTCCTGATAGCCGAAAAGGCCTTCCAGCAGCGTGCCCATCAGCGTGCTGGTGGAGAGCACCTCGCTGAAATCGAACGCCTGGCTCTGGAAGGCGTTCCACAGTCCGGCCTCATGGAAAGCACGGATGCCGCCAGCCGCCAGGCCCGCTGCGACCAGCAGAATAAACAGGCTGGTCCAACGGAAGAAGAGCGCCATATTCAGCCGCACGCCGCCCCAGTAGATCAGCATACCCAGCACGATAGCGGTAGCGAGGCCCAGGATGGCGCCGACCGGCGGCGCAATGCCCACGTCCTGCTGGAAGGCCGCCAGCAGGAAGAACACGGACTCCAGCCCTTCCCGCGCGACGGCCAGGAAGACCATAAAAATCAGCGCCCAGCCGCCGCCTTTGCCGCGCTGCAGCGCGTTATCCACCGCGCCTTCCAGCTGCGCTTTAATATTGCGCGAGACTTTGCGCATCCAGAACACCATCCAGGTCAGAATACAAACGGCCACCACCGCCACCATGCCTTCGAACAGCTCCTGCTCTCTTTGCGGGAATTCGCCGGTGGTTTCATTAATCACATAGCCCAGCACCAGGCAGAGCGCGGCGGCGATGAAGACGCCAAGCCACATTGCGCCGAACCACTCGCTGCGCTGCGTGCGCTGTAAATAGCTGGCAATCAGGCTGACGATCAGCGCGGCTTCCAGTCCTTCGCGTAACATAATCAGGAACGGCACAAACATAGGCACCTTCAGACATATAAGGCGTTTTCACGCGGGTAAAGAAGTGTAAATCTAAACGATACCGATTATCATTATCGCCAGAAGAAATACAAGAGGCTGGACGGTTATTTTCATCGGGCGTGGCAAGGGATTAAAGGAAAATGCGCTATCAAAGGGCGTCGGAAACTTCCCTACCTGTTTATTTCTGTACCCGAAGACTATCCGAAAGGAAAGGAGCTGGTTTTGGCAGAAAGCCCCGCCTGGACGGGGCTTTTATTATGCGTGTCTGATTCGCTCTTCCAGCGTTTCAATGATGAAAGTATTTACTGACATATCGTTTTCAGCTGCCACATGACTTAATTTTTCAGCAAGCGTCTCGTTATAGCGTAAAGTAAATGTCTTCGTTTTTTCCTGTCGGGCATAAGGATCTATCCCCTCTTCCCGACAATCTTTCAGATATTCCTTTAAGGAAATTTCGCCTTCTCTCCGCAGCCCTTCTACGCTGTCAGCAACAAAATCACAATAACCACTGAGCCCCAGGAATTTGCCGCGAAACGCGTTCAGTTCAGGTACGAAGCTGACAACAACCGGCTGCCCGGCTATCTCATATTTGTTGGGTTTTGCTTTGCTCATGGTTCAATCCCTATACTTTCTAACCATTCTTTAACGCTGTTAACTGCGCCTTTGTCGGTATCAGGGGCAGGATGTGGGCGGTGGAATCTTGCGATACTGCCATTGAGTTTGAATCGGCACCGGGATCCGCTACCTTCGGTAACTTCACCACCTAAAGCCCGGATAAGCGACTCGATTTCTGCCCACTTAATGTTGGCAGGAACAGGCAGCGCAAAAATTTTAGTCAGTATGAGTTTATGCTTCTTCCTTAATGCAACCATAGCTTTATCCCTGCCATAGCTTCACTCTATGAAGTCATTTTATTAACCCTGGTTTTCGAAGTCAATTTATGAAGTCATCGAGAAGATTATTTGTAATCACGTTATTGGCCGATGACGACAGACAGTTTGGGGCTCAATCACCAACTAAAACCAATTGTCCGATCGCCTGTCTGGACGTTCGTCCGGCCCCGAAACTGATGCGTGCCGCATGTCAGGACGTTCGCCTCCCATTGATGCGTAACACGTTTATTGCAACGGCTCAGCCAGCGTATCGTCCCAGGGCCCAGGCGGTGCGCTCAGATCCGCCTTATCGCCACTGGTAGCAACTCACGTCCCGTTTTTATTCCTGTTGCGGTTTGTTTGCCGTGGGGACAGTAATTGCCACGAATCGAACAGCAGAAAATTTAAGATAACCAAATATGCGCGCCGTTGTACCGGGGCCAACTCAGGCAGCGTCGCTGGCTTTTTTGGCCGGGAAATGTGCGGTGTGGATAACGAACTCGGTGTAAAGCGCCACCGGTTTCATACAGTTTTTCCCTTTTACTTTTTTCACGAAGCCGTGTTTTTCCAGCGTCGACAGCGTGGCGGAAAGATTGCTCACCGCCCGCCCGGCCAGCCGGGCCAGCTGAGAGATGCTTTCCGGTTTCTCCCGATCCATCATATCCAGCAGCGCCAGATTTTCAGGGCTTAAAATCTGCGCGACCGCGTTTAGCGAGGAGAACCAGATTTTGGGTTCGTTTTCTTCAGGAAGGTACTCATTGCTGACAATCGCCATGACCCGCTGGCGAAACTCATTTTCTGGCATTACGCCGATCAGTGCTTTCATCATCATCCCTTTTTATCTGGTTGCTTCAGCCACGATTTTATCTACCGCGGTGAAAAAATGATCCATAATTTCATACCAGTAGCCGCAGGCATAAATATAACGGGTGCCGTGCAGGCTCAGCAGGGTCGCTAATCCATAATCCATTTAACTCATCCTTGATTTATGAGCAGATCATAACCTTATCGCAAGAGGATGACAAGCCATGATGGCTTTATGCCGTCCTCCCTGACCAGGTTTTCCGTTCTTAAAAAAAAGGCCCGCCGAAGCGAGCCTGTCGTAGTTATCAGCGTGATTAACGCGAATGGAACTCGGCTTCGGCTGCCTCAAATCGTTTTACGGCCGCAGTGGAAGGCTTGCTGCCCACCAGGCTGAACAGCACGATGGCGATGCTGGCAAACAGGAAGCCCGGAATAATTTCATACAGATCCAGCCAGGCGTACTGTTTCCAGATCAGCACGGTAGCCGCGCCTACGATAATCCCGGCCAGCGCGCCGTTACGGGTCATACGCTTCCACACCAGCGAGAAGATCACTACAGGCCCGAACGCCGCACCAAAGCCGGCCCAGGCGTAGCTTACCAGCCCCAGTACGCGGTTGTTCGGATCGGAAGCCAGCGCGATAGCTACGACCGCCACCAGCAACACCATCAGACGCCCTACCCATACCAGCTCACGTTGGCTGGCACCTTTACGCAGGAAGTTTTTATAGAGATCTTCCGTCAGCGCGCTGGAGCAAACCAGCAGCTGGCAGCTCAGCGTCGACATCACCGCCGCCAGGATAGCAGAAAGCAGGATACCGGCGATCCACGGATTAAACAGAATACGAGCCAGCTCGATAAAAATACGTTCGCTGTTGTCGGTGACGCCTGTTGCCTGCTCGGGATGGTTCTGGAAGTAGGCGATACCAAAGAAGCCGACCGCTACCGCACCGCCCAGGCACAGGATCATCCACGTCATGCCGATACGGCGCGCGCTGCGGATAGAATGGTGCGAATCCGCCGCCATAAAACGCGCCAGGATATGCGGCTGACCAAAGTAGCCCAGTCCCCAGCCGAGCAGCGAGATCACCGCGACAAAGTTCAGGTTTTTCAGCATATCCATATTTTCAATGCTCTTCGCCTGGATAACCGCCAGGGAATCGCTCAGGCCGCCTACTGCAATAATAACCATCACCGGCGTCAGGATCAGAGCGAAGATCATCAGGCTCGCCTGCACGGTATCGGTCCAGCTTACGGCCAGAAAACCGCCGACAAAGGTATAGATAATAGTGGCGGCTGCGCCAGCCCACAGCGCCGTTTCGTAGCTCATGCCGAAGGTGCTTTCAAACAGGCGGGCGCCGGCTACGATGCCGGAAGCGCAATAGATAGTGAAGAAAACCAGGATGACGACCGCAGAGATAACGCGCAGGATTTTGCTTCTGTCTTCAAAACGGCTGGCGAAAAAATCGGGCAGCGTCAGCGCATTATCATGGTGTTCAGTCTGCACGCGCAGGCGTCCGGCGACGATTTTCCAGTTAAGGTAAGCGCCCAGCGTCAGGCCGATAGCAATCCAGCTTTCGGAGATGCCGGAGATGAAAATGGCGCCCGGCAGGCCCATCAGCAGCCAGCCGCTCATATCAGATGCACCGGCGGAAAGCGCGGTGACCACGCTGCCCAGACTGCGTCCTCCCAGGATATAGTCATCAAAATTTTTGGTTGAGCGCCAGGCCAAAAAGCCGATAAACACCATGCCAAGAATGTAAACGCAAAAGGTCACCATCATAGGTGTGCTTACTGTCATTCAGGTTCTCCACTTATTATTGTTAATGCGCAACCCTGCCCCGCCGCCGGAACGTTGCGGCGCCACTTTTAACCACCCAGGGCGGGGTATCCTGCCGCAAAGCACTGACGGGCACAATACTCGCCAATGGTTTAACACAATCGTTACATTAATTTCACCTTGCATCTGGAAAGAAGATTCGACAGGTTGCACTGGATCACAGTGTCACCGGTTACACCTCTCAAAAAACCTTTTCAGAACCCAGTTTTACTGCAATCTGTAAAGCTGGCCGGATTTTTGCAGCAATATCCATGCCGCTTTTTAAAAAAGCGTTTTTACACTCTGCAATCAGCCTCACATTTAACAAGGTTGCACAAAGTTGCAACTTAAGTGATATTGCTTGCCAGATCTGTTTTGACTATTTGCAAGGAGTTTTAAGGCATGGGCACAACCACTATGGGCGTTAAGCTGGACGAGGCCACGCGTGACCGCATTCGTCAGGCTGCGGGCCAGATCGATCGCACACCTCACTGGCTGATCAAACAGGCTATTTTTAACTATCTGGAACAGCTGGAGAGAGGCGACGCCCTGCCGGAATTCCCCTTGCAGGCTACGGCTCAGGAGAGCGAAGACGCGCCGGTCGAGGAGCTGCATCAGCCTTTTCTGGAGTTTGCCGAACATATTCTGCCGCAATCGGTAACCCGCTCCGCCATTACCGCCGCGTGGCGTCGCCCGGAGACGGAAGCAGTGCCGATGCTCCTTGAACAGGCACGTCTGCCGCAGCCGCTGGCGCAGCAAACCCAACGTCTTGCCCACAAGCTGGCTTCGGCGCTCAGGCACCAAAAAGGGGCAGGCGGCCGCGCCGGTATGGTGCAATCGCTGCTTCAGGAGTTTTCACTTTCTTCACAGGAAGGCGTTGCGCTGATGTGCCTGGCGGAAGCGCTGCTGCGTATTCCAGATAAGCCAACCCGTGACGCGCTGATCCGCGATAAAATCAGCAACGGCAACTGGCAGTCGCATCTGGGCCGCAGCCCTTCGATGTTTGTTAACGCCGCCACCTGGGGCCTGCTGTTTACCGGCCGCCTGGTCGCCACGCACAACGAGGCGAATTTGTCGCGCTCGCTGAACCGCATCATCGGTAAAAGCGGCGAGCCGCTGATCCGCAAAGGCGTGGATATGGCGATGCGCCTGATGGGCGAGCAGTTTGTCACTGGCGAAACCATCGCGGAAGCGCTGGCGAACGCCCGCAAGCTGGAAGAGAAAGGCTTCCGCTACTCTTACGATATGCTGGGCGAGGCCGCGCTGACGGCGAAAGACGCTGAAGCCTATCTGGTTTCCTATCAGCAGGCGATCCACGCTATCGGTAAAGCCTCCAACGGTCGCGGCATCTATGAAGGGCCGGGCATTTCCATCAAGCTTTCCGCGCTGCATCCGCGCTACAGCCGCGCGCAGTACGAGCGCGTGATGAACGAACTTTACCCCATTTTGAAATCGCTGACGCTGCTGGCACGCTCTTACGACATTGGCATCAACATCGATGCGGAAGAAGCGGATCGCCTGGAGCTGTCGCTGGATCTGCTGGAAAAACTCTGCTTTGAGCCGGAGCTGGAAGGCTGGAACGGCATCGGCTTTGTTATCCAGGCCTATCAGAAGCGCTGCCCGTTTGTGATCGACGCGCTGATCGACATGGCCCAGCGCAGCCGTCGCCGCCTGATGATCCGCCTGGTGAAAGGTGCCTACTGGGACAGCGAGATCAAGCGCGCCCAGATGGACGGCCTGGAAGGCTATCCGGTGTTCACCCGTAAGGTTTACACCGACATCTCTTATCTGGCCTGCGCCCGTAAACTGCTGGCCGTACCGAACCTGATCTATCCGCAGTTCGCGACGCACAACGCGCATACGCTGGCGGTTATCTATCAGATGGCGGGCAATAACTACTACCCTGGTCAGTACGAGTTCCAGTGCCTGCACGGCATGGGCGAACCGCTGTACGAGCAGGTGGTCGGCAAAGTGGCGGATGGCAAGCTTAACCGCCCGTGCCGGATCTATGCACCGGTCGGCACGCACGAAACGCTGCTGGCCTACCTGGTGCGCCGCCTGCTGGAAAACGGTGCCAACACGTCGTTTGTGAACCGCATTGCCGATAACACGCTCCAGATTGAAGATCTGGTCGCCGATCCGGTCGATGAAGTGGAAAAACTGGCCCGCACCGAAGGGGCGATTGGTCTGCCGCATCCGAAGATCCCGCTGCCGCGCGATCTCTATGGCGCAACGCGTCAGAACTCCGCCGGTCTGGATCTGGCTAACGAACACCGCCTGGCTTCGCTCTCCAGCGCCCTGCTGAACAGCGCTATCCAGCCGTGGCACGCCGCGCCGGTTATCGATGGCGAAACGGAAGCCAGCGAACAGCTGCCGGTGCTCAATCCGGCGGAGCCTGCCGATATCGTAGGCTATGTGCGCCACGCTACCGGGAAAGATGTTTCGACCGCGCTGGACGCCGCCGTCAATGCCGGCCCGATTTGGTTCGCCACGCCGCCTGCCGCCCGTGCGGAGATCCTGACCCGTGCCGCCGAGCTGATGGAAGCTCAGCTACAGCGCCTGTTGGGGATCCTGGTGCGTGAGGCCGGAAAGACCTTTAACAACGCTATCGCCGAGGTACGCGAAGCGGTCGACTTCCTGCACTACTATGCAGGCCAGGTTCGCGACGATTTCGATAACGAAACGCACCGTCCGCTTGGCCCGGTGGTTTGCATCAGCCCGTGGAACTTCCCGCTGGCAATCTTTACCGGTCAAATTGCCGCAGCGCTGGCAGCAGGCAACAGCGTGCTGGCCAAGCCTGCCGAGCAGACGCCGCTGGTGGCCGCTGCCGCCGTCGCTATTCTGCATGAAGCGGGCGTGCCGGTTGGTGCCCTACAGCTGCTGCCGGGCCTGGGTGAAACCGTCGGCGCTCAGCTGACCGGCGACGACCGCGTACGCGGCGTGATGTTTACCGGTTCGACTGCCGTAGCAACGCTGCTGCAACGTAACCTGGCCGGTCGACTGGATCCGCAAGGCAGGCCGACGCCGCTGATTGCGGAAACCGGCGGTATGAACACCATGATCGTGGACTCCTCCGCGCTGACGGAACAGGTAGTGGTCGATATCGTGGCTTCCGCCTTTGACAGCGCCGGTCAACGCTGCTCTGCCCTGCGTCTGCTCTGTATTCAGGATGATGTTGCCGACCACACGCTGCAAATGCTGCGCGGCGCGATGGCCGAATGCCGTATGGGCAACCCGGAGCGCCTGTCTACCGATATCGGGCCGGTGATCGACAGCGAAGCGAAAGAAAATATCGAACGCCATATTCAGGCGATGCGCAGCAAAGGCATGAAAGTGTATCAGGCGGCGTTTAACGATAAGCACGACAGCAAAGAGTGGCAGACCGGCACCTTTATTCCGCCAACGCTTATTGAGCTGGAAAACGTCGCCGATCTGGATAAGGAAATTTTCGGGCCGGTGCTGCACGTGGTGCGCTACAACCGCAGCACGCTGCCGAAAATCATTGAGCAGATCAACGCTTCCGGCTACGGCCTGACGCTGGGCGTGCATACCCGTATTGATGAAACCATCAATCAGGTCACCAGCCGCGCCAAAGTCGGCAACCTGTACGTCAACCGCAATATGGTAGGGGCCGTCGTAGGCGTCCAGCCGTTCGGTGGCGAAGGCCTGTCCGGCACCGGCCCGAAAGCGGGCGGCCCGCTCTATCTCTATCGTCTGCTCTCGCATCGCCCGGAAGGCGCGCTGAAGGTTACGCTGGATCGCCAGGACGTCGAGCGTCCGGTTGATGCGGCGCTGCGTCCGGTGCTGCTGACCACTCATCAGGCGCTGACGGAGTGGGCGAAAGACAAGCCGGAGCTGGCTGCGGTCTGCAAACAGTTTGCCGAGCTGGGCCAGAGCGGCACCGTTCGCCTGCTGCCCGGCCCGACGGGCGAACGCAACACCTTTACCCTGCTGCCGCGCGAGCGCGTGGTCTGCCTGGCGGATAACGAGCAGGATGCGCTGGTGCAGCTGGCGGCGGTCACCGCCGTGGGCAGCCGCGCGCTGTGGCAGGATGATGAACTGCATCGCGCGCTGGCGAAGAAACTGCCCACAGCCGTGCAGAGCCGTATCGACTTTGCGGTCGAACCGCTGGCGCAGCATAACGAGTTTGAGGCGGTGATTTACCACGGCGATGCCGATCAGCTCAGAACAGTTTGCGAAACGGTGGCCGCTCGTGAAGGCGCGATTGTTTCCGTCCAGGGCTTTGCCCGCGGCGAAACCAATCTGCTGCTGGAACGCCTGCTGATTGAGCGCTCGCTGAGCGTCAATACCGCAGCAGCAGGCGGCAACGCCAGCCTGATGACCATCGGCTAACGCGCCCGTCGGCCTGTCCGACAGGCTTAAAGCAGCGGATTCCGTACAAGGGGCGAAGCCATTCGCCCTTTTTTCGTTTAGCCGCGCGGCTGACCGGCAAAAGTAGCCGCCTGATGCGTTTAAAGTCATAAGAAAAAGGCCGCTAATAAGCGGCCTTTTTACGCCTGGTATTTTCTGTCAGGCATCAACTTTGACGCGCAGCAGCCGTGGATAGATAAACAGATTTTTGCCGATGCCCCGATTAAGCAACGTCCACACGCCTACCGAACAGCCCGCGCACAGCGCCACCATTACCACCGGGAAAGCTGTCGCCCACAGCATGGAGAACGCTTTGTTAGCGAACAGCTGATGGTGTTCCGCGAACAAAATGGCGGACATGCCAAAGAATTCGATAAAGATGCGGTGCAGCACGTAAATTTGCAGCGTGTTTCTGCCCAGCCAGTTTAGCCAGCCCAGCGTAAAGTAGCGATTCAGCGTCCGGCAGGCGGCGACGGAGATTAAAACAGCGAGCGCACACAGGAACAGGCTATGGGGAATACCGAGCTTAGCGTGGATCAGCGACAGCGCTATCAGCGCGGCCCAGGGCACCAGATTGCTGCGACGCCATTCGCTCCAGCGCAGCAAAGTGCTGCTGTAAAAGGTACCCAGCAGGAAGAAGATCAGATACTGCGCGACGCTTTCCGGTCCCCAGCCTGGGATGATTTTCATGACGGCGGCGTAATTCAGCAAAACCGCAATGGTCATCATCGCAAGCCGCTGCTCGCGGAACAGTTTGGCGAACACAAAAAACAGGCCAAGCGCATAAAGATACCAGGAGGAGCTCATCGCCAGCAGCATTAATTTAACCGACTCCACCGGCGTGGCCGCCCAGGCCGCGTTGGTGTTTTTGGAGAGCTGTTCGCCCATCACCTCATTGGAGACGCCCCGGATCATCAGCCATTGGATCACGCCCCAAAGGAAATAGAGATAGAAAAGATTGGTAACGCGACTGGTAAAAACCTGCTTCCATGGACGGTTAATAATGCCGTTGGTCGCCAGCAGGCCAGAGACAAAGAAAAAGGCGGGCATCCTCAGCGGCGAAAGATAATTATTAAAGGCCAGCCATAATTTAGCAGGCATAAAGCCAGCAACCAGATGGCCAATCATTTCGGCATAGCCTGGCAGGACAACATGATATAAAACCACGAGTAAAATGCAGAGGCCTTTTAAACTGTTTATCCAGGCAATATCCTGCTTTTGAGTCGTATTCATTATATTACTCCGACCGTCATAAACTGGGATAACATGAGGTAGCGATACCTCCCCGTAGCCGAGATATTTAATATTATCTGGCCCTGACCGTACGCTGACAAATATATACAATGTGGCTGCTGCTGGCCCTGAATACTTAGTCATGCCCGGCATCATGCATATTCAGAACATTCCTCTTCTCGCGAAGCGAATTTACCTTACCCTGGAAATTTGCAATAAGTTAATAAATTATTCCTCTTTTAAGAGACTGACGTCTTAAGGAACTTCTCCAAAACGAAGGCGGGTAAGGGAAAGCACAGGCGGGAGAGCTGTTTACGCAGGAAGAACGGCTATTTTATAACGAAGCGGCATGAAAGATATTTAAGAAAAAGCTTATTCAGCTGGCGCGCTGAAAATTGCCGGAATTAACCGGCAATTTTACAGGGTTATTGCGAAAGAAACTTTTCCAGGAACTGACGGGTGCGCGGGTGTTCGGGATGGCTGAACAGCGCTTTTGCGCTGCCCTGCTCTACAATGCGTCCCTGATCCATAAAGATGGCGCGATCGGCAACGTCACGTGCAAAGCTCATCTCATGCGTGACGATAACCATAGTGCGCTTCTCCTGCGCCAGCGCCTTGATGGTATTGAGCACTTCGCCTACCAGCTCGGGATCCAGCGCGGAGGTCGGCTCATCGAACAGGATCACCTCCGGGCGCATCGCCAGCGCACGGGCGATAGCCACGCGCTGCTGCTGGCCGCCGGAAAGCCGACGCGGATAGCTCTCTTCCCTGCCCGCCAGTCCCACCTTCTCCAGCAGCTGACGCGCACGCGCCACCGCTTCGGCTTTTGGTTCGCCTTTCACGATGGTTGGCCCTTCAATGATGTTTTCCAGCACCGAACGATGGGGAAACAGATTAAAGTTCTGGAAAACAAAGCCTACCTGCTGGCGCAGACGGCGTACCTGCTCTTTCTGACGGTTCATGCCGGCGGCGGCATCAATACGGATATTGCCCACTTTAATGGTGCCGCTGTCCGGGGTTTCCAGCAGATTGATGCTGCGCAGCAGCGTGGTTTTGCCCGAGCCGCTTGGGCCGATTATCGCCACCACTTCGCCCGAAGCGACCTCCAGATCGATATCGTGCAGCACCGTGTGGCCGTTAAATTTCTTCACCAGCCCGCTGACTTCAATGGCGCTCATTTTGCCTCCCGATCCTGGCGGTTAACGTGGTTTTCCAGCCTGCTTTGCAGCATGGAGAGTAAAGTCGCCATCACCCAGTAAATCAACGAAGCCGCCAGATACATGGTAAAAACTTCCAGCGTGCGCGAGGTGATCAGCTGCGCCTGGCGGAACAGCTCCGGCACCTGAATGGTGGCGGCCAGCGAGGTATCTTTCACCAGGCTGATAAAGCTGTTGCCTAACGGCGGCAGCGCGGTACGGGCGGCCTGCGGCAGAATAACCCGGCGCAGCGTCTGCCAGCGCGTCATGCCGATACTGGCCGCCGCTTCCCACTGGCCGCGCTCGATGGCGGCGATAGCACCGCGCAGCGATTCGGAAGCGTAGGCCGCCGTATTCAGCGACAGGCCAATCATGGCGGAAGGGATGGGATCCAGCTCAATGCCGAACTGCGGCAGGCCGTAGTAGATCATAAACAGCTGGGCGATCAGCGGCGTGCCGCGAAATATCGACACGTAGAAACGCGACAGCCAGGCTATGGGCCAGAAGTGGGAAAGACGCATCATCGCCAGCACAAAGCCCAGCAGCAGCCCGAAGAACATGCCGCCGATGCTGAGCTGGAGGGTGAAAAGCGCGCCTTTCAGTAAAAATGGTGCTGAATCCAGCACCAGTTGTAAACTTTCCTGCATTATTTAGTTACGTCCACGCCAAACCATTTGTCGGAAATCTTAGCCAGCGAACCGTCTTTCTGCATGTCCGCAATGGCTTTATCGACCGCCGCCAGCATTTCCGGGTTGTCTTTGCGCAGCGCCACGCCCGCTTCCTGACGAGAGAAGGCCGGGCCGGCTACCGCCAGCGTTTTACCGGTTTTCTTCACCAGATCCAGCGCGGCCAGACGGTCAACCAGGATCGCATCAATTCGGCCAACGCGCAGATCCTGATATTTAGTTGGATCGTCGTCATAAGTACGGATATCGACGTTCTTCACGTTTTCACGCAGCCACTGCTCGTAGTTGGTGCCCAGTCCCAGCCCCACTTTTTTGCCGCTGAGATCGGCAGGCTTAGTGATGCTGTCGGCCTTATCGGCTTTGGTCAGCGCCTGGATACCGGAAACGGTATAAGGCGTAGAGAAGTCATACTTCTTTTTGCGCTCGTCGGAGATGGTGACCTGGTTGATCACCACATCGATGCGCTTTGAGTCCAGCGAGGCCAACATGCCGTCCCACTTGGTCGGTTTCAGGCTGGCCTTGACGCCCAGATGCTGTGCCAGGGCGTTGGCGAAATCGACCTCAAAACCGGCCAGTTTGCCGTTTTCGTCCTGGAAGCTGAATGGCGGATAGGTTCCTTCCAGGCCCACCAGCAGCGTGCCGCGTTCTTTTACTTTATTCAGCAGGTTTTCCGGGGCAGCAGTAGCCTTGGTGGCAACGCCAGCCACCAGCGCCAGCGACATCATTCCCGTTACCAGTTGGCGACGAACCAGAGAAAAATTCATAAGCGCTCCATGTTGAGATGCAGATTAATAGTGTGTAGTCAGCTTTCTTTCCGAAGGCCTGCGGATCACCGCAGAGGATGATAAGCAAACAGCGCCGGCGAACCACCCGTGTGAACGAACAGTAGCGGGCCTTCGCGGCGAAAACGCTTTTGTGCGATGCCGTCAATCAATCCGGCCATTACCTTGCCAGTATAGACCGGGTCCAGAAATATCCCTTCAAGCCTGGCCAACAGTTTGATCGCCTCCGTGCCCTCTTCGCTCGGCATCCCGTAGCCCGGCGCGAAATAGTCGTCCCAGAGCGTCACGGGCGCCTGCGCTGTTAGCTCAAGCTGCGCGGCGAGCGCCTGTTGAATAGCGACCACTTTAGGCTGCTGTTCAGCAACGCTGCGCGAAACGGTTACGCCAACCAGCTCGGTGTCCGGCAGCAGCTGCTCCAGTCCTACGGCGAGACCGGCATGGGTTCCGGCACTGCCGGAGGCAACAACGACAGCGGCAAAATCTACCACGCCTTCGCTCTGATGAGCAATTTCCTGAGCACATTCTACGTATCCCAGCGCGCCCAGCGCGTTGGAGCCGCCAACCGGCACTACATAAGGCCGAAAGCCCTGCGCTTCCAGCCGCGTGCATTGTTCAGCCAGCTGCGCGGCGGGATCGTGCAGCGCATCGACCATCACCACTTCCACATCCATCAGATCCAGCAGCAGGCGATTGCCGTTAGTGGCGTAATTTTCAAGATGGGTAATGCCCGGATTTTCCAGCAGCGCCACGCACTTCAGGCCCAGCTTTGCGGCCACGGCGGCGGTTTGACGGACATGGTTAGACTGGATAGCGCCGGCGGTCAGCAGCACGTCCGCGCCCTGGCGCAGCGCATCCGCCGCCAGGAACTCAAGCTTGCGCAGTTTGTTGCCGCCCAGGGCTACGGGCGTGAAGTCGTCGCGTTTGATAAAAATATCGCGCCCCAGATAGTCGGAAAGACGAGGCAGATGCTCAAGCGGCGTCGGCGCGCCAAGCAGTTCCAGCCGGGGAAATGAGTGTAAAAGATGTAAGGACAACGTAGCCTCCACAGCAGCAAAAAGTCATCCTTACTGTTGCGAAGGCAAGGATAACATATTGAAAAAAAATGGTTTTAAGCCAATACCACACACTGACTATATAAAAAAAACCCGCTTCCAGGCGGGCTTGTATATTATAAGCTATCAGGGATCGCAAAGCGCTAACGCTCTCCTCTCAACAGTCCAGGTCCAGGTGAAAGCAAAGCGCTAACGCTCTCCTCTCAGCAGTCCGAGTCCAAGTGAAAGCAGGTATCCCAAAACAAAGAAGCCGACAAAGCCAACTGTTTTCATTACACCACCCTCCAGCAGAAACAACGACAAAAAAGCAGCTATTGAGCAAAGTCCGGTAATCATGGCCTCAAGAAAATGAGAAGCGCCCCAGCTGGCAATTTTGCCCAATTTACTTAGCGAGGATTTTGCAGAGTTCATGCTGAACCGCCTTACAAATCATTGGGCTACTGTTGATATATTTCAGATAAGGTTCAAGCGCAGGCTCGACCAAAAAATAAACCATATCAAGATTTTCATCAGATGCCAGGTTCTGATTACGCCGTCATACATCCCAGAAGGTACTGACGAGATACCCTCAACTACCCCACGGGCAATAGATTTTGCATCCATACATTTTCCCTTTCGTCCAATAAACCGTGTCAAGAATAACTAACAGGGATAGCTATTTCTATCCGTAAGGTATTTCAGCTCCTTAAAGAATAATAATTTTTTTAACGTATAGTTTTAATTTAAAAAACTAATCGCCCCTGCATATTCTCCCTCTTGAAATTTCATTCAAATTGCGAAAAACAGCAATAACTGTATTCTTTTCCGTATGTTGCATTTTATACGATACTTCCCCAATATTTTCTGGAAAAAAGTGAAACTGGCTTCAACTTTTCACTTTGCGATCGGTACAGTAGCCCTTGGGCGCGAGTTGTCAGTGCGTTGGTTGATGAATGAGTATGGCTATGCGCGTACTAAAAATTATTTTCCCGCAATGCAATGCCAAAGCAATCATACGGAAGACTAACCGCAAGCATCCCGAACCGTCAGATATTTATTGCCAGTGCTCTGACGTGGAATGCGACCACACTTTCGTGACGAATCAGTCGTTTTCGCATACGCTCAGCCCAGCGCGCGCCGGTAACGACCTGCTGAAAAAAAACTGATTGGGCTGATTACGCCGGAAGAACGGCAGATGGCGTTAGATTTGTTACAAGCCAGATAGCGGACACCCCGCAAACGCGGGGTTTTTTATGCGCTTATGCAGGCTGCAATCTGTGCAGCACTGACAGATCGATACGCTGCCGTGCACGCCATAAATCGTGATCGCGCTGCATTGCCAACCACACGTCAGCAGAACCACCCAGGACGGCTGCAAGTCTTAGCGCCATCTCAGGAGATATGTCAGACTTACTCACAATTAACCGCTGAACCGTTGAGGGTGCAACGTGCAGCGCCGATGCAAGCTGACGTGCGCTCAGCCCGAGCGATTCCATAGACTCGCGGATTAGCCCCCCAGGATGAGGGGGATTAAACATTCTGCCCATCAGTGGTAGTCCTCCATATTAATGATAAATACATCACCGTCTGTAAATTCAAAGGTTATTCGCCAGTTGCCTGTTACCGTCACAGACCAGATCCCCGCCCGATCCCCTCGCAGGGGATGCAGGTTAAAACCGGCAATATCAACGTCATCAATGATTTTAGCGTTATCCAGTGCAGACAAGCGAAACGCGATTTTGTCAGCGTTGCGTGAATCAATCCCAGCCGTTGAGCCAGTTTCAAAAAATTTCTTCAGCCCCTTATGCTTAAAACTCCTGATCACGTTAATCACTCCCTGTGTTGCGTTATGCGCATAATAACACCGCCGATGCGCGGTGCGCAACACGCATTGCTTTTAGGGAGCAATTTTCAGATGTTCAACTGATGTTCAACTGATGTTGCATCAGGCATTGGTTCACAGTTGTTTAGCCCGGCGCGAATAATCGTGAGATCTACCCACTGCCAGGCATGTTCACACGGCTGGCGGAGATTAGCGAATGCTCGGGTGAGGATCCGATTAGAAGATCTGGCTCACTGCCTGTACTGATCCAGGAGATGTCATTTAGCAAAGATGAAATCGCCGCCCTGTTCAATACGCTGGCCGGTGATGCGCGCCTGGTGGCTCTGGTAGCACTCAGTGCAGTCGGGCGCCGGACAGAAGTTGTCACTTTAAAACGGTCGCAGATTGTTAACTGTCGCGTCATGTATTTGAAAACCAAAAACGGTAAACGGCGTGCGGTTCCGATTTCGGCAGAGCCAGAACACAACATGATGTCGACAGCCAGCACCAGCTTGTTTAATGTCGATTGCAGAAAATTCTGTGGGGTGCGCAAACAAATTAAACCCGATATCCCGCCAGGCCAATCACTCCACATATTGCGGCATATATTTACTGGTCACGTCATGATGAACGAGGGAAATATCATGTTTTACAGCAAATGTGTGGGCTCGCAAGCATAGCGCTGACGATGAGTTATGCGCATATAGCTTTGAGATCGGGAAAATACCATCGCGCTGGGGCCGTTGGCTGGCAGATTAACAGTTCAGGACTGCTGATACTGTAAATTCAGGGCAGCGATATTGCGCTGCCCTGATGTCCACGTCATGCCCACATTCAGACATGTCAGAAACCGTTACAAACCGCTGTAACTTTTTCAGAGGTATTTTTTTTATAAGTTTATTTTGTAAGCCTTTACTTAACCAATCCCTTAACAACGCAGGAAAAGTTATTACGGTTTTACAAAACATAGCTAAAAGGTAACGTAAAAGAGGCTGTCGTCCCAATCTAATTGCGCTGCCAGCCTAAAAACTGATCGTATTTGCGCAGGGCGATGCGGTAATTATTGTTGCCCGCATCGGGAAGATCGTTTTCCAGACATTCGTGCCAGCTGTTGCCGGCCAATCTTTCCGCCGGAAAATTACGGGCCGACAGCATCCCGTCAAGGCGACGCAGGCGAACAACATATTCGCGGATCGTGCTGTGGCTCATCTCGGTCTGCTCAAACAGATACTGTTTAAACGCCATGATGTCAAAATAGGTAGGATTCGTATTGCAGTAAATATCACTGCAAAAACGACACAGCGCGGTCAGCTCAAGCTGGAGCTTTGACCAGACCTGGTCGTCAATCGGCTGGTCCATGCGGGCGATCGCCTCTTTATTGATGATCTGCCCGCGGAAAACCAACGCCATACGGTCGAGAACTTTACTACAGTGTGAACAGTTAGTCTGGCTGTGCTTAAAATCTTTCAAATAGCGGCTCAGCGGCCTCATTTTAATTTTGGATCCCATTTGGAGTCCCCGGTTGGTGTTGAGAGTGCAAAACTGACTCCGTCAGCGCGCTCCCGTTAACCGGGCGCGCAGGCGTTTTATCGCCTGACTGTGCAGCTGGCTGACACGGGATTCCCCGACCTCCAGCACTGCGCCAATCTCTTTCAGATTCAGCTCTTCCTGGTAATAAAGCGTCAGCACCATTTTTTCGCGTTCGGGCAGCGCCTCGATCGCTTCAATGACGCGTTCGCGCAGATTCCCTTCCATTAACTGGTGTAGCGGGTTAGCCTCTTCGTGGCCTTCCGTCACCAGCTCCGCGCTGTCGCCATGTTCCTCACGATATTCGTCGTAAGAGAACAGCTGGCTATTATTGGTATCCAGCAGGATCTGCCGGTACTCTTCTAATGACACGTCAAGCTGTGCCGCGACTTCCTGCTCGCTGGCCGGCCTTCCAAGACTTTGTTCGACGCGATGCATGGCGGTGGCGACTTCGCGCGCGTTACGACGCACGCTGCGAGGCGCCCAGTCACGGCTACGTAATTCATCCAGCATCGCGCCACGTATGCGCTGTACGGCATAGGTAGTAAATGCCGTGCCCTGCAGCGCATCGTAACGTTCGACTGCATTCAGCAGCCCAATGCCACCCGCCTGCAGGAGGTCGTCCAGTTCAACACTGGCTGGCAACCTGACCTGTAAGCGCAGCGCCTCATGACGCACCAGCGGCACATAGCGCTGCCACAGCGAGTTTTTATCCATCACGCCACCGACGGTATATAGATCGTTCACTATGACTATCCTGCGTTAGTTAAGTTATCGGCATGATTATCTGTTTCTGTAGTGCGGATTGATTGGAGGAATAGCGGTAAAAAAGGCGGGTTATTTCATTTTTGTGGAAAAAAGCGGCGTCGGGCACCGCTTTTTACGGAAAGCTAACGCAACCTTAGCAGTCTCTGCCGTGTCGCTGTGGGCACCTGCTCCCATAATGCACAGGTTTTACCGGCAAGATCCTGATAAGCAGTGCTTAACTCTTCATCGGCGGGCAGACTGTGCCGGAAAGAGACTTTGCCCGTCTCGCCGTCGATCAGCAGCAGATGGCTGGCGAACAGCCGTTGCAGATCGCTACGCAGAAACAGCCCGTTATCCACGTTATTGTCTTTCAGAAAACCGCTTTCGTTCTCTTCCGTCACAATATGGCAGGCCTCTACCCACGGGTAGCTGGCATTTTCATGCACTTTGGTGCCGGTGATCACGCAGGCGCCGTAGCGTTCACGCACCGCCGTGTTGAAAGACTGCTGGCTGATGCGCTGCCAGAGACGCGCTTTGACGCGGCGCCCTACCTGCGTGCCGGGCATTACGCCTGCCGTAGGCGGCAGCAGCGGCGAGCTGAGCACCACCAGGAACTGGAGCTGTCTCGCATATTCAAAACAGGGCCGCGTCTGGCTGTCGTACAGCTGCCAGTACTCGTCTTCCTCATCGGTGCGCAGCAGGCTGAGCGTAAAACCACGCTGTGCCATCAGGCTTTGCGCCATAATCGAGGCCGGATCCAGCATCGCCACCACCTTGCTCTCGCCCATCACCTTCCAGACGTTCCACGGTGCGGGTGCGGGCGGGCGACGAAAATAGAGAAAGCTCTCCTGTTTTTGCAGGTAGTGCTCAAAGCGCTGCAAATAGTTTTTACGTTCGTTGTCGTTAGAGATAAAAAGCACATCCTCCAGCGCGCCGTGGATATCCCTGCTGGCGAAAATCGCCCGGATAATCCAGTTCTTGCTGGAGGTAGAAGGACTGAGTAATCCATGAGGGGTTAGCGATTTATCCTCAGGGTATTTCTGGCCATAGCGTTCGGCAATTTCATCGAACGGCAACAGTTCGCCAGGCAGCAGGTCGTAATTGAAGCGCATGTCACACTCCGCAAGAGGATCAAAATGAATTGTTATAAAAAAGAGTTATCGGCCTGGCGCATTTTTTCTCCAGTGCCGCAAGGGCAAAACCTGAGTGTGATAACAAAATAAGCGGCTTTTGGATACGGGCCAGACGGCAAGTTTCAGGCAAAAAAAACAGGCGAGATAAAAAGACCCGCTTCGCCAGAAAAGCGAAGCGTGCCAGAGAAGCAGAAGTGAATAACGCAGAAAACGGTTAGCTAACCAGGCTGGCGCTAATGGCATAACGCTTTTTCAGCGTAGCCAGCTCTTTTTTCAATGCCTCGGTCGATACCACAGGAATTTTCGGCGGCAGGCAGCCATGCTTTTCCTGGAAGTACGTCGCAGCGACCAGGCTTATGGCCCGGGAAGAGAGCTTGCCGGAAATCGTTGACTGCTGCGGGCTCCAGCCTTCATCGCCCAGATACTGGCCTGAATTATCCAAATCCGGGAAATAGTGATAGGACGGATGCAGTCCCGCTTTAATAACGGCATAGGTGTGGTCGAGATGCTCCACGGCGTTATAGTAAATTTCATCCATCAGCCCGACTTTTTCCAGGCAGGCTCTGGAGTAATAGCAGAATGCGCCCACGCAGGCCGGATACAGCGGCATAACAAAATCGCCGTAATCCATAATATAGCAAGGACGCGGCGTACCGTCCGGCTGCACATTTTTATCGCCATGCTGGCTAAAATTAAAATGTTGAATGCCGGTGCGGGCAGATAATTCGATATAACGGGCAAAAACGGACGGATCCTTAACGAAAATATCATCTTCGATCAGAAAGAAATGGTCGACTTCCTGAGCCTGAAGATAGCGCAGCGCAATATTTTTGCTGCGGCCAACGCCCTGATTCACTTCGTTATGGTGAAGATGGCAATCCAGCTCGCCGAGTTCGGGATAATAAGCGCCGTCGTTAACCACGACTAACGCGTCGATAATATCGCGAGGCAGCGACTGATAAAGTTTTATCAGTCCGGCTTTACGATTATAGGTCACGATGCCTACGCCAATTTTTTTTCCGCCAATCATCCTGCCCCCTTGCGAGCCGTACTTTTTAATTAGAGCGGGCTGACCAGGCGCTCCCGGTCAGCCATAAAAATCACCTGAAACTAGCCTCGCGGCAGCCAGGCGTTCTGCCAGTCCGTCAGGCCTTCGTCACGCAGCATCCAGTCGCGGAATACGCCGGCGCGCAGCGCGTCGCCCCTGGCCGCCAGCGCGTCCATATCGGCCAGATGTTCGCGAATGGCGTTCATCCAGTCTTTGTAGCGGTTGGTTACGCGGGTGACCGGCAGATCGCAGCGGTAAGGCTCAATATCGGTACAGATCACCGGCACGCCGCAGGCGCCAAGCTCCAGCAGACGCAGGTTACTTTTACACTCGTTAAAGAAGTTCATCTCCAGCGGCACCAGCGCCAGATCCAGGTTCAGCGTCGCCAGCTTTTCGGGATAAAACTCGAACGGCACGCCGTAGTGGAATTCGCACTTCACGTTCTGCGGCTTCATGCCCATAAAGACCCACTCGACCTCGTTTTCCAGCTCTTTCATAAAGGGCAGAAGGATTTCCAGGTCGCCGGTATGGCTGCTGCCGCCCGCCCAGCCGACGCGCGGCTTTTTCCCCTGACGACGCAGGCTGTTAAGCGCGGCCCACTGATCGTCCAGGCGGTTCTGCGCCACGCGAATGTCGTGATGGAACGGCGCATAGGCTTCGGCCAGCGGCACGGTGGAGACCACCAGCCAGTCCGCCTGCTCTACCGAACGGCGCAGCTGGCGCACGATATCCTTCGGCAGCTGCTTGCGGAAGACGCTTTTCAGCGGCAGGTTTGGAATGTAGTCATCATATTCCATAATGATTTTGGTGTTGCTGACCTGACGATACTGCTTCACGCGCTCGGGGATGGAGACGTCGGTCACCAGCTCCAGCAGCAGCGTATCGGGCTGAATCTCCGCCACCTCCATCACCGCAGGCAGGCCGTGCGTCAGGCCGCCTTCCAGTATCAGATTGCCTTCCAGCGCCTTAAACGGCTTGATCACGCGATAGTTGCCGCAGCCGGTCAGATTTTTATGACAGGCCATCATTACCGGCAGCGGTCGGCCCGGCAGCGGCTGCTGATAGCGCGACTGACGCGTGCCCAGCTGGAAGTTGCCGCCAACCTTGGTGAGCTGACGGTTATAGCTGACATCCACGCTGAGCTGGCCGCGCCATTTTTCACGCAGCGTATCGAACATCTCCGGCCCGACATGGGACGCAATGCCGACTCCTTCGCCCAGCACGCGGGTTGCGCCGCCCATATGCAGCAGACGCGCGTAAGGCGTCCATACGGTGAGATAGCCGCTGGCACGCGCCTTCAGCGCAAAATCCACGTCGCCCAGGTAGACCGGGAACTCATCGACGCTGAAGCCGCCCAGCTCGACAAAGACCTCTTTCGGCACCATCATGCAGGCCGCGCTGACGGCGGTCACGTTCAGGATCGATTGCAGGCGCTGCATATAGCCGGTGTTATCCACGCTGACGCCGTCGTAAACCGGCGAGACGCCGAGGCCCACGCCCGCGACGATGCCGGCATGCTGGATGCGCCCGTCGTGGTATTCCAGCCGCGCGCCCACAATGCCCACTTCGGGACGCGTGGCGTGTTCGACCATCGCCGACAGCCACTCGCCCTCAACGATTTCGGTATCGTTATTTAAAAACAGCAGCAGATCGCCGCGCGCCTGCTCGGCGGCAAAATTATTGATCGCGGAGAAGCTGAACGCCTGCGGCCAGCGCAGCACGCGCAGCTGAGCGATATTCAGCGCCTCAAGCTGCGCCAGATAGTCACAGGTCGCCTCGTCCTGAGAATTGTTGTCCACGATCAGCAGTTCATAATGTGGCCACTGCGTTTTTTCCATCAGGCTTTCGATGCAGCGGCGCAGCAGCGGCAGGCGATCGCGCGTCGGGATGACAATGGAAACCAGCGGCTGCTGCTGATGAGTAAAGCGTACGCGATGCAGCCCCGGTAGCAGGCCCGGCTCGACCACGGCGGGCAGATTGCAGCGCGCCAGATGCGCAGCGGTCACGGCCGCGCTTTCCGCCACGATTTCCGGCAGCTGTAGCCAGCTTTCCGCCGTTTCCGGCACCAGCATCAGCGCGTCGGCGATATGGCCGATGGACTGCGCGCCGCGGGTTTCAATAAATTTCCACGCCAGATCGATGCCGCCCAGGCGCGTAAAACCAGCGTCGAAACCGCCCGCCTCACGCGCGGCCGCGACGTTAATCAGCATCTGTTCGCCAATATAGGGCTGGCTGCGCAGTAGATCGATATTCAGATCGGGTTTAAACAGGCTTTCGGCGGCCAGCAGGGTTTCGCCCGTGACGCTGTCGCAGTACCAGAGCGCGGCGTCAGGCTGGCGCAGACGGTGCTCGGCAAAGACCAGCAGCGCCCACGGCATCAGCTCGCTGCCGGCGGTGACCAGCAGCAAGGAATCGGCCTGCGTCTGGCTGAACAGCCCGGCCAGCTGCTGGCTGTCGCGCACTTTTTCCACCAGGGCCGGCTGTAGATACTGAGCCTCCAGCGAGGCAAGCGTCTTCTCAACGGCGGCGCTGTCGCCGTGCGGATCGAGGATCGCCAGGCCGATATTGCCGGTTTCCGGCATCTGGTTAATAAAGGAGAGCAGCACGCTGATGCGCGCTTCGGAAGGCTGGCGCGTTTTCAGCCAGCTTTCCAGCACGCGGGATTTTTCGGCGTCGTCGGCAATCACCTTGCGGTGCAGCGTCAGGCTGGCGGCTTCGGCTTCGGTAACCTGCAGCCTGTCCGCTTTCGGCAAGCGGGCCAGCACGGCTTCGATCTGCGCGCTGAGCGACCACTGCCGGAAAGCTTCTTCGCGGAAGTCCTGCGTCCACTGCCAGGCATCGGCATAAGGCTCAACGATATCCTGTACCCACTCTTCAGGGCTTTGATGCGGTGCACTGCCGTAATCGGCAAGGAAATGCGAATCCAGCCCCGCTTCCAGCGTTTCGCCGTTTACATAGCCCGCGCCGGAAACCGTATCGGTAAGATAAACAGGGACACCGGCAGCCAGCGCCTGGACCACCGGACGAGTCTGTGCCATCACCAGCTGATAGGTGGAAAGGAACTCAGGCGTCAGCTCAACCTCGCGACGTCGGGCGTTGATATGGTCAAGGCTGATGCCCTTCGCGGCCAGCAGCGTCCGCAGCTCGCCAATGGCGTCATTTTGTTCTTCAGAGATCAGCAAAATGCGCGACAGCGGCGGCATAGCCTGCGGCTGTACCTGAGCGAAGCTGTCGCTAACGGAAAGAGGAAATATATGGAGTTTGCGTTGATCGATGCCTTTCAGCGCGAGTTTCGCATAGGAGATGGCGGAAACGGCCAGGCTGTAGGCCGCCAGTTTGTTTTCCAGCGCCGCGCCATAGGGCAGGTCCTGGTCCGCATAGGCGTAGTAGTGCTGAAAAACGCAAACGCCAGATATTTCGCCTTTCTGCAGAGCCGAGATCATTTTCAGACTCATGTAGCCCTGGCAAATCCAGATCAAATCGTAGTGGGCCGCCAGCGGATGCTCATCTTCCATAAAGCACTGCACGTTGCCGCTTTGCTGCAACGCCTTCAGCCGCCGTAAATAGGTGCCTTCCACCAGTCGCGTGACCAGGTCAATCTGCCAGCCCTGCGCGTGAAAATGCTCGACCACATCCATCAGGGTCGTTTCTGTATCAGTTAGCCGGTTAAGTTGATCAATAGTAATTAAAAGACGATTCATACTTTTTCTCCGCGCCATCTTATGTGGGCAAGACAGAAAAAACCCGGCCGTAGCCGGGTCGACGAAACGTGTCGTGCGAGATTACTGCAGCAGAGACAGAACGCCCTGTGGAACCTGGTTGGCTTTTGACAGCACGGAGGTACCAGCCTGCTGAAGGA